>CALFJA010000080.1 GCA_937877605.1 uncultured Prevotellaceae bacterium | reverse complement strand
CTTAGCTTTTGTGTCAATGCCAAGAAAAACCCAGAAATGAACCGCTTGCGGTTCTTCTCCGTCATGCCGCTGTGGTTGTTCAGGTTCTTCTTCAGGTCGGTAAAGGTTCCCTCTATCTTGTTGTTGGTGTTGGGCATCCCCTTGCAGTCCTCCCGCTGGTATGTAAACAGATATGGCAGGTAGAAGTCAATGCTGTGCATGGCAGAGCGCAGCTTCCGATGCGTGTATGGCTTCTTTCCGGATTTCAGCTGTGAGCGTTTGTTCAGCGTGTCCTTCCAGGTAATCTTCCACTGGGCATACTCTTCCTCGAACTCAGCCTTTGTCTTCTGCGGGAGGTGTTCCATCATTGCATTCAAATCCCTGGCAGCAAGCAGTTTCGGGTGTAGCGTGAGGTGGCGTCTCACTATCTGCTTCATGTGGAACTGGCACATCTGGATCTTGTATGCGGAGAACTCCTCAAACAGGCTTTGCATTCCGTCGATGATGACTCCCCTGATAGTGAATCCCCGCTTCTCAATACTGGCCACTGCGTCCTTGTAGTCCTGGACTCGCTCATGCTTGATGAAGGCAACATACAATGGTTGACCGCTCGCATCGTCAAGGCCCAGAAGGACTCCCCAGTTGTGTCCCCAGTAGGTCGTGTCAAAGTGGACGAAGCCGCTGCCGGACAAGGGAGGCTGAACCCATTCCTTCGTGATGTCATGCAGACGACGCTTGATTGTGGACTCACTCAGACCGTATGCTGCCGACAACTCGGCTACGGTCTGCTTGTTCTCCAGGTACTTCGTCCACAACTCATCGGCATCGACCTCGTTGCCAGCCCTGAACTGGTGGCCACAGGCCATACATTTGTACAACTGAACCCCATTGCGGATGCCATTTCGCTTGGTTATGGGCGAGTGGCATACCGGGCATCTTTTTTATTCATATCGCTCGTTTTTGAATGTTTTGAAATAGGTGCAAAGGTAGTAAATATCGGGAAACTACGCAAGTCGCAGCCTGCAAATTGACCTATAGGTCGAAAATAAACTATTTGCATCATCGCCAGGAATTCTCTATAGGGTAATTTGTCCATAAAGTTATGTTATAGGGTGCAAAAGTACAAAATAATATGCTTTGGTAATCCTGTGGAGAATTTTGTGAAAACGGACCCCTGAAAACAGAAAAGTGGTCCGCTAAAACAGAGATTGTATTTAGCAGACCAGAATCGTCA
>CALFJA010000079.1 GCA_937877605.1 uncultured Prevotellaceae bacterium | reverse complement strand
CACACGGGGCAGTGGCGGTCGCGGCAGCTGTTCCACTCCGTGTGCACGTGGCCGCACTCCGGGCAGGCCATCTCGCGCCCGCCCATGGCCTCGGTACGGCAGTCGCGGATGCGCCAGAGTACCTGCGACACATGCGGTGCAGGACGGTACATCTGGCCATACGACGGGAAGAACCGCCGGATGGCCTCCGGTATGCCCATGTCCATCACTTCGCAAGGGGATAGATGATGTCCATGGGTCCGGTCTTCACGTCAGGACGGTCGGTGACGGCCACGTTCAGGTACACGGCCGTGGTCTCAAGGCGGGAGTGTCCAAGCCACTGCTGCACGGTGCGGATGTCGGTGCCGGCCTCCAGCAGGTGGGTCGCGAAACTGTGGCGCAGGGTGTGGGGCGTGGCATGCTTCAGGATGGACGGGACGGCTCTCAGGGCATTCCTCATGATCTCGGCAGGCCATCGGTAGGGGATGGGAACGCCGGGCTGCAGCTCGAACACATAGCGCTGCGGGCGGTACTCCTCCATGTAGCGACGGAGGCCTTTCTGCATGTTGAGTGAGAAGGGGACATAGCGGCCCTTCCGTCCCTTGCCCTGGCGGACGGTGATGCGGCAGCGGTCGAAGTCCAGGTCGCGCAGCTCCAGGGATACAAGCTCGCTGCGGCGCATGCCCGTGTCATACAGCAGCGACAGAAGCACCCTGTCGCGCAGCACGCTGCCGGCAGAGAGAATCTGCCTGACCTCACGGACGCTCAGCACCGTCAGGCACGGACGAGACTTGGGGATTGGCGGATTCGCTGACAGAGGGCAGGACTTGCCCATCACACGGAAGTAAGAACGTACGCTGTACACGGCATGCTTCATGTGAGACCCCGAAGGCGACTTCTTCAGAAGGCTGTTGTAGTAGTCCGTGTACTCATACTCACTGATCTGACCAGGGAGACGACCGAAATGAAGGCAAAGAAGAGCCAGATGATGGCCGTAGCCCATAATAGTACGTAAACTTTTCTGCTCGTTTTCGAGCCGTTTGCAAAAAATGTCGTACCTTTGCACGAAGAAAGGTACATTCTCACACGCACGCCGGATGGCGGAAACTGTTGTATTCATATGATTACCTGTTTTGGTTAAAAAAAGATTTTTCCTACCTTTATTAACGCAAATATGCGGGTAATCTTTTTTTTATGCTGTGGGAAAAGGCTTCCCGATAGGGATTAGTACAAC
>CALFJA010000078.1 GCA_937877605.1 uncultured Prevotellaceae bacterium | reverse complement strand
TTGCTCTGCAAAACTCTTCGATTTCCCATTTCGCGCTATTGCACTTTTTTGTACCGTTCAATTTTGGACGCTTCTTGTTATATACTGATTTACAACTGTTTGCGATTATCCAAAACACTTCCACATGAATTCTTCACCAATGAATGCGATTGTGTTGAAAGGAATATAGTCGCCCCCTTCGAGACAGGCACCGTCAGCCTGCACCTCGTAAGCAACTTTCCTGCCCAGCCATTCGTAGCAAAGCCTTATCAGTGCGGGCTCAAGTTGCCGGTGCGGGAGTTTCATCTTGCCGATGACCTGCCCTCTGGGTGTCGTTATGCTTTGGTCGCGCATGAAATAGATGCCCCGCAGTGGGGCGCCGACGATTATCCGGTCAATCAGTTCTTCCTTGTCCATCTGACTTATATCCGCCGACGATAGTTGCTGTGCGATGGCTTTCAAGGCTTCGAGCGGGGCGTTCTTAAGCACATCGGTCAGTTCAAATACGGCGATGCCGTTGGTCTTCAGGGCCTGGATGAAAGCAAGATGCTCCTCCTTCATGGCGCTGACATTGTATCTCCCGTGCAAACCTGATGCCCCTTCAATTTCGTTACCTGGCGTATGTACCAGGATGCTGCTTGCCTTTTGGTATTCTGCCAGCGGTGAATAGGCAGCATCCGGCGCAACGGCATCGGCTTCATCGAAATCGGTGTCTGTGCTACATCCTGCCAAAGCGAGGCAGAATGTCAGCAACAATGCCATGAATGCATTTGACAATTGCATCCAGTCGGACCGGCGGCTCTTGCTCAAGGGGAAACGGTATAGGCTCATCATTTGGCTTTCTTGTTGCAAAGATACACCGTCATGAGCGTCTGGCAAAACATTCACCTCCTTTGTTTTCGCAGACCGGTAAATAAAAAAGAATGGGGGAACACTGCGGTTTCTTTGGGGAAATGCGTATTTTTGCAAAAACAACCAATACATTTCAGCAACATGAAAACTACACTTTTATCCATCGTGCTGTTGCTTTCTTCGTCCACGCTGATGGCACAGGAAACGCAGGCCTGCATCAAAGGGAAGGTTTCCTCCGCAAAGGAAGTAAGCCTCTACATCTCAAACGGAAAAGATGAGCTTGACGCCAATTTCCCGGTTACCAAGGGGTCGTTCGAAATAAAGAAGGCATTGCCTTCCGAAGCGTTCCTCACCGTCCGTCCCGAAGGCGAAGAGAAGCAGGGGCAGTTCTTCACTTTCATCAACGACGGCACACCCGTTGAACTCGACTTTTCCACCAACGAGCTGAAGGGTTCGCCGCTGAACGAGAAACTGTCCAACTACCTCAAGGCCGACAATCTGTTTCAGACGGAGTTGCAGGGGCTCATTTCCGAGTACATGAAGAACCGCACGGCCGGTACAGAGGAGGCTGCGGCCCGCAACAAAGAGATTGAGAAGGAAGCTGAGAGCATCCAGCAGCGACAGGAAGACTTCTACAAACAGATTGCCCGCGAGAACCAGGACAACATCATTCCAGCCCTGTTCATCTCCAAGGTGGCTTTCGGCATGAAGTACGACGAACTGAAGTCGTTGCTTCCGGAGACCGCAGCCTACTACGGCCACCCTGCCGCCGCTCTGGCGAAACAGGTTATGGCGAGCCTTGCCAAGCGCCAGCCCGGACTCCGTTTTTCCGAGTTGACCATGAAAGATCCCGACGGGAAGGAGGTGCTGCTGAGCCAGTTCGCAGGCAAGGGGAAGTATGTGTTGGTCGACTTCTGGGCTTCGTGGTGCGGTCCCTGCCGGCAGGAGATGCCAACAGTGGTGAAGAGCTACGAACTGTACAAGGACAAGGGCTACGAAATTGTGGGCGTATCGTTCGACCAGAAGGAAGCTGCCTGGAAGAAGGCTCTCTCCGACCTGCACATGACCTGGCCCCAGATGTCGGACCTGAAGGGTTGGGGATGCGAGGCCAGCAGCGTCTACGGTGTGATGTCCATCCCCTCGAACATCCTGCTGGACCCGCAAGGCATGATTGTCGCTTCCGACCTAAGGGGCGAGGATTTGCTCAACACACTGGCTGAACTGCTTGACAAATAGACACAGAAAAATCCCTGGCGAGCATCATTTTCCGCCAGGGATTTTTTGTATCCGTCCGGTTTGCAGCGACCGGAACTTATATGTTATAAATCAGCCAGGAAAGGTAACCCACGAACATTGCCGTCAGCACGATGCCTTCCCAGCGTTCAATCTTGAAGCGCGTCCAGGAGAAGAGCAGGAATACAGCCATGGAGGCTATCAGCATGCCGTAGTCAACCATGGTGATACCGCTGATGTACAGAGGTGAAATCAAGCTGGTCAGGCCGAGGATGAAGAGGATGTTCAGCACATTGGAGCCGAGCACATTTCCGATGGCGATGCCCGATTCTCCCTTGCGTGCGGCCACAATGGTGGTGGCCAGTTCCGGCAGCGAGGTGCCGCCTGCCACAATGGTAAGTCCCACCACGGCCTCGCTCATGCCCAGAGCGAGGGCAAGATGACCGGCATGGTCAACGAAGACATAACTTCCCACCGGCAGCAACAGCACCCCGGCAACAAGCCATGAGAGTGTTTTCATCCACGGAACGAGCTGACGGTCGGACTCTTCGGCGGTATTCTCCAAGCGCGATTGTCTTATGGTATACAGCATATAGACCACAAGAAGGAGCAAAAGCACAAAGCCTTCCCAACGCGCCAGCGTGCCGTTCCAGCACATACACAACAGCAACACAGATGCTGCCAGGGCGAAAACCATGTCGCGACGCACGGTGAGACGGCTCACGGTGATGGGCATCAGGATAGCAGCGATGCCCACGATGAACAGCGTATTGAAGATGTTGCTGCCCACCACATTGCCGACCGCCATGTCGGCAGTGCCCTTCAGCGCACTCATCAGGCTCACGCAGAGTTCAGGCAGCGAAGTACCCAGCGCCACAATGGTGAGGCCGATGATAACTTGCGGCATGCGAAAGCGCTCGGCCAAGGCGACAGCACCCTTGGTCAGCAGGTTGGCACCGTTGATTACACAGTAGATGCCGACCACAATGAAAAGTAAGTCTTTCAATATTTCCATGCCTGCAAAGGTACGAATAAACGAGCGCAAACGAAAGAAAGAATACGAAGTTTCTTTGTTTCTTTGCCGAGTGGAAGTACCTTCGGCACAGCCAGAGGTACGAATAAACGAG
>CALFJA010000077.1 GCA_937877605.1 uncultured Prevotellaceae bacterium | reverse complement strand
AGGGCTGCCGACTGCGACCGTACCGTCTACGCCAAGTACTCTGTGTGGCACCAGCTGACCACACTGATGTCAAGAAGGGGCTGCCCGTGCTTCATACCCAAGCTGCCCGTGAATCCGAAGGCTGACTTCACGCCCTACATCTTCACGGCATCGCAAATGGCAGACATCTTCGCCGCCTGTGACGCATACCGCCTTTACGACGTAAGGATGGGGACATCCCTCATGGCAATGCCGGCACTCCTGAGGATGCTCTATGGGACAGGCGCCCGCATCTCCGAGGCTTTGTCCGTGGCCAACGAAGACGTACACCTTGGGCAGGGATACATCCTCCTCAGGAAGACCAAGAACGGGACTGAGCGTATCGTGCCCCTCAGTGAGTCTCTCCGCAATGTGCTTCAAGAGTATGAATCGTACCGGAACAGGATGCCCGTTGCCGGGATAGAGGCCGCACAGCGTCCCTTCTTCGTAAAGTCTGACGGAACAGCTTTCCATGCCAATGCGGTGTACCAGTTCTTCCGCAAGATGCTTGACCGCTGCGGAATCCCGTTCAAGGGGAACCACCAGGGGCCACGCGTACATGACCTCAGGCATACGTTTGCCGTCCACAGTCTGGTTCAGATGGATCATAACGGTGTTGACTTATATACCGGGCTCCCGCTCCTGTCCGCCTGCCTGGGACATCACTCCCTGTCAGCGACGGAGCAATACGTCCGACTGACCTTCGCGATGTACCCCGAGCTGGAGAAGCAGTGCTCACCGATAAACGCTTTTGTGTACCCAAAACTCTGCAGGGCCTATGACGACAGCGACAGACTTTGCCAGACAACTTAGCCGGTTCCTGTCCGAGTACCTTCCGCATGAGAGGAATGTCAGCCCCAACACGTTGTCCGCATACAGGGACGCCTTCGTGCAGTACATCGACTATATGCACACCCGGCAGGGAGTCGCCGTCGAGAAGCTGTGCCTCAGGCATCTTACCAGACAGAGTGTACTGGGGTATCTCAACTGGATAATGGATGAGCGGCACTGCTCCCCGGCCACGCGGAACTACAGGCTGGCAGCCATACACGCTTTTGTACTCTACCTCCAATACAACGTCATTGAGATGTCCGAGGAATGGCAGAAAATCCTGGCCATAAAAGCCATGCG
>CALFJA010000076.1 GCA_937877605.1 uncultured Prevotellaceae bacterium | reverse complement strand
GAATTAAGCTAACAGGCGCACGCGCGAGCAGGGTGACGCATCGCCGAAGTCAGGAGGTTGAGGGCTCCAATCTTTTGCAGGATTTTGGTCAATAATTCGTTGCGCTTGGTAACTGTGGCTCCGAGTTTTGGACTGTTTACGTCAATATCGCTGAAGAGTCCTTTCATGTCAGACTCGCTGTCTGTGCCTATTGCGCTGCCTTCAATGTCGCGGAATATGCGGTTGAGAGTTTCGTTGAGGTTGTAGTCGGTTTCGGCGCATGCTGTGACATTGCAGAAGAGTTCTGAGGGATAGATGAAATAGCCTTTGTCTTCGATAGTGATTTGACGCACATTGTCGTCAACATCTTCGTCGTTGATGGCGGCATAGTTGAAGTCATGATTCCCAGCCTTTGCTTCTTCATTGTTTAAATAGTTAGTCAGGTCTTCTGAGATGAATCGATAGAAAAGAAATCCCAACACATAGTTTTTAAAGTCCCATCCATCAACGCTGCCCCTCAGGTCGTTGGCTATCTGCTAGATGGTTTTGTGCAATTCTGCACGCTCGTTTAGGTTTGCCATAAATATGTTCCAAGGTTTTTAGACGAATAAAGGGATGTAGCGGGCGCACTCGCCCAAAATGCATCGTGAGACAAAGATATAACTTTTTCTGTAAAGAGAATATTTTTGAGAGTATTTTTTCAATGCTTTGCCTGAAGGAGAGGGTAGTGGAAGAATTTGCTCAAACGTTTTTCCTGGTGCTAAACCACAATATAAACTTTTTACCCTTGACGGGGCTGTCCATGCAGGTGTGGAGTCGGGCGTCCTTATTCCATCACTTCTCCCGTAACTGAAAAAATCACCTTCCGCAGAATCGATTTTTCGCTACCGAAGTGCCGCTCGGACGCAAATAACGCCAAATCTTGAAAGCTTGCGTAAGTTGCTGCCAGTCAGTGTTTTGCGCAGATTTAAGGTCTGACTTCCCTGCGGCCGTTTTCCGTCTGGAGCCTAAACGGAAGGCGTTTGGGCCCCAGTTGCCCAAAGAAAGGGCGGCTCTTGCAGTGCGAAAGAGCAGGTTTTGGAAATGGAATCTTACAACATACCCCCTGTAGTCCCCTTAACTTAAGGGGACGCTTCTGTCCTGCTGAAAATCAGTAAGTTGAGAATGATGCCCCTCCCTTAGGGTAAGGGAGGTCGGGAGAGTTATGCCCCCAAATGAGGGGAAGGGAAATGAATGGCCATGCACCTTCACCTGAGCGTAAAAACCTCCATTTTAACATTTCTTTTGCCGAAAAATCCGGGGTGTTTTTGGGGATACTTACGCCGTTCCCTTTGAGCAGATTATTGCTGAAACGGACTATTCTCCTGTGCAGCAGGCTGTTATTTTCTGTATTTCAGGAATGCTTCGGTGCGCAGCTGCATGTTTTCTCGGAGTTGTTCGCGGTAGAGCCAAATCTCGCGCGAGTGGTAGTTGCCCTCGTGTCCGATGAGTGGCAGCATATAGTCGGTGCCGGTATATCCTTCTACAAAGAGCAGTTGCGACTGTGCGTCGAGACGGACGGTGAGAGTGTCTTTCTGCTGTTGACCTACGGGCAGGAACGGCGTGGGCTCCGTGAGCAGGGTGGCGGGCGTGTCGTCGGTGTGCCAATTGACGGGATTGATGGCGAAGGCACTCTTCGGGAAGAGGCTCACGGTGGCGGCATCCCTGACCGAATTGTAGCAAATGGTCACCCCCGTGTCGGCTGCACCCTTGGCAGGAACGATATTGCAGCAGTTGTCGGCCAGTTGCTGCGGAACGCTTGCTCCGATGACATAGGCTGCCACCATGCGCCGGTAAGTGGTTCGGTCCATTTCCTTGAGCAGCTGCAGCACAATCATGGCACCCTGGCTGAACCCTGCCACGATGAAGGGACGGTCGGGGTTGAGGTGTTTCAGGTAATGGCGGAAAGCCCGTCTGACATCGTCCGTGGCTGTCGGCAGGCGCTGCGCGGTCGTCTTGGGGTCGGTGAATGACTGCAGTGAGCACTGCCGATAGTAGGGCGAGTAGTAGTTCAGCCTGCCGCTGAGCAGTTGCTCCACGCCGGCCATCTCGCTTCTCATGGGAAGTCGTACGCTGTCGCTGTAGGTGTCGGCATGGTGGTAGCTGACTCCCCCGCGCGTGTAGTCGCCAGTCTCGGTGGAGATGATGTAGAACAGGTCGGCTGCTCCGCCCCGTTCCATGACATACCACTGGGTGGTGTCGGCATAGTCGGGTGAAGGTGGAAGATGGAATGTGGGGGGGATGAGGTGGCTCTTGCAGCCGGCGAGGCAGAGCAAGGCAAGGAGCAGGAGTATGTGTGCTTGTTTTCGGGACATGCAGGAGGATGAACTTGTGTTGCAGAACGAAAAAAGTGGCCGACAACAGGAAGGATTCCCGTGCCAGCCACTTTGCTTATGGAAAGGAATAGCGATACATTGTGATTACAGAATGCGTCGGGAGCCGTCGCTGATGTTCACATCGTAGACAGCCACACGCTTGCCGTACTTCTTGAAGAACTTCTCGGCAGCGTCGTTGATGAACTTCTGGTAGAGTTCGTCTTTCACAAGGTTAATGGTGCAGCCGCCGAAACCGCCGCCCATGATGCGTGAGCCTGTAACGCCGTTTTCCTTGGCAACATCGTTCAGGAAGTCAAGTTCCTCGCACGAAACTTCATACTCCTTGGAGAGTCCTTCATGGGTTTCATACATCTTCTTGCCCACGGTTTCATAGTCGCCGGCCACGAGTGCGTCGCAGACTGCCAGCACGCGGTCTTTCTCGCCGAGTACATAGTGGGCGCGCTTGTAGTCTTCTTCGCCTACTTCTGCACGCACTTCCTCAAGCTGCTCCCAGGTGCAGTCGCGCAGGGTCTCAATCTGCTGGTCGGGATAATGGGCAGCAATGTGCTTCACAACATTCTCGCACGAGTTGCGACGGTCGTTGTAGGGAGAACCGCTGAGTTCGTGTTTCACCTTCGAATCGACGAGCACCAGTTTGTAGCCCTCGGGATTGAACGGGAAATATTCAAACTCGCGCGAGCGGCAATCCAGGCGCATGAGTTTCCCGTACTGTCCGAAGACGCTGGCAAACTGGTCCATGATGCCGCAGTTCACGCCGCAGTAGTTGTGCTCGGTGGCCTGTCCGGCCAGCACCAGTTCCCATTTCTCCACCTTGTTGTCGCCGAAGAGGTCGTTCAGCGCAAAGGCGAAGCAGCTTTCCATGGCTGCCGACGAGGACATTCCTGCACCTAGGGGAACATCGCCCGAGAAGGCCGTGTTGAATCCTTTCACATCAACGCCGCGCTTGCGCATTTCCTGTACGACACCGTAAATGTAGCGTGCCCACGATGTGCGGGGGCCTTCGGGATCGTCAACCTTAAATTCCACCCGGTCTTTCAGGTCGATGGCATAGCACATCACGGTGTTGGTTCCGTTGGGACGAACCTCTGCCAGGATGCCTTTGTCTACTGCACCCGGGAATACGAAGCCACCGTTGTAGTCGGTGTGCTCGCCAATCAGGTTGATACGGCCGGGAGAAGCATAGATGTTACCGGTGTGTCCGTCGAAATGCTTGACGAAACGGCTTCTTACAAATTCAATATCTCTCATAACGATTTAATGTTTTATGGTTGTTCTTTTTATGAATACTTGTCTACTTGTTAACTTGCCTACTCGCCAACTTCCTTATGTACCTTGCTGCCGATGAGTCCGTAGTAGAGGATGAACGCCAGCATGGCAATGATGAGCCAGTAGCTCTGGATGTCGCCCACCTTGGTTGCCAGGAGGTTCTGGAGCAGCGGCATGACACCGCCTCCAACCACCATGGTCATGAAAATGCCGGATGCAGCAGCAGTGTATTTGCCCAGTCCTTCGGTGGCGAGGTTGAAGATGCCGCCCCACATCACTGATGTGCAGAGACCGCAGAGTACGATGAACAGACATTTTACGGGGATTTCGCCGCCCGTGAACTTGAAGAGCACGAGGTCGACGGGGTTATCTTCCGATCCTGGCAGGGTGAAAGTCTTCGACTCGGGCAGGAAAATGGCTACCAGCAACAGGGCAATGGCCACGGTGGAAACGGTAATTATCTGTGCCCGTGTGGACACCTTTCCGCTGATAAAGGTGGAAGTGAACCGGCCGACGAGCATCAGGAACCAGTAGATGGCTGCCACCGTACCGGCTATGGCAGCACTGCCGAGCACGCCACCAGGCTCGCTCAGGTAGAACAGCATCTGCCCGGGAACGCCGATTTCAATGCCTACATAGAAGAAAATGGCAATCACACCCAGTACGAGATGACGGTACTGGAAAGCACCCTTGACACCTTCCATCACATTTTGCGATTCGGTTTCAGGTTCTTGTATCTTGGTGAAGTAGATGATAACGAACGAAGCGGCAAAGATGGCCAGTGCTATCATGAGCAGGGGAGCCACAGCGCTGAGCGAGGTGTCCTTGGTGATGGTGCCGATCATGGAGCCTGCGAGCAGCGGGGTGAGAGTGGCTGCCAGTGAGTTCAGCGAGCCGCCGGTCTGCAGCAACTGGTTACCACGGTTGCCACCGCCGCCCAGGAGGTTGAGCATGGGGTTGACAACGGTGTTCAGGATGCATACGCAGAAGCCGCAGATGAAAGCACCGAGCAGGTAAACCAGATAGGTGCTCAGCTGCTCTGCGTCCATAGTGCTCGACAGGTATTGCACGCCAATGCCTACGAAGCCTAGCGCAAGTGCCACCAGCGCGGTTTTCTTGTAGCCGATTTTGGTAATCATCATCCCGGCAGGGATACCCATGAAGAGGTAGGCTGCAAAGTTCATCATGTTGCCCATCATGCCAGCCCACTCATAGTGTTGCTTCCAGATGGTGCCGAAAGGTGCTGCCATGTTGGTCACGAAGGATATCATGGCAAAAAGGAACATCATCGCAATGATGGCAACGATGGCTCCGTTCTTCTTTTTCTGTGTCATAGCGGTTGTATATTGTTTGTGTTAGTGTATTATTTCTGTACGCCGAAACGGTAGATGGTCTTCTGCTTGTACTGTTCGCCCGGACGCAACACCACCGATGGGAAGTATGGACGGTTGGGGCTGTCGGGGAAGTGCTGTGCCTCGAAGCAGATGGCCGAACGGCGCGGGAAGGTGGCTCCGTGTTGTCCCTTGTAACCGTCTGCCCAGTTGTCGGTATATACCTGTACGCCGGGTTCGGTGGTATATACATCCATTGTACGGCCGCTGTTGGGTTCCACGATGCGTGCCGCAAACGAGAGTTCGCCCTCTTCTTTCTTGTTCAGTACGAAGCAGTGGTCGTAGCCGGCACCATGGCGAATCTGCTCGTGGTCGGCGTCGATGTCGCGTCCTACGGGCTTGGAGGTGCGGAAGTCGAAAGGTGTGCCTTCAACCTTCAGGATTTCGCCCGTGGGAATGCTGGTCTCGTCAATGGGAATGTAGAAGTCGGCATTGATTTCGCACTCAAGGTCATCGATGGTGGGCGTTGGATTGGCAATGCCTGCCAGTGAGAAGAATCCGTGGCTGGTAAGGTTGATGATGGTTTTCTTGTTCGATGTGGCCATGTATTCAATCACCAGCTCGTTGTCGTCGGTGAAAGTGTAGATCACGGTGGTCTTCACTTCGCCGGAGAATCCTTCCTCTCCGTAGGCACTGATGTAGTTAAGTACCAGCGACTGTGGGTTCATCTGCAGTGCGTCCCAGACTTTGGCGTTGAACCCCTTCAGTCCGCCGTGCAACGAGTTGGGACCGTTGTTGATGGGGAGGGTGTACTGCTTGCCGTTCAGCTGGAACTTTCCGCGGGCAATGCGGTTGCCGTATCGTCCGATCAGAGTGGAGAGATAGGGTTCGGGTGAGTTGATTACATCCTGGATGTTGTCGTGTCCCTGAATCACATTGGCATACTTTCCGTCGCGGTCGGGTACTATAATGGCAACGAGCGCGCCCCCATAGTTGGTGATGGCTACCTCGTTGCCAATGCTATTCTTGAGTATAAAAAGATCGGTTTGCTTACCGTTGACAGTGGTCTGAAAGTCCTCACGATTCAGACCACAGAGCAGTTCTGTGTCTTTAGCGCTCATGATGAATCGGTTTAGGTTAGTTATGACATCCTGCAAAATAAGTGAAAAAAAACGGATACGGCAAACTTCTGATTTGAAAATACCGCTTTTGCCATGTTAAAATCTCTTAAACATTCTCTGTATTAGCGTTTTCATGCGAATGGAAAAAGAAGGGGGATGAACTGCGAAAGCTCATCCCCCTCGTTGTTGAGTGGAAATTTCTGAGTGAAAAACTTCTTAGAAGTTGTAGTAGAGGCCGAATACGATGTTGGTTCCATCGAGGTTGGCACCCCAGGAGTTAATCTTTGCTTCGCCTTCCTTCTCGTGCTCATAGCCGAAGAAGCCGACATGAGTAACGAAGCTCAGCTTTTCGTTCAGGTTAACAGCTACGCCTGGACGCAGACCTACATTGAGTTTGTCGTAGTCGTTGCCGTCATTGTAAACATGACCGTAGCCAACACCGCCGTCAACGAAAGCGTTGATGTACTGGCTCTTGAAGAAAGTGTAGCGAACATAGGGACTAACCTCTACGCTCTTCTCGCCACCTTTGGTAACGCCTTGCCAGCCGAATGCAACACCGGCAGCCAGCTTGTCGTTGAAGTTGTAGCCAACCTCAGGAACAAACTTGTAAGCGGTAGCTGATTCGCTGAGTCCGCCTACTTTTACTTTAGAGGTGCCGATACCAACGCCACCACCTACATAAACTTGTGCGGAAGCGCTAACTGCGATAATAGCAGCAGCGAGAGTCATCATAATCTTTTTCATTTTCTTTTCTTTTTTAAGTGAATAACTAATAAAATTGATTTTGACGCTGCAAATGTATTCCTTTATTTTAAATCGCAAATAAATCTGTGATAAATTTTATTGTTTTGGCGATTATTTTTTTGATGCAGGTCAAAATTGAACCGTTTTTAACCAGATTGCTGTAGACTGAATCGTAGGAAGGTTTTGTCAAGAATGGGAAAGTACCCAATTTACCAATGGGATGACAACAGTTTCGTTTCCTTAATTATTACCATAAGCCTTTATCGATAAGTGTAAACAGATTGAAGAGAAAACATTTCCCCATAAACCAAATACGGATATATTTTTTAACAAGTAAAAAAGCAGCAATACCCGTGGGTAAATATGCTATCATACAGAAAAAGCTTTCACCAGATTTCCTTTGTTTTCAATACCTCTATAAAGAATAACACCTAACTGGATAATCTAGGTTGCAATCAAATAATTACCAGTATACCGTACAGGAAACTTTGTAAAAATCCATAGTATGAAATATACGGGCAATAGTGACACATAACCTCCAATTCCAATGAGGAATGTTGTTGGAAATCCGCCCTCCTTAGATGCGTCTGTCAGCACATTTAATCCTATGACTATGAAAAAGTATGTAAAACCGACAAAGAACGATTCTGCCATAGCTGATCGTATCACTCCGCCTACATCTTCTAAAAACCAGCAGACATTTGGTCCATGCCATCCTCTGAAATAAACAATAATAACTAAACTTAAAATGCAAAGTACTGTCAGTTTGGCCAAATAATCGGCATCGTTGCCCTGCATATGGTATAAGAGAAATAATAAGAATAGGGCAAGATAGACCAAAAACTTACTGTTGTGTGGCGGTATCCATGAGTCTATGTGCGAAATAGGCAAGTCTTTGTCATCCATATTAGGGCTGATTCCTTGTGAAGAAACTCCTATGTCAGTTGCCAAGCGGCTGTCGAAGTCCTCTGTTACATGTTTCTTTCCATTGTATACACTTTTGAGATGTGACCATTCACTGTTTAACTTTACCACTTCAATCTGTCCGCCAGAATGCTGAGGTGGGTAACTTGCTGGTGCAATATGAGGAAACCATGTCGCCATCAAGAAGATGATATATTTTAATAAAAGGAAAGAATGTTTCATGGATGGTCAGATTGTCGTCTATTTTTGGAATCTGTCTGCTGTACGGGATATTCTCTTTATGAAGAAGCAATCTAACTGAATTAAACCGAAATGCTTTCGATGCGGAGTTTCAGCAGGCCGGCAGGAACATTTACTTCCACCACATCTCCCACCTTCCTGTTGAGCAATGCCTTGGCGATGGGTGAGTTTATGGAAATCTTACCTTCGCTAATGTCGGCTTCGTGTGGGGCTGTGATTGTATAACTCATGCTTTTTCCATGGGTAAGGTTGGTAATCTTTACTTTTGTCAGCAAGACGACAGTGTCAGAAGAGACTTTCGACATGTCCATGACACGGGCGTTTGCCAACACATTTTGCAGGAAACGGATACGCGAAAACAGGCGTCGCTGTTCACGCTTGGCGGCATGATACTCGAAATTCTCGCTGAGGTCTCCCTGTGCGCGAGCCTCAGAAATGGCATCACGGACTTTAGGTACTTCAATGGTTTCCAACTGATTCAGTTCGGCTACAATCTTGTCGTAGCCTTCTTGCGACATATATTCCATATGAAAAATACTTATTAGGTCGCAAAATTACTCAATAATTCCGACTTGTCTGCAGCAACACTGAAAAAAGAAACAGTATTGTTGAAGATATATCGTTATTTGTTTTCGGATTGAAAGTGGGTCAGAAAGTTTCCGACGACATAATTGCTGCCACCGATGAATACGGCATCGCCGGCACCGGCATGGCTCTTTGCTGAAAGGAAGGCATCCCAGACATTGTCGAAGGCAGCGCCCTTGAGTCCTTTTTCGGCCGCCAGTTGCTTAATTTTTGCTACGGGGATGGCGCGGTGGGTGGCGGCTTGCGTCCAATAGTAGCAGGCTTTTTCAGGCAAGAGTGCAAGCACTTTGGAGATGTCTTTGTCGTCGACCATGCCGAAAACGATGTGCAGTTTCCGTGCAGGCAGTGCCCGGAGTTGTTCCGAAAGGTACTCCCACGCAGCCACATTGTGTCCCGTGTCGCAGACGATAAGCGGATGCTCGGCCAGCACCTGCCACCTGCCCTGCAGCCCGGTGAGGTCGCAAACATTTGCCAGTGCATGGGAAAGCTGCCGTGGAGTGGGGCGGAGGTGTTCCGGCAGATGTTCGACGGCACACAGGACGGTACGCAGATTATGCTGCTGATAACTTCCCTTAAGTTGGAAATCACAGTCTGTCACCACAGGGAAATTCTCGGCAAAGAAGACGGGAGCCCGCATCTCGGCGGCTTTCTTCAGAAACACCGGCTTGGTCTCAGGCGTAGTTTCACCAATCACTACGGGCGTATCTTTCTTTATTATACCTGCTTTCTCCATGGCAATCTGTTCCAGTGTGCTACCCAGCAGGTTGGTGTGGTCCATCGAGATATTGGTAATGACACTGAGCAGGGGGCTGATGATGTTGGTACAGTCCAGCCGTCCACCGAGTCCTACCTCCACAACGGCGATGTCCACCTGCTCATCGGCAAAGTATCGGAACGCCATGGCGGTGGTCAGTTCGAAGAAGGAAGGGTGGAGGCGTGGAGAAGACGGAGTGCCATAGTTGTTCCAGCGTGCAAAGTCTTCCACAAAGCGGATTACATAGTCCTTTCTGATGGGCTTCCCGTTTATGCGTATCCGCTCGGCAAAGTCCACCAGGTGTGGCGATGTGTAGAGGCCTACTTTCAGTCCTTCAGCCTGCAGGATGGCGGCCAGTGTGTGTGATACCGATCCTTTTCCGTTGGTTCCCGCCACATGGATGGTCTGGAAATGTCGGTGTGGATGGCCATAGTGCTCATCCAACAGGAGCGTGTTTCCCAGTCCTTCCTTATAGGCAGAGGTACCCACATGCTCAAACACGGGCGTGCTTCGGTAAAGATATTGGAGCGTTTCTTCGTATGTCATTTACAATAAACATTAAACAATAACCAATAAACATTGAACAATCACCATTATTCAGTTTTCTTTTATGACCAGATTTCTGGGAAGTGTGATGATTTTCAGTCGTTCATACCAAATGCGTGCCGAACCGTTCACATGCTTTTGTGTGTGTCCGCTGATGATATAGTGGCTCGCAGTGTAGGGATCCAGCATGTCGAAGAAGGTCTTTTTTATGCGTGAGCACTTCTCGTTGATGGCATTGTCCAACGGATTTACAAGGTGTTCGACACCTTCACGGATTTTTTCCTTGTCCATGAGTTTGGCCGTTTGCATATAGTAGCGTGTCAGTTCTTCCCTGTGCGTTGCCAGTTGTTTGAACTCTATTCCTTCGGGATGTGCAAGAAAGAGCAGGTAGACCGCTTTGTGTACGGGTTGCATTTCCACCTCTTGGTTGCCGTAGTCCAGCAAGTAGAACTTGAAATCTTTGGTGATTAGCAGTCGGCTCAACTTATTTTGCGCGGCTTCCATACGAAGTTGCTCGAGCACGGGTGCACCAATGGCGTGCAGCAGCAGATCCGTTTTTCCTGCAGCGACAAGCTCTTTGACGGCTTTGGATAGTTCCAATGCTATCTCTTCTGGTGTCTTTCCCATGACAGTCGCTATTCGTCGGAATCAGAAATAATGTTGTTCAGCCAGTCTTTCAGTTTGTCAACAAGGCTGACTTTTTGTGTTTCTGTGATGACTTCCTGTATCGTAGGCTCGGGTGGTGTTTCCACGATGACGGGCTCTATGGCAGGTTCTTCCACCGGTTTGTCTATTGTCCGGTACAGTTGTGGAATAAGGCTTTCGTAATATGCATCGTCCTTGAACTGGTCGTCAATGTTGTCTTCTTTCTCCAGGCCTGTCGCAAGTATGGTAACTTTTGCGTCTTCTCCGAGCGTGTTGTCGGTTGAGATGCCCCATATAACTTCAATATAGGGGTCAAGGTTGTCGAAGAAATCGTCAATCTCCTGCATTTCCGGCACCATAATGGGTGCATCGTCGCTGGAGTAGATGTTAAACAAGATGCGCTTTGCACGGCTGATGTCGCTGTCGTAGACCAACGGTGAGTGCAAAGCCTCCTGAATGGCCCGTTCCACCCGTTTCTCACCGCTGGCCCTTCCCATGGCCATAATGGCTCCGCCGCCGTCGCGCATGGTCGTTTCCACATCGCGGAAGTCCAGGTCTATGCCGCCATTGCTGTTCACCGTTATCAGTTCTGAGATGCCGATAACTGCATCTTTCAGTATGTTGTCGGCCCTGGCAAACGATTCTTTAACGGCAATGGGTGTGTCTGCATACACATCACACAAGCGCTCATTGTTAATAATCAGGATGGCGTCGACATTCTTTCGCATCTCGTCCACTCCCTTGAGGGCTTTTATGATTTTCTGCTTCTTCTCGAACCTGAATGGGATGGTAACGATGCCTATGGTCAGCATTCCCATTTTTCGTGCAACGCTGGCCACGACCGGTGCTGCTCCGGTGCCGGTTCCGCCTCCCATGCTGGCCGTGACGAAGACCATTTTGGTCCCGTCGCTGAGCAACTGCTCCAGGTCATCAAGGTTTTTTTCGGCTTCCGATTTGCCCACTTCGGGGTCTCCGCCGGCTCCCAGACCTTCACCCAGCAGTATTTTCACGGGAACGGGCGATGGTGCCAGCGATTTGCTATCGGTGTTACACACTGCAAGCGTCACACCCGGAATCTGTTCGTCGTACATGTTACGGACGGCATTGCAGCCACCGCCGCCCACACCAATCACTTTAATGATTCCCTGCATCTTGTCTTCTATGGGACCGAAGTCCAGTATGTCGTCTACATTTCGCATCTCTAAGTTTTTTTGCAAATTTATAATCTTTTCAACAATAGGCAAAACATTCGCAAGGCTTGCGGGGAAAAAGCCGCAGGAAAAACCGGGCGGAACAGACATAAAGTTAAGGCATTTGGGATTATTACTCTCAAATGCCTTTCTTTATAGTGCTTTCCTTGAATTCTTTCAGTTGAAATAGTTTCTGAATCGGTCGAAGATGGATTTCTTCGTGGCGGCATCGCCCTTGAAGTTGTCGCTTTGCCGCATGCGTTCTATGGCGTCGCGTTCCTCACGGCTGAGGGTCTTCGGCACATAGACGCTTATCTGAACAATCAGATCGCCCATGCCTTGGCCGTAGCCTTGCACGGAAGGTAGTCCTTTTCCACGCAGCCGCAGCGTCTTTCCGGGTTGTGTGCCGGGTTCAATCTTTATACGGACTTTGCTGCCGTCGATGGTCGGAATCTCAATGGAACCGCCCAGTGCAGCCGTCGGAAAGTCGAGCAGCAGGTTGTAGATGAGGTTCTGGTTGTCGCGGACGAAGGTGTCGTTGGGTTCTTCCTCGATATAAACCAGTATGTCGCCGTTCCTTCCGTTGTGCTGTCCGGCGTTGCCCTTGCCTTGTGCGGTGACCACCATTCCCTCTGCCACACCTGCGGGAATGTTTATCTCGACGACCTCTTCGCCTTTTTTCACGCCCGTACCGCCGCATTCATGGCATTTGTTCTTGATTACCGAGCCTTCGCCGTGGCAGGTGGGGCATTCCTGTTGTGTCTGCATCACGCCCAAAAACGAGCGTACCGACTTCACCACGAAGCCTTGTCCGTGGCAGGTGGGGCAGGTTTCCGAGCCGCTGCCGCTTTCCGCACCGCTGCCGTGGCAGTGCTGGCAGGTGGTGTCTTTCTTCACCTTGAACTTCTTGGTCACGCCTGTGGCAATCTCCTGGAGTGTCAGTCTGACGCGCAGCCGCAGGTCGTTGCCGCGGTGCTGTGCCCGTCCGGTCCTGCCTCCGAAGCCTCCGAAACCGCTGGCACCGCCTCCGAAGAAGTCGCCGAAGATGCTGCCGAACTGCGAGAAGATATCGTCCATGGAGAAGCCTCCGCTGCTGAATCCTCCGAATCCGCCTGGAGCGTCGAACCCGAACTGGTCGTATTGCTGGCGTTTCTGTGGGTCGTGGAGTACATCGTATGCCTCAGCGGCCTCCTTGAACTTCTCCTCGGCCTCCTTGTTGTCGGGGTTTCGGTCAGGGTGGTACTTGATGGCAATCTTCCGGTATGCCTTCTTTATTTCTTCTTCTGTGGCGTTTTTGCTCACGCCAAGCACTTCATAGTAGTCTCTCTTTGCCATGGGTTGGTCGTTTGGGTGTTTGGTCGTTTAGTCGTTTGGCCGTTTAGTGGTTTGGTCGTTTGGGTGTTTTATTGCCCTACGGCCACTTTTGCGTGGCGTATCACTTTATCGTTCATGGTGTAGCCGGTCTGTACGCAGTCGATGACCTTGCCTTTTTTGTCGTCGTCAACGCCCGGAACCATGGCGATAGCCTCGTGGAAGTCCACATCGAAGTCCTTGTCCTGGGTGTCGATTTTCTTCACGCCGAGTCCTTCCAGTGCACCGATGAACTTCTTGAAGATGAGTTCCATGCCTTCCTTGATGGCCGCAGCGTCGTCGTTTGGGTCGACAATGGCGCGCTCGAAATCGTCGAGTACGGGCAGCAAGGCCTTGATGGCCGACTCGCCGCCGTTGAGGATGAGTTCGGTTTTCTCCTTGATGGTGCGTTTCTTGTAGTTGTCAAACTCTGCCATGGTACGGAGGAGCTGGTCCTTCAGCTTTCCGATTTCCTCCTGTGCGGCTTCCAGCGGGTCATGCTCCTCTTGGGGCTCTTCTTCCGTAGGAGTCGTTGCTTCGGCGTTTTCCTCGTCTGCGGTAATTTCTTCTTTATTGATTTCCTCCTCTTGGAGGGCTTCTTTTTCTTTTTCGCTCATAGTTGTCGAATTTTAATAGCCTACTTGCAAAATTTGTGCCAAACAGGGGTTAGCTGTAGAGTTTTGCCTTTTGTTCCTTTATTTGCGGGTCGTAGATATAGTCATCGTAGGTCATCAGCTTGTCGATGGTGCCCTTCGGTGTCAGTTCAATGATGCGGTCGGCCACGGTGTTGATGAATTCGTGGTCGTGACTGGCAAAGAGTATGTTTCCCTTAAACTGGATAAGGTTGTTGTTGAAGGCCTGAATCGACTCCAGGTCGAGGTGGTTGGTGGGGGTGTCCAGGATGAGGCAGTTGGCGTTCTGGAGTTGCATGCGTGCAATCATGCAGCGCATTTTCTCACCGCCTGAGAGCACATTGACTTTCTTTTCCACCTCTTCCTGCTTGAAGAGCATGCGCCCCAGGAATCCTTTCATGACCACTTCGTTGCCCGGCCCGTACTGGGAGAGCCAGTCGACGAGGTTCATGTCGCTCTGGAAGAAGGCGGTGTTGTCCAGCGGCAGGTAGGCGGTGGTGATGGTGACGCCCCACTTGAAGGTGCCGGCATCGGCCTGGCGGTTGCCGTTGATGATTTCGAACAGGGCGGTCATGGCCTTCGGGTTGTGGGAGAGGAAGACGGTTTTCTGTCCTTTCTCGATGGTGAACGATACATTGTCGAAGAGCACCGTGCCGTCGTTGTCGACTGCGCGGAGTCCTTCCACCTCGAGTATCTGGTTGCCGGGTTCACGCTCCATGGTGAAGATGATGCCCGGATACTTGCGAGTGGAGGGGGTAATCTGCTCTATATTGAGTTTCTCCAGCATTTTCTTCCGGCTGGTGGTCTGCTTCGACTTGGCCACATTGGCAGAGAAACGGCGTATGAATTCTTCCAGTTGCTTGCGTTTTTCCTCTGCCTTGAGCCGCTGGTTCTGTGCCTGCCGGAGTGCCAGTTGCGAACTCTCGTACCAGAAGGAGTAGTTGCCCGAGAACACGGTCACCTTGCCGAAGTCTATGTCTACGGTCTGGGTGGACACGGCATCGAGGAAGTGACGGTCGTGGCTGACCACGAGCACGCACTGTTCCAGCGAACTCAGATACTCTTCCAGCCACTGTACGGTGTCGAGGTCGAGGTCGTTGGTGGGCTCGTCGAGCAGCAGGTTGTCGGGGTGTCCGAACAGGGCTTTGGCCAGCATGACGCGCACCTTCTCGTTGTTCGACAGTTCGGCCATCTGTTTGTAGTGGCTGTCGGTAGGCACGCCGAGGTTCTGCAGCAGTTGTGCGGCCTCGCTTTCGGCCTCCCATCCGTTCATTTCGGCGAACTTCAGTTCAAGGTCGGCGGCCAGGTTGCCGTCTTCTTCGGTCATTTCGGGCTTGGCATAGAGGGCCTCGCGCTCCTTCATGTTCTGCCAGAGGGGCTGGTGTCCCATCAGGACGGTGTCCATCACGCTGAATTCATCGTATTTGAAGTGGTCCTGTTCCAGCACGGAGAGACGCTCGCCGGGACCCAGTTCAACGGTTCCCTTGTTCGGCTCCAGTTCACCGCTGATGGCGCGGAGCAGTGTTGACTTGCCGGCTCCGTTGGCACCGATGATGCCGTAGATGTTACCGGCGGTGAATTTCATGTTTACATCCTTGTAGAGTACGCGTTTGCCAAACTGTATGGCAATGTTGGTCAGTGTTATCATAGTCGGTGTTTGTTGTTACTTATTTATATAATAGCCTCATTTTCAGGGCGCAAAAGTACAAAAAAACGGGCGCAAACGAAAGAAAGAGGGCAAGAATATTCTTCTCATCGGCGGGCGGTGGCAACTTCCGCAAGCCGTCATAACTTGATTGCACACGGTCGGAAACAATCAGTTTTTACCGCTTTTCATCACCACGGCACTGTTCAGGCTGGAAAAACAACGATTTTTCCATGTATTCGTAAGTGGTTGAATGCCAATTGTTTGCAAGGACTTGTCTGCCAGGGGCAATCTTCTGGTTTTCCAACTGAGCCACGCTTGCATTCCAACTAGGTCCCAGTTGCAAGGCGAAACCAATCCAAACGGACCGCATTTGGACTGCTCTGGGAGTGCAAATGAGGCCCAATTGGAATTTCGCTGTCGGAAAAACAGGCGGAAAATGCCGGAATCCTGCTGGAAAAGTTCCGTTTTTTCGCTCTTTCGGTATTGCACACCCGTACCGCCATTTCCAAGTTAGCCGTCACCCGTTCAAGCGAATTATAGGCAGTAGAGTCTAAAACGCTGACACACAGAATTATGCACAATGCGTAAAAAGAAGTTGTCTTTTCTTTTGCCCTGCCCCCGTTTTTTGTACCTTTGCAGGGCGTAAGCAAAACAACTGGAGAGTGGTATGATCAAGAACCTGTGCTCACTGCGCTTTGTCTTCATCGTTCCGATAGTGTTGTCGCATCTTCCCTGTTTGTCCGGCAACCCTTATGTCCTGAGCGCCAGCAATGCGGCCGTCGGATTCTTCTTCATGCTCAGCGGTTTCGTCCTGGCCCATGCCTATGGCAGTAGCGTTGAAGACGGTACCTTCTCGCTGTCAAGGTTCATGCTCCGCCAGTTGCGCAAGCTCTATCCGCTCTACCTGCTTTGCATGCTGGTGTTCGTCGTCATTAATTTCAAATACATCGACACGGCCGAGGCAGGACGCATCCTGCTGGCCTGCTGCATGGTGCAGAGCTGGATACCGGACATCGACTACTACTTTGCAGGCAACAGTGTGTCGTGGTTCCTGTCCACGCTGTTCTCCATCTACCTGACCTTCCCCTTGCTGCAGCGATTCATCTCCCGCCTGACTTTCCGCCGGCTGGCCCTTTTCAGCCTGTTGCTGGCGGCTGTATACCTGGGTGCAGCCTTTTTTGTGCCACCCGGGCGCGCCAACGACATTGTCTATATCCATCCCCTTTCCCGCCTGGCCGACTTCACGCTGGGGCTCTGCCTGTACAGGTTCTATGCCGAAACGAAGCAGAACCGCCAGTTGCGGCATCCATTGCGCTGTGCTGTCGCCGTGGTGCTGGCCTACGCATGTGTGGTAGCCCTGTCGGTGCATGCCGACATACGGCTGCAAGCGGCGGCTCTCTACTGGCTGCCCAATGCATTGGCCATTGGCTGCTTTGCCGCCATCGACACCGACCGGAATGCGCTCTGCCGCCAACTGCAACGGCCGGTGCTCATGTTCCTGGGGCGAAACACCTTTGCCATCTTTCTCACCCACTGCCTCATCATCAACATTCTGGTGCGCCTGGCAATGAGATGGGGACTTGCCTGACAGCTGTTTCATGAATTTTTCTTATCTTCGCACCCATGAAATCCTATTCAACACAACAACCTCAGTACGACACCTATCAGGTGGACGAGTCCCTGCCGCTGCTCGAATGGCTCCTGAAAAACCTGAAAGGCAGCAAGACCAAGATAAAAGCCACGCTGCAGGGGCGCGGCATCAAGGTGGACGGAAAGACCGTCACGCGGTTTGACTTCCCCCTGAAAGCCGGCATGCGCGTGCAGGTAAGCCGGTCGAAACGCAACGACACCTTCAAGAGCCGCTTCGTGAAACTCATCTACGAGGACCAGTATCTCGTCGTGGTGGAGAAGCAGGCGGGCATCCTCTCCATGGCTGCCGGACACGCGTCGCTGAATGTCAAGACCGTGCTTGACGACTATTTCGCCCGCACACGGCAGAAATGCCGCGCCCATGTAGTCCACAGGCTTGACCGAGACACCTCCGGACTGATGGTATACGCCAAGGACATGCAGACCGAGCAAATCCTGGAACACGAGTGGCACCAGATTGTCTACGACCGAAGATATGTCGCCGTGTGCAGCGGAGAGATGGAGGACGACCAGGGAACCATAGCAAACTGGCTCAAGGACAACAAGGCCTATGTCACCTATTCCTCACCGACGGACAACGGGGGGAAGTATGCCGTGACCCATTTCTACACCCTCGACCGCACCACAGAGCACTCGCTGGTGGAATTCAAGCTCGAGACAGGGCGCAAGAACCAGATCCGCGTCCATGCAGCCGACCTCGGACACCCCGTGTGCGGTGACAACAAATATGGCAACGGCGACAACCCCATCGGCCGGCTCTGCCTCCATGCATGGCTCCTTTGCTTCTATCACCCCGTCACACACGAACGCATGGAGTTCGAAACACCCGTGCCGACAGAATTCAGAAAACTCTTTAAATAGACAAATGCCCCATGGATACCTATCTTCCCTATCTCGTACTACTCGTAAGCATCATCGTCGGCGTCATCATTGTGAAGAAAGCCGTGGGATGCCTGCTCAAGACCGTGCTCCTGCTTATCGTCGTTGCACTGCTCGCAGCTTACTATTTCTACTGCCGGTAATATCCTATAAATGACGATTTTACACCGGCAGACACACTTTTTCTCCTATTTTTTTGCAGAATATGGGTCAAAAACTTATTTTTGCAAGGAAATGAACGCATCAATAGAATTCAATAATAACCTCAAAAAAACATGCTTATGAAACGAATCCTTTTAGCAACCACACTGTTGGTTACCATGCTGCTGACCGCCAACACCACCAGCGCACAGAAAGTATACATCACTCCCAGCAAGGGAGCAGTGGCCTACCACAAGGCAAAGACCTGCGCCTATCTGCGCAACAGTGCCAATGTGGAAGAGATAAGCACCACGAAGGCAAAGGAACTTGGCCGCCACGCTTGCGTTCGCTGCTACGGTTCTGCCAAGGCAACGGCCGAGAAGAAAGAAGTGGTAGCAAAGCAGAATGCCGAGAAGAAGGCTGCTGCCAAGAAATCAACGCCAGCCCGTGACGAAAAGGGACGCTTCATTAAGAAAGGCGACACAGAGAAGAAAGTAGCCGAGAAAAAGCCTGCTGCAAAGAAAACCACAGCCGCCAAGAAGGAAACAGCCAAGAAAGCCGCTCCCGAGCGTGACGAGAAAGGCCGCTTCGTGAAGAAAACCGATGCTGAGAAGAAGGTGGCTGAGAAGAAAACTGCCGCCAAGAAAGCCACTCCCGAACGCGACGAGAAAGGACGCTTCGTGAAGAAGACCGATGAGACAAAGGCCGCAGCAAAGAAAACCACTACAACGAAGAAGGCCACTACCACCAAGAAAACCACAACCAAGAAAGCTGCATAAACTGCACTCCCTGGTATAAAAACAGCACGCCCCCGACGAACAACCGTCGGGGGCGTGCTTGTGTATAAGGGAGGAAGGTGGAAGGTTTTAAGGTTTGAGGTGGGAGGTTTTAGGTTTGAGGCGCAGCCTGAACCGCAAAGTAAGCGATGAAGCAGAGCAGCACTTCCATGTTTAGGTAGGCAATGGCTTTAGCGTACTCTTTGCCCTTTAAACTACGGAAAATCATGTAAGCGTAGAGCAAGAACAGCAAGGCATCGAATGCAATGAAGTAGGGAATGGTGGAATTGGCCTGGACAAGCAGTGGAGGTTCCATCATAAGCGGCAGTGAACAGATCATGGCAACGATGTCGAAGCGTGAAAGGTGTTGTGTGTTCATGTCAAGATAGTTTTTATGGGAGTGTTGTTGCAGTGCAGTTTAACCAGTAGTAGACACCTATGAAAACGAGGGTGAATATGAGTAGCAGGGCATGTACTACCACCCATGCGTCTTTCTTTTCCTGTTTCCGTTTGTACAGGACGAAACACAGCAGGATTACATAGGCGATGTTAGGAATCAACAGCGGATAGAAAAGTTTGCTGTTGCTAATCATGAGATTGGCCTGTACGGCACAAATCCATATCGCATACAAGGCAAACATCATCCAGTCGAGGGGTGATGCTTGCTCTTTCATTTGTCGGTCAAAGTGTTTAAGATTCATATAGCTATTATTTTGGTGTTTTGGTTCTCCCGACTAGGGAGCTGATAGGAGCGCAGTAGCGTAACTTGAGTATGGGGCGTATCTGGTATGTAATATAGTTCCATGTGTGTTTCAGTCGGATTTCCAGTCTCCGCCCCCAACTTCTTTTTCGCCAGGAGCCTAAGATGCAATGCATCCCAATGGCATCCTTGTGTGCCGGATAGCTCTTTGAGGGTGTGAGCATCCATGTAGGCCATACCGTGAGTTCGCCCAAGTGTTGTACTTTTTCTGTCCGGCACAGCCCATACTTCAAGGCTGTTTGCGCCATCAGGTATGGGCTTATGGTCAGGTCCGGTTCTCCGTTTGGCAGGATAAAAGGGCGGTGCTGATACAGTTGCCACATTTGTCTGCAGAATGCATTGCCTTTTTCGCCGATGAAGCAGGCTGCTTGCAAGCGCAGTCTGTTTTCGTTAGGGTCAACATATTCATTGAATGTGGCGCACCCATGGGCAGGCAAGATATCGTCAAAGCGCTTATAGAGTAATATGTCGCTGTCCATATAGATGCCACCTTCTTTCCAAACTGCATAGAACCTTACGGCATCGGCGGCAAAGGCCCATTTCTTGCAGGCCAAGGCTTCGTTGACAAAACGCGAGCCCAACGACTGGGCTTCTTCATAATCCCATAGGCGCACGGTGTAGTCTGGCATGACCTTTTGCCAAGAGTCAAGGCAACGGAGTACTTCTACGGGATAGGGCTCACCGCTAAACCAGCAAAGGTGAATTGTTTTGGGTATCATCGGTGGATGTCAAGGCGTGGCTTGATATAGGGTGAATTCAAAATAGGTGAGAAAGAAAATGGAAACTTCCACAACGCCAAGGATGAGGGCTTTCCCATATTCTTCTTTCCGGATATAGGTGGATATCAGATAGGTTATCAAAAGAATCAATAAAATATTGTAAATGATGAAATACAGAAGGTAGTTGTATGTCTCGGTGAAAGTGAGGACTATCGATTGTGGGAAATGCAGCATCATTCCGATAGCTGCGGCTATTTCTGTATGGGATGGCTTATTTTTGTTCATAATACACTTTTATAAGGGAAGGTTTATAGACTGGTAATAGAGGGCAAAACTTAGGAGAAGGAAAACCATAGTGGAGCAAAGGGCAAAGAGATAGGCTTTTACAAGTGTCCGTTTCTTTTGTCTTGCTCTTTTCCAAATGATGTAACACAGTGCTGCAAGGTACAGCGTGTTGGGGATGATGAATGTGATGAAAAGCCTGTTGTTAATTAAGACGAGATTAGAATGGATGGCAACAATCCACAACACATAAATTCCAATCATTATCCAGTCAATGGCGATGGCTTCTTCCTTGAACCTGTTTTCCAGCGTATTCATAAAATCGTATATTAATGTATGCACTATTCAAAAGCATAACTAAAAGTACGATAATGGAAAAAGCAAGACATTCTCATTTAAGCCTTACTTGTCTTAAAAAACACATAAACATGACAATAAGCAATAACCATTTAGCATTAACCACTTACCTTATCAAGAGACATAAAAAACACCCCCGACGATGAACCGTCGGGGGCGTGCTTATGTTTTGGCAGGTGGGAATTAGTTGTTCAGGGCTATTTCCTGGAGGATTTCTGCCAGGGTGGGGTGGGTGTGGATGGTGTCTCGCAGGAGTTGAAGGTCGCCGCCGGCGTTCATCACTACGGCTATTTCCTGTACCAGGTCTGCCGCATGGGCTCCCATGACATGGCAGCCTATGATTTTTTCTTCAGCATCTGTCAGCAGTTTCACCAGTCCTTCGGTTTCGTTCATGGCCAGTGCCTTTCCGTTGGCGCGGTAGAATCCTTTCAGCACCTTGTGTTCTACCTGTTGTGCCGCGCACGCTTCTTCCGTGAGTCCCACCGATGCGACCTCTGGCAGTGTGAAGACGGCTGCCGGCATGATGTTGAACTGAATCTGGTCGGCCTTGCCCACAATGTGGTTTACGGCTCTGAAGCCCTGCATGGTGGCGGCATGTGCCAGCAGGGCGCGTCCGTTGACATCGCCGATAGCATAGATATTGGGAACGGATGTCTGCATCTGGTCGTTCACGACGATGCCGCCACGGTAGGTTTCAATGCCCACGGCCTCGAGGTTGAGTCCATCAATGTTAGGCTTTCGACCGGTGGCAACCAGCACGCGGTCGGCCTCGACAGTCGTTTCCTTGCCCTTTCGCTCAAAGGTTACGCTTCCGTTCACGATGCGTTTTACTCCAGCTTGCAGGAAGAACTCGACACCGCGCTTCTCCAGTTGCTTGCGGAGTCGCTTTGCTATGTCGCCGTCGATGGCTGGGAGGCACTCTTTCAGGAATTCAACCACGGTCACCTTGCATCCGAATGCGGCAAAGCACGAGGCAAACTCCATGCCGATAACGCCTGCCCCGACGATGCAGAGCCGCTCGGGCAACTGCTCCAGTTGCAGTAGTTCGGTGGAGGTGAGCACCGATGGGTCGTCAATACCTTCGATGGGAGGCATCTTTGCCGAGGAACCTGTGGCGATGATGATGTGCTCTGCTTCGTAGATTTCGTCGTTCACGAGGACATGATGTGCATCGGCCAGCGATGCCTTGCCTCTCAAAAGTGTGATGTTGTCTTTGGCAAGCAACTGCTCTACGCCGCTGCGCAGTTGGGTTACAACTTCTTCTTTGCGTGCTACGATGTCGGCAAACGATGGAGTGGTGGTGCTTTGCAAGGCCATTCCAGCATAGTGGCAGAATGTCTTTGTTGGAATGCAACCACAGTTCAGACAAGTACCGCCAGCATATTCTCTCTCTGCAATCGTTACTTGCAAGCCTTGCTTGGCTGCATACGCTGCCGCCCGATACCCACCAGGACCGCTGCCAATGATGAATAAGTCTGTTTTCATGGTGTTGTAGATTTCTTTTGCAAAGGTAGTAGTATTCTTCTAAACAACCAAACTGACGGAGCAGCGAGTGCAGGCCGAATCACATTCGAGCACTGCCGAGTCGTGACGGAAGAAGAGCCGACGGCTTAAACAACCAACTACTCTTCATAGTTATGTCCATGTGGATCCGTATCAAGAATAGCCTTTGTTAGCTTGTCCAGCAAAGTCTTGGTATTGTTGAGCTTGAGTTGCCGTCTCTGCTTCAGCCATTCGGACAGCCTTTGTGGCAGTTGTTGCTTGTCCTTCTTGATGCTTTTCAACAGATTACGATACTCTTTTAATTGTTCGCCACTAAGAGTTTCAGAATATTCTTTGTCTTCAGAAAGGTCGCCGCTAGCCTTTTCCATTGCTTTGAGGAAATCCTTTTCACTTACATTTTTCGTCTTTGTTCCTTTATCCTTCCCCTTCCTTCCTTTTTCCATAGCCCTTAAGTCGGCCAGCCTTGCTTCTTTCAAGCGAATGCTTCCACTTATCGAGGCAACACCAGCCCCACTGCCTCCAAACCACCACCGGTAACTAACACTGCTCACAAACGAGGCCAAACTTTCATATAAGTGATTCCATGCATTTATCTCGGACTGCAAGTCTGGATTCTTCTGCACGAGTTGGGCCGTAAGAGTATTAACCTCGTATCTGGCTATGCCATATCTGAGACAGCCAGCAATACTCATATCAAGTGTGGTAGTTGCTTCATAGGGGTGGAAACCAGCTTTAAATTCTTTCAACATGAGAGCTGCTTTCTGGCTGTCAGACAGTTTTTTATCTTTGTTTTGTTTGTTATAAAAGGCTACGAGCGCCCTAGTAAATGCTCTTGTGAAAATTTCTTCCTTTTTTTTATTTTTTACTTCCCATTCATCGTGATTTACTTGAATATCATATAATTGGTTCGCCAAAGACATGAAACGCTCTTCAATGAAAGGTAACGGTTCTGTGTCATCTGCATCTGCGGTGTCTGATAAGGCAGTTATGTTGCTGTCGGCCTTCTCCGTGACAGCAGTATCGCTCTTTGTCTTGTTGTCTGTTGCGCCTTTCCCCTGTTTCTGACAACTCATAATTGTAAGCAAACCGAGCATGATAATCGGAAATAATTTTTTCATTTTACTAATCCTTCCATTTACAGCTACAAAGATACAATTCAACGGCAACTAAATCCAAATCTCTGATTATATATTTTGGTTTAGCACATGTAAAATCGATTGAACAAAAACTAGATACTATTAATGTTCAATGATAGCAGATTTTACAAGGTTGTCTTTTTAATGCTTGGGCTTCTTCTAAAGAGATGGATATTATTTCCCCCCGAGCACCGATTTAGTCCTCGACAATTGTGTTTTTTGTGATAACTATATGCTTTTGCCCCAGTGCAAATATATACATTAGACGAGGTCTTTTCACTCGTAAAGGAGGATGTGGTATATATAAGGAAAAAGATAGAAAGATACCATTTCATATTTTAAGTTTTTAATAATTAATAATTCTTTGTGAATTTAAAAGATTTGAGAAGATAATCCCTAATATTAATCCATTTTGCTCGCTCAGATTCTCTATATGAGAATGTTAATATGACATTTTCATATTTGTTGTATATCCAGAAAACATTAACAATTACTGGAGGTCTACCTTCCCACCCTTGTCTCCGATAAGAATAGTAAATTGTAGGGTATCCGTTAATCGTTGTTTCTTCAATGTTGAAGAACTTTAATAATGGTGTTTTTGATTGCTTGCATTGATCTTTTGCAATTTCGCCAATGAGGACAATAAGGTCGTGATCAACAATAATTCTTTCGCCACGTTGATATACTGGAGATTGTTTGCTGGCAGGAAAGTATTCAAGAATTACTCGGCAGTATTGATTCTGAGCTGTTTTAGTTTGGGCGTTTAAGCCTAGTTGCTGAAATGTAATATGGCCTGATTTTGTTGATACCTGCACTTGCTTCTTCTGATTTTGCGCATTTATGTGTTTTACGCTATGTAGTTCTGAATGTTGAAGCTCCAGTTTATTGGGTATTTCTATTTTGCATTTCCCATTGTAGGTATAGATGGTAGATTGGGCACGAATCCCACAAACAACACACATTAAGCCTATGATAATAAAACCCCTTTTCATGTTGACATAATCTTTCGTTTGTTTTTCTATTCTTCTGAGGTTTCATATTCATCATCATCTCTCCAGTCAGATAAAGGACTAGATGGTAGCAACATGAAATACAGATGTATAAGAATGCCCAGATATGGTATCAAACCCCATAACATATTCCATCCAGAATGATCAGAATCGTGTAATCGACGGATTATTAATGTGCAATTAGGAAGAATGTGGGCAATGACAAATCCCAATAAAACAGTAAACAGCAAGATGTCGTCAAAGTAAAAAACAACTCGTAATAAGCCAATTACACACCACTGATATACTATCCACCACCAGTATTCTGCTCGGGTTGCACACTCATCTGTTACAAACATGTTCTTGTAACCATTTCCAATTGATTCAATAAATGATACCATAATTCAAAAAAATTTAATTGTTTATTTTTATTGTTCTTTATCCTTTATACACAAATTGGGTAAAAGGTAACCTCTAATTGTAGAAAAATTTCTTCTTTTTATTTATTGTTTTGTTTGCGCTGCTTATAGATGTATATATCTTGCATTGTTTTAACCCCATCGCTGGGACTGGGAGTAAAGAGAAACAACAATATAGCAGGTAAGGTATGAACAAAAGGAGATACCTGCGTTCTTCCTGCAAGACTCAAAATTACACAAAGTACGATAGCCAGATGAATAGTTCCTGCTGCTTTGCACATATAAAGCATCGTTATGTCTGCGTTGTTATTTTCAACTTTTTCAGAGGGCGATGTCTTATACTTCTTAACAATATATCTATAGGCTAGTATATTTGCAAGAAGAGCAAATACAAAAGAAAATAATGATGGCAGGAAGAATCCCGTTAAAGCAAAGCCTGACATGATATTTACAATATAAGGCTTAGTTGATTTTTTCGTGTCCATAATATTTTTTACAATAATAATTAGTTTAATTGGTAACCTAAAACCCAAAAAACGATAGTGATAATTGCTCCAAAACATCCAAGATCACCATTGATAATGGCTATAATGTCTAGGACAGCGGCAATTCCACCAGCTAAATAAAATAACCACCAAATATGATTGGCATATGCAACTAATCCTAATAGTGGTAATAAGATACCTAAACAACTCATATTCTTCTTTTTTAATAATTAATAATTCTTTGAAAAAAATGTATTAAAGAAATAGTCACCTTCATGTGATATTTTAATAGTTGATGCAAAACTAAAAGAATTCTTCGATGCAGATAAACAAATCTTGTCCGCAAGGCTTGTGAAAGTTTAATTTCCAGGTATCATTGCCAATTCTTCTTTTTGCGACAAGTGGGCAAAAAGAAAGGTGTGAAACTACCTCTGTTGCTACTCCAGGGTATCGCCAAACACCCGTACTCAAACAACAGCGAAGCTCACACCGTTTAAGGTGAGAGCATTCGCATTCTACTGTTGTTGAGTACTTCTTATTTTGGCGATTTCTGGAGTACAACTCAGTAGAAGCAAACGCTTCCTCTATGTCCTTATGTCAAGTTAAACAATTATTACAATGTTGTTGTAAATATACTCATATTTTTCTATTTGGAAATGTTTGTTCCTAATTTTTCAGTGTAGATTAAGATACCGCAGTTCGATGCTTGGTGGTTTAATTATGCTGTTTGTTTTATTAAAATCGGCTCAAATTCTTGTTGATTTGAGTCGATTTCTTTACTTGTTTGAGCCAATTCCCCTCCGTGGATGAATTTCTGTTGGAGATTATATTGGTTCTACTATTTCTCCACCAGTTTATTGTTCTATCCAGATGATTTGTTCCAAGTCGTAGCCGCGGCGTTGTGCTTCTGCCATGATACGCTCTTTTTGTGCTGCGGTGAGTGCCGGTTGTCGTGCAAGTATCCAGGGGTAGTTGTCGGTGGCTCCGCCAATTTCATCGGTAGTAGTTATTTCATAGTAAAATAGTAAAAACAGCGCAGGGGTTCTCTGCGCTGTTTTGCTTTTATTCGGGCTGATTGTTTTTCAGTTGCCGGTAGGTGGTGACGGGATGCTTGGCTGCAAGTACATCGTCCACGCGGCCGATGGGGGTCAAGTGCGGGGCGGTCTTCACCAGTTCCGAGTCATCCTTGGCTTCCTGGGCTATCTTCCGCATCACTTCTATGAAGCCGTCGATGGTCTCCTTCGACTCGTTCTCGGTCGGCTCTATCATGAGCGACTCGTGGAAGAGCAGCGGGAAGTAGATGGTCGGGGCATGGTAGCCGTAGTCCAGCAGTCGTTTTGCAATGTCCATGGTGGTTACGCCGGTCGATTTGTCCTTCAGCCCGTCGAAGACGAACTCGTGCATGCAATGGCCGTCGATGGGAAGTTCGTAGAGGTCTTTGAGCTTCTCCTTGATATAATTGGCATTCAGCGTGGCCAGCGGTCCTACATATTTAACATGTTCGCGACCCAGCGAAAGTATGTAGGCATAGGCCTTGATGAGCACGTTGTAGTTGCCGAAGTAGTTACCGATGCTCCCCAGTGCTTGTTCGTAGTCGCCGGTGTGCACTTCCAGCCCGAGTTCGTCGTCCTCGTTGTAGACGATTCTCGGTGTGGGGAGAAACTGTTCTAATCCCTTGCGCACTCCTACGGGGCCGGCACCGGGTCCTCCTCCGCCGTGGGGGGTGGAGAATGTCTTGTGCAGGTTGATGTGCATGACATCGAATCCCATGTCTCCCGGCCGGCAGACGCCCAGCATCGGATTGAGGTTGGCACCGTCGTAGTACATCAGTCCGCCGCACTCGTGCACCAGTTTGGCAATTTCGGGGATGTTCTTCTCGAAGATACCGAGCGTGTTCGGGTTGGTCATCATCATGGCTGCCACCTCATCGTTGAGTTTGGTGCGCAGGTCTTCCACATCGACGGTTCCGTCGTCGAGGCTCTTTACTTCAACAACCTCGAGCCCACAAACAGCTGCTGAAGCGGGATTGGTGCCGTGTGCAGAGTCGGGGATGAGCACCTTGATGCGCTTCTGGTCGCCGCGGCTGTTGTGGTAGGCGCGGATAATCATGAGTCCTGTGAGCTCTCCGTGTGCTCCGGCGCAAGGATTGAGTGTGAATTCGCTCAGTCCCGTCAGTTCGGCCAGCATGCTCTGGAGGTCGTAGTAGAGTGCCATTGCCGGCAGGCAAGTCTCCGCCGGCTGTGCCGGATGGAGGTCGTTGAATGATGGCAGGGCCGCCACTTCCTCGTTGATGAGGGGATTGTACTTCATTGTGCAGCTGCCCAGCGGATAGAAGCCGTCGTTCACGCCGAAGTTGTTGTGCGAGAGGTTGGTGTAGTGGCGTACCACGGTCAGTTCGTCGCACTCCGGAAGTTCGGCGTCTTTACCCCGGAGCAAGTACGGAGGTAGTACGGAACTACTATGGCTGTAGTCGGTCTTTGGCAGGGAATAGCCCTTGCGTCCTGGTTTCGACAGCTCGAAAATCAGATTTCCATATAGTTTGTTGTTCATAGTGCTATTCCTTTATCGATTTAATTACTTCCACCATTTTGTCCATGTCCGAGGCGGTGTTTTTCTCGGTCACGGCAAACATTACCTTGTTCTTGTCAATCTTGATGCCGGCGAGGAATCCTTCCTCTTCGCAGGCCTTGCGCATCTGGTCCACATCTCCGTCGTAGGTGAGGCAGAACTCGTTGAAGAACGGCTGGTCATAGGTCAGCTTGAACTTTCCCGTCTTGACGAGTTCGTCGCAGAGGTAGTGTGCTCCAGCAAATGATTTCTCGGCCACTTCTTTCAGTCCCTGCTTGCCCATCACGGCGAGGTAGATGGTCACATAGAGTGCCATCAGGCTCTGGTTGGAGCAGATGTTCGAGGTGGCTTTCTGTCGGCGGATGTGCTGTTCGCGTGCCTGAAGGGTCAGCACGAAGGCCCGTTGTCCGCGGTTGTCCTTGGTCATGCCCACGATGCGCCCCGGCATCTTACGGATGAGTTTCTCCGTGCAGCACATGTATCCCACGCCGGGACCACCCATCGACATGGGAATGCCCAGGCTCTGTCCGTCGCCCACGGCAATGTCGGCATCCCATTCGCCCGGCGTTCTCAGCATGGCCAGGTCGGAGGCGATGCTGTTGATGGTGAGCAATGCCTTTTGTTCGTGCACCATCTCGGCAATGCCGGTGAAGTCTTCCACGATGCCGAAGTAGTTGGGCATCTGCACGATGACGCCGGCCACACCTCCCTCCTGCAGTCTTGCCTGGAGGCTGTCCTTGTCCGTCACTCCGTCCTTGGCAGCAATGCGTTGCAGTTCAAAGCCGTGGTACTTGGCATAGGTCTCCACAACGCGGATGGTTTTGGGGTCTACGGTGTCGCTGATGAGCACACAGTTGGCTTTCTTGGCTGCAGCCACCGACATCATGGCGGCCTCGGCCGTGGCGGTGGCACCGTCGTACATCGAGGCATTGGAGATGTCCATGCCTGTCAGTTCGGCCATCATCGACTGGAACTCGAAGATGTAGTGGAGGGTTCCCTGTGATATTTCTGCCTGGTAGGGGGTGTAGGAGGTGAGGAATTCCGAGCGTTGCACCAGGTTTTTCACCACCGAGGGGGCATAATGGTCGTAGATGCCGCCGCCGGCAAAGCAGGTCAGCGGAATGTTCAGCGACTGCATTTTGTCGAACTGCCTGCGCAGTTCGTGCTCGCTCAGTGCGTCGGGCAGTTCATAGTCGCCCTTGAAGCGGATGCTGTCGGGCACATCGCTGTAGAGTTCGTCCAGCGACGACACCCCACACGCGGCCAGCATTTCCTGGAGGTCTTCCTCTGTGTGCGGAAAATATTTGAATAGAGAATTCATAAAAATATTACTTCATTGTTTCATTTTTCACAGAACGCTTTGTATTCCTCGGCATTCATCAGTTCGCCGAGCTGGTCTTCGTCGGCCAGTTCCACCTTGATGATCCAGTTTTCAAACGCATCCTTGTTCAGCAGTTCGGGTTCGTCTTCCAGAGCGTCGTTCACTTCCACGACGGTACCGCTCACCGGCGAGATGAGGTCGCTGGCGGCTTTCACGCTTTCCACGGCGCCGAATTCCTCACCGGCTTCCACTTCGTCGTCAACTTCGGGCAGATCCACATACACCACATTGCCCAATGCCTGCTGGGCGTAGTCGGTAATGCCGATGTAGCCGAATCCGTTTTCAATGCGAATAAACTCGTGCGACTCCGAGTAGTAGAGTCCTTCAATTACTTTTGCCATAGTACTAAGGTTTAAAGGTTATTTTTTATAGTGTTTGTCGTAAAACTTTTTCTTCACCACCACGCCCGGGAAGGTTTTCTTGCGGATTTGTATCTCCAGTTCGGTGCCCAGTTTCGAGTGCTCGAAGTCTACCAGTGCCATGCAGACGCTCTTGTCGACGGAGAGGCAGTGATAGCCGGTGGTCACCTCGCCGACCTGCTTGCCGTCCTTCAGCACGGCATAGCCGTGGCGCGGGATGGCCTTGTCCTGCAGTTCGATGCCCACCAGTTTCCTGGTCACGCCGTTGGTCTTCTGTTCCACCAGGGCTTCCTTGCCGATGAACTCGGGCTTGTCCAGTTTGCAGAACATGCCCAGTCCTGCCATGACGGGCGAGATGTCCTCGCTCAGTTCGTCGCCGTAGAGGGGCAGTCCCACCTCGAAGCGGAGGGTGTCGCGGCAGCCCAGTCCGCAGGGCAGGCAGCGCTTCGATGCCATCAGCCGGTCCCAGGCCTCGCGGATGTAGTCGTGCGAACCGTATATTTCAAACCCATCCTCGCCCGTGTAGCCCGTGCGTGAGATGATGATGCCCGGTTCTATGGCCTTGGCTGTGTAGAACTTGAGGTCTTGGCAGGCCAGTCCCAGCACTTCCTCCACCACCTGTTCGGCTTCCGGTCCCTGTACGGCCAGCTGACCGTAGAGGTCCGACTGGTGCTCGAACTTCACATCGAAGCCTTCCAGGTGCTGCTGCATCCATGCCACATCCTTGTCAATGTTGGCTGCGTTGATGACCAGGAAGAAGTCCTGTTCGCCCATCTTGTACACCAGCAGGTCGTCCACCGTGCCGCCGTGGGGGTAGAGCATCATGCCGTAGTAGATTTGTCCGATGGGGGCGTTGGCCACATCATTGGTGAAGATGTGGTTCACATAGCGCTCGGCGTCGGGACCGCTGATGCGCACCTCGCCCATGTGGCTCACATCGAACACTCCGCAGTGCTGCCGCACGGCATGGTGCTCTTCCTGGATGTTGCTGTACTGAATGGGCATGTCAAAGCCGCCGAAAGGCGAAATAAGGGCACCCAGTGCCACATGTTTGTCGTAAAGACAAGTTCGTTTGTTTTCCATAGTTCTGAAATTTGCGGTAAAAATACGGAAAAGTCTCCGATTGTGAGCAACATTTTCCTGTTTTTTTCAAATTTCCCATTTACTTGCATATGCTGAATTAACATGGCGATTATTCTTCGGTTGTTTAACACCCTGTTGCTGGAAATCTGACAGTCGGCGGACGGGAATTCCCCTCTCTTTTGCCGTTTCCCTGGGTTCTTTCGTCCGATTTTCCTGTTCGGGAACTGCAATTAAGCCCTGCTTGTATGTCTGTTTCGACGCGCTTGCAAGCCGAAAGGAGGGCTTTCGCCAAACAAGTGGGGCCCACTTGCCGTCCAAGTGAGCCCCACTTGCAAAATGGGAAAGTCCCGTAAAAGAAACGGAATTTCTTAATTTGTTGTAAATCAGTTATTTGAGTGCTTGCTGGATTTTCGGTTGAAACTCGGTTGATGTGCCTGCCGTTACGGAAGAATGGCGGCTTGAAATGTTAAAATCCGACCGTCTCCTGCCGGAGTTTTTTAACATTTCCGTGCTGAAATCATTGCTCGCCGAGCAGCAAATTGATGAATTGGTCTTTTCCGAGGTGGAGAATCGTGTCGGAAAGGCGGTCGTTGAGGGCGGCCTCCAGCCGGCTCCTGTTCAGTTCGCACCCCGTGAGCGGCTGTAGAATCAGTGCGTTCACATCGCCCACCACGAAGTAGTCGCCGAGGATGTCCACCGAGTGGATGATGTTGTTTTTCAGTTCCATGCGCACCTCCAGTTCGCCCACGCCTTCCAGACGGCCGCGCCTGACCATCGTGCAGCGTGGGTTGTTGCCGTAGATAAAAGCCGGCGTGAGGTATTCCTGCTCCGTTTCCGCAATCTCGCGCAGGTCGGCTTCTGCCAGCACCGTCTCGCTGTCGCAGAGCAGTTCACGGGCGCGTTGCTTGAATTCTTCGAGTGTCAGCGTGGTGTGGTCCTTCAACAGCGTGATGTGCTGACGGACGCTCTCCACGCCTTTGCTCAGCAGTTTCTCGCCCGACGGGGTGATGGCGCCCACCATGTTGCGCATGTCGGTGTCGTAGAGCATGGTACCGTGCACGATGCTGTGCCCGGGAATGTGGTAGAAAGCATTGCCCGAGACCTTCCGTCCGCCAATCATGATGTCGTTCCGCCCGCTGGTCGTGGCAGCGATGCCCAGCTTTCCCAGCATGGCCGTCACCATGGCGATGTATCGCTCGAAGGTGAACAGCACCTGATCGCTGCGCGTGATGTAGCTGAACATCACATTGCTCCTGTCGGCATAGACGCATCCGCCGCCGCTTTTCCGCCGGTAGGTCGCTATGCCGTGCCGCCGGCAGTAGTCCAGGTTCACCTCGTTCTCAATCAGCTGGTTTCGCCCGAAAATCACGGTGGGCTCCACCTGCCACATGAAAAAGCAGTCGTCGCCGTCGTTCAGCCGCCGGGCCACATATTCTTCCATGGCCAGATAGAACGGCAGCCGGTGCGAAACAGGGGAGGGGAGGGCTATGTAAATCATCGTGCGGTAAGCTTTTCCTTGGCGAAAATAGTAATTTTTTTCGCGCATTCCTCCCTCAACCGCCCAATAATTTGTTCATTCTTTCATTCTTTTTTCTACCTTTGTCCCCGAAACACAGCACCATGATTAGCGAAATCTCCCTCCGACTGCTGCCCGAACAGGCGGCCTCGGAACAACAACTCAAGCAAGCCATTGCCAAGGAGCGTGGCATTGATGCACGAACCCTCAACCATGTGCGTATTCTCAAGCGCTCCATCGATGCCAGACACCGCACCATTTACATCAACCTAACGGTTAGACTCTACATTAACGAGGTTCCGGAAGATGATGAGTACGAACGGGTTATGTATTCAGATGTTTCCGCATCGAAGCCCGTTGTCGTGGTAGGTGCGGGACCAGGCGGACTCTTTGCCTCGCTGCGACTCATCGAACTCGGTTTCCGTCCCATTCTGCTCGAGCGTGGAAAGGATGTCCATGAGCGGAAGAAAGACCTGGCGCAAATCAAGAAAACACAGCAAGTCGACCCCGAAAGCAATTATTGTTTCGGCGAGGGTGGGGCAGGGGCCTATTCCGACGGGAAACTATACACCCGTTCGAAGAAGCGCGGCTCGGTGGAGAAAATCCTCCGCGTGTTCTGTCAGCACGGTGCCTCCACCAATATCCTGGCCGATGCACATCCCCACATCGGCACCGACCGGCTGCCTGCCGTGATTGAAGCCATGCGGCAGACCATCGTCCGTTGTGGCGGCGAAGTCCACTTCCAGACCAAGATGACCGCCTTTCTCATGGAGCACGATAGCGTTGTCGGCGTGGAAGCCGTCCACCAGCCTTCGGGCCGGCAACGGCAGTTCCGTGGGCCGGTCATTCTTGCCACGGGCCATAGTGCCCGCGATGTGTACCGCTACCTCGCTGCCAACGGTGTCGAAATAGAGCCCAAGGGCATTGCCGTCGGCGTCAGGCTGGAGCATCCGTCTCAACTGATCGACCAGATACAATACCATAGCCGCCAAGGGCGCGGACGCTATCTCCCTGCTGCCGAATACTCCTTCGTGACGCAGGTGGATGGGCGTGGTGTCTATTCCTTCTGCATGTGTCCGGGCGGTTTCGTCATCCCTGCGGCCACGGGGGCGGAGCAGATAGTGGTGAACGGCATGAGTCCCTCCAGCCGCGGCACCCAGTGGAGTAACTCCGGCATGGTGGTGGAAGTGCGCCCGGAAGATCTCGACGACACCATGCTGCCCACACAGCAAGAAGTTTCGGGAACTCCACCTTCCTCTTTCCACCTTCCACCTTCCACCCTCAAGATGCTTCATTTCCAAGAACAGTTGGAACGGCAGGCCTGGTTGCAGGGAAACCGCCAGCAGACGGCACCGGCACAGCGCATGGCCGACTTCGTTAACGGGCGCTTGAGCTATGACCTGCCGCGCTCGTCCTACGCACCCGGACTCATCAGCAGTCCCCTCCATTTCTGGATGCCGCGCCCCATAGCAGCCCGCTTGCAACAGGGATTCAGGGACTTCGGCAGGAAAAGCCACGGCTTCCTCACCAACGAGGCCGTGCTCATTGCCACCGAGACCCGCACCTCTTCGCCTGTCCGCATCCTCCGAAACGCCGAGACGCTCCAGCACATCCGGCTGGAAGGTCTCTTCCCCTGCGGCGAAGGAGCAGGCTATGCCGGTGGAATCGTCTCAGCAGGCATCGACGGTGAACGCTGTGCAGAGATGGCTGCTGTCTATCTGGAGGAAAAAAGCCCGGAAACTTTCTGAAAATAATGCGGTAAAAGTTTTGAGAAAGGGATAATTGTGCTTATATTTGCTGCGGATTTTCCTTTAAAATCCTCAGATCCACTGTGGATTTTCAATCAAAATCAGGATTAAAACTATGTAGATATGTACAAGCGGATATGTAATCTTAACCAGATCGCCGACAGTAGTATTTTCTTGTTCGGTGCCCGTCAGACAGGGAAGTCAACACTATTGAGACAGATTTTCCCTGATGCAATCTATATAGACTTGCTCGACAGTAATGTTCGCAAGCGTATGGAATTGCGTCCGGTTTTACTCTATGAAATGTTGCATGAGAAGGAGGAAGGTACATTGGTGATAATTGATGAAATTCCTGAAGTTCCATCGCTCCTCAATGAAGTACACCGTTTAATAGCCAATCATGGATTGCGTTTTATCCTTTGTGGTTCGAGTGCCCGCAAGTTGAAGCGTAAGGGGCACAATACTTTGGGCGGCCGTGCCTATCCGGTTTTCTTGTATCCTTTTGTCAGTCAGGAAATTCCAGATTTTGAAATTGACAGAGCCGTATCCTATGGAATGATACCGCCGCATTATTTATTGCAAAATCCTCATCGTAAGTTATCTGCCTACATTGACATTTATTTGAAGGAGGAGATAAAAGAAGAGGCACTCGTACGGAATTTAAACAGCTTTCAGCGATTTCTTGAAGTCGCAGCATTGACGAATGGAGAAATTATCAATCTCCAGAACATAGCCCAGGAATGCGGCATAAGTGCAAGCACCGTCAGTTCCTATTTTGATATCCTTGAAGACACTTTGGTGGGATATCGCGTTCCTGCCTATAAAAAACATATAAAACGGCGTTTGGTACAAGCACCCAGATTCTATTATTTTGATGTGGGCGTTGCCAATCATTTGCTTCATCGTGGGAAACTCTTGCGCGGAACGCCTGAGTACGGACATGCTTTCGAACATCTTGTTATTCAGGAACTTATAGCCTTCCTTCACTACACGGAAAGTAATGAACAACTTACCTATTGGCGCACCTATACAGGCATGGAAGTTGATGCGGTGATAGGCGATGCCCACGTAGCAATTGAAATCAAATCGGTTGAGTCTGTTCTCCCGCGTCATCTGAAAGGATTGAAAGCCTTCGGTGAAGAATACGCCACATGCAGAAAAATTATCGTGTCTCTCGACCAATTCAACCGGACTGTCGATGGGATTGAACACATCTATGTTCTCGATTTCTTCAAGCAATTGTGGGCTGGAGAAATATAATAGTCCAACTCTTTATTATTCATTTTTACATGCAAAAAAGCGGCGGAAGATTTGTTCTTCTGCCGCTTTTCTATGATGCGCTTGCGATAGCTTACAGTTGGCTTTCGCTCACATTGAAGGTGCTGACGCTCATGTCGCCCGTCTGCAGTCCGCGCTTCAGCCAGCGCATACGCTGGGCGGAAGTGCCGTGGGTGAACGACTCGGGCTGTACATAGCCGCGCTGCTTCTTCTGCAGGTAGTTGTCGCCAATCTTCTCTGCGCAGTCGATGGCCTCCTCGATGTCGCCGTCTTCCAGCGAACCGTATTCGCCGTCCTCATAGTGTCCCCACACACCGGCATAGTAGTCGGCCAGCAGTTCCAGTTTAACACTGATCTTGTTGGCGGTAACCTGGTCGGTCTGGTTCATCTGCTGATGGGCCTTGCCGAGGATGCCCAGCAGGTTCTCCACATGGTGTCCCACCTCGTGGGCAATCACATAGGCATAGGAGAAATCACCTTCAGCACCGAGTTGTTGTTTCATCTGTGTGAAGAACGACAGGTCGATGTACAGTTTTTGGTCGCCAGAGCAGTAGAAAGGACCTACCGAACTGGTAGCCTGGCCGCAGGCGCTGTTCACCCTGCCGGTGAAAAGCACCAGCGTAGGCGACTTGTATTTCATGCCGTTCTCTGCAAACACCTTCGTCCATACATCCTCGGTCGATGCCAGCACCTGGCGGGAGAACTTTGCCAGTTCTTCCTCTTCGGCCGAGAACTCGCGTTGGCCTTCCACGGTTTCTTCCTGCACACCGCCCAGGGCTCCTTGCTGGATGACATTGCCAATCACATCTCCCAGATTGCCACCCTGCATGAAGGTGAACAGGGCAATCAAGAGTATACCAGCAATACCGCCGATGCCTGCTTTCGCACCAGTACTCATACCGCGGCGGTCTTCTACATTCTCACTTTCTCTTCGTCCGTCTAGTCTCATAAGTTTTATTGTTTTGTTTAAGGTTAGTACAATTCAATTGGCTGCTAAACAGCGCATAATCTCCGGCAAATGTATGGAAATTTATTTAGATGGAAAAGATTTTTCGTTATTTTTGAGGTGTGGTGAGAAATGAAAGAATGAAAAGCATACCTAAGCAAATCTCGTAAAATGGTTATTGCAGAATGGGCTAGGAGAGTTGGCCAACCTAGCACGAACCTAGCATGAACTTCTGACAAATTTGACAAAAATCCGTCAATCCGTCAATTGTCAATCCGTCAATCTGGACTCGCTACTGCGCTTTGTATATAACAAAGAAATTCGTAAATCCGTAAATAAAAACATCTTTTCCCCATTTATTTTTTTATTTTAATAAAAAATACTACCTTTGCGCCGATTTAGTACTATATCCCTTATTCTACGAGGCTTTGCACCTCCCCGTGTGGAATCAGCTTTATACAGGCTATCTCCTTATGGCATAGCATGATACTTGGCTTTGTGCGTCAAAGCCACGAGGGGAAAGCGTGTGAATTTGATTTCAACCAAACTTTTACAAAATTTATTCATTCGGGTGTTTGAGAAGGAAATAGCAGCATACGAGCAACTGCGCACCGTCTATCAGCAAGAGATTGGCGACAAACTCTCGTCAGAGCAGTACACCGAGCGCAATCAGGTGTTGTTCTCGGCATACACACTCTCTTTGGAACTCACACCCAAACGACCAAACGCCTAAATGACTCCCTGGTACGCCCTCACCGTCTATCGTCAGGACCGATCCGTGCGTGATGCACTGCAGCAGCAGGGGCTCAACTGTTTCATCCCGATGAAATTCCGCGACGGTGTCCGTGTTGACCCTACTGCCGAGAGCATCAGCGAGAAGGAACTCACCCCCATCGTCCACGGCTATGTTTTTGTGGAGAAAACACTCCCCGAAGAACAGATGCTGGCCATCTTCTCCGCTTTGAACGCTCCACACCGTATTGTCAAGCACGAAGATGGGACCCCCTACGAGATCAGTGCCGACGAGATGCGCGATTTCCGCATGCTCTGCGACCCCACCTACAGCAAGTCCGTCTTCATCACAGCCCAGCAGGCCGAGGCCCGCATCGGCAAGCAAGTCACCATCGTGCGCGGTCGTTTCCGTGGCATAAAGGGCAAGCTCTGCCAGATCAAGGGCAAATATTTCTTCATCAAGCATGTCGCCGGCCTCGGTGTCATGATACACATCACCCGCTGGTTCTGCCGTGTGGATGAATAGTATGAATTCTTTCCCCAGTACACCGAAGGACTTTCTGGAGTTGGCCGTTGAGCAGGGCACGCCGCGCTATCTCTATCAATACCGCAGCAAGGACAAAGCTCTCAGGTTCTTGAAAAGTATGCAACTCTACTTTGCCACTGCCAGCGAGTTTAACGACCCCTACGACTGCAACCTGGAACTCGTCAACGACTCCACCGAAGAAGATTGGCTGCGCTTCTTTCAGGGTACAGGACTCATGCAGCCTGCCGAATGTAAACTCCATGCCCGGCGTATGATGTTCCATCCTGACGAGGGCATCCGCTATATTGAAGATGCCATCCGCCGCCAGCAGAAGAAGACAGGTATCCTCTGCCTCACCACAAAGAACAACGACAACCTGATGTGGGCACACTATGCCGACAGCCATCAAGGCATCTGTATCCAGTACGATATCCTGCAAGACCCTGTCCCTTTTTTCTTTCCGAAGAAGGTGGAGTACGACGAGCACACCATCCGTTTCAACTACATCAAAGACCAGGCTCCGGCCACCGAGGCTCTCTTTCATAAGCATTCCGACTGGGCCTACGAGGAAGAATACCGCATTGTCAAGATTTCCACGCATGGGCTTTGCCCCGTCAGCCCATTGGCTGTCCGTGAGATTATTTTCGGCTGTAAGATGCTCCCGGAAGACCGTCAGGAAATCATCGACCTCTGCCGCAACAAGGGCTACCGCCACATCCACTTTGCCGAAGTGCAAAAAGGCAAGGACTATCAGCTGAGCATACAGCCGCTGGGCTTGCCGTGAGGATAGAGTTGTTAATATTCCCAGTAGCGTAAAGATTCTGTAATATGAGTACCCACATCATTCCTCTAAAAATATCCCAATTAGCCTTACTCGTTTCGCAGCGCAAACATATCCCTGTGAGGCAGGCATTGACATATATCTATGATTCTCCATTCTACGCCAAGTTATATAACGAAAATGCCAAATGGTGGTACTTGGATACCGAGTCCCTTTATCGTTTGTTGGAGCAAAGTTGGTTGCCAGATAGACGGATAATATCTAACAACATCGTTGTATTCTTAACTTTTTGTATTGAGCATTATGCTGAGAAATACCAGATGACCTCATTGGAAGCGTATGCCCTTTTTCGGCACTATCGTGTTGACCATTATTTAATGAATGGTTTCGACATGCTTCATACGCAAGGTAAAGATGCGATATTGCAAGATATAAGGATATATATTGACAATCGTAAAAAGGAGGAGAAATGAAACTTTATCACGGCTCAACAGTTAGTGTTAAGCATCCCTATCTTCGGCAAGGTCGGGAGAATACCGATTATGGTAAAGGTTTTTATACCACGGTGGATTTTGAGCAAGCGGCCCGTTGGGCACATATTCGTCAAGAACGGGCAGGAAGAGGAAAGGCAATTGTCTCTGTGTATGAGGTCGATGATGCTTTGTTGCAGGATAAAGAGTTAAGCATCATGGAATACCATGGAGCAACCAAAGAATGGCTTGACTTCGTCGTTGCCAATCGACGCTTTGCACCATTGCATAATTACGATATAGTGCTTGGACCTGTTGCGAACGATAATCTATATGCCACCATCAGTTTGTATGAAAATGGAGAATTAAGTGCAGAAGCTGCTATTGTGCAATTGAAAACGCATGTGCTCTTCAACCAAGTCTCCTTCCATACAAAGAAAGCATTGTCGCAACTGCATTTCGTAGAGTCAGTAATCACTGAAAAGGATGACTTGTAAGAAGTCAAAAAAACATCGCTAAGTTCCGTTAACTCGTGCCTGACTATTCGAAAAACAATCGCCTGTTGGCCAAAAATACATTGTTCTTGTATTTGCGGTCATTTGTAGTGCTGCTTATCACGCTCTATACCAGCAGAATCGCCCTGCAGGCATTGGGTATAGAGGATTATGGCATCTACAATGTGGTAGGTGGAGTGGTGGCCATGTTTTCGATGTTGAGCACAACAATGTCGGGGGCTTCTCAGCGGTTTATTACCTACGCATTGGGACAGAATGACGAAGTCCATTTGAAGAAAGTGTTCAATACCAGCCTGCTCATCCATATCATTCTCGGCCTAATTATTGTAGTGCTTCTGGAAATCTTTGGGTTGTGGTTTCTGTATAACAAACTGAACATACCGGCTGAACGGTTAGGTGTCGCCTTCTGGGTGTTTCAGTTCAGTGTTGCCACTTTGTTTGTGAACATCATTTCATTGCCTTACAATGCAACTATCATCGCTCATGAGCACATGGTGGCCTTTGCCTACATCAGCATTCTTGAGGCAAGTCTAAAATTAGGTGCGGTCCTGTTGCTTTTAGTTATCTTGGTTGACAAACTGCTGTTGTATGCAGCCATCATGTTCTGTATAGCCTTGTTGTTAAGGTTCATTTATAGCATCTATTGTTATCGGAGATTCCAAGAGGCAAGACATCTTGCGTTTCATATTGAAAGAGATATTTTCAAAGAGATGTTTGCTTTTGCAGGTTGGGATTTGATAGGCAATGCCTCTTTGGTTTTGAGAAATCAGGGTATAGACATCCTGCTGAACATATTCTTTGGTGTAACGGTAAATGCTGCAAAGGGTATCTGTAACCAAGTTCAGCGTGCTGTTTCCCAGTTTGTGACTGGTTTCCAGACGGCAGTATATCCACAAATCACGAAATCGATAGCACAGAACGACTTTTACAGAGCACATTCCCTCATCAACAATGGTAGTAGATTTTCTTTTTTCTTGTTGTGCTTTTTTGCAGTGCCCATCATCATTGCGACTCCACAACTGCTTTCGTTATGGTTGGTTGAAGTCCCTAAATATACCGTCATCTTTGTCAGATGGACCATGGTATATATGTTGTGCGATACTTTGTCAAGATTCTTGATACATGGTATATTGGCTTATGGGAAAATCAGGAATTATCAACTGGTGGTAGGTTCCACCAAATTGCTGGCTTTGCCTCTCGCTTATATTTGGTTGTCGCATGGTGGCAGTCCTATCGTGGGAATTTGGGTAAATATCTTTTTGGAAATGATAGCCATGTGTTTGCTTTTGAATTTCAATCGGAAGTATAATGGACTCTCTTGGACCAATTATTTGAAAAAAGTAGTACTTCGTTGTTGGATTATCTTTGCGACAATTATTTTGTTCGTTATATTGACCAAGACACTTATCTCCGGCAACATCTTCTTGCTGCTGTTTGTAGGAGTAATATGTGCGGTTCTGCTGATATCATTTGTAGGTATGTCAGCCCACGAAAGAACCATAATTCATGAAAAAATTAAAACTTATATAAATAGGAAATCGAATTAAGAGATTTAAATCTTATCGAAAGAAAAGAATGAATATGAAAGATATTAAAATTTGTGTGATAGGTCTGGGATATGTTGGCCTGCCTTTGGCAAGACTATTCTCGACGAAGTATCCAACAGTCGGTTTTGACATGAACCAAAGCCGAGTCGATGCACTTAACGGAGGGCATGACGCTACGCTTGAAGTGGATGACCGTCTCCTTCAAGACGCATTGCACCGCGGTTTTAGATGTACTACCGACATCAGTGAAATCAAGGATGCCAATTTCTATGTCGTTGCAGTGCCAACACCCGTAGACGAAAATAACCGTCCCGATTTGAAACCTTTGTGGGGAGCAAGCGAGACGGTCGGAAAGGTCATCTCCAAGGGCGACATCGTTGTTTATGAGTCAACCGTCTATCCGGGAGTGACCGAAGAAGAATGCCTCCCTGTTGTAGAGCGGGTAAGTGGATTGACCTTTAACAAGGACTTCTTTGCAGGGTATTCCCCGGAGCGTATCAACCCAGGCGACAAGGAACACACCGTTGAAAAAATAAAGAAAGTAACTTCTGGTTCAACTCCTGAGGTGGCCACGCTTGTCGACGATGTATATAATTCTGTATTGGTGAACGGTACGCACAAGGCTCCATCCATAAAAGTGGCAGAGGCCAGCAAAATCATTGAGAACTCACAACGGGATGTGAACATTGCGTTTATGAACGAACTGGCAAAGATTTTCAATGCCATGGGCATCGACACCAATGATGTGATTGAGGCAGCCGCCAGCAAATGGAATTTCATAAAACTTAAACCGGGTTTGGTGGGAGGACATTGCATTAGTGTAGACCCATATTATCTCATTCAGAAAGCGCAGGTCTATGGTGTCCTGCCACGAGTGATGAGCAACGCACGCCGATTAAACGACGGCATGGGGACTTATGTCGCAGAGCAGGTGATTAAGTGCATGAACAAGAAAGGCGTTTTGGTAAAAGGTTCAAAGATTCTTTTGTTGGGAATAACCTTTAAGGAGAACTGCCCCGACATACGCAATACAAAAGTCGTGGACATCTATCACACTCTCAATGAATTTACCGACAATATCACCATCTATGATCCTTGGGCCGACGCGCAACATGTAAAGCATGAATACGGTCTGGATATAGTCCGTGAATTGCCCGAAGAAAAGTTCGATGCCGTTGTGCTTTGTGTCGCCCACAAGCAGTTTGCGGAGTTGGATATCCAGACAATGACCAACCCGAATGGAGTCATTTATGATGTGAAGGGCATACTTGATAGAAACATCATCGATGGAAGACTCTAAGGCGAAGAAAAAAGTCAGTGTCCTCATTCCCTGCTATAATGCAGAGAAATGGTTGCGCGAAACGCTTGACTGCTGTCTGCGTCAGACCTACAAGAACATCGAGGTTGTTCTTGTTGATGACGGCTCTACCGACGGTTCATTGGCTATAGCCCGTGAGTATGAGCAGTGCGACCCACGAGTTCATGTCTATTCTCAACCAAACAGCGGTGGTTGCCGTGCACGCAATCTGGCCTTCGAAAAAAGCACAGGCGACTATATCATGTATCTTGATGCTGACGATCTGATGTCGGACAACAAGATAGAGGTCCAGGTGAAACGACTGGAGGAAGAGGGAGACCCGAAGGCGGTAGCAGTATGCCCATGGGAAACATTCACAGATACTCTTCCGTCAAAGCATACGGAGCGTTTCTTGTATAAAGACTATCCCACAGGTCTGGACTTGATCGAAGAGGCATGGTATAATAATGAGTGGTTTGTTGTTTCTTGCTATTTAACTACCTGTCAACTGATTGCCGAAGCGGGACCTTGGGATGAAAGACTCACCAAAGTGCAAGATGGAGAATTCTTCTGCCGGGTCCTCTCAAAGGCTTCACATGTGATGTATTGTCCTTCCGCTATGTTTTGTTATAGAATTGGTTATGCTTCAGTTAGCCGAGGAAACAAATTTGTTGAGAACAAGTTAAATTCAGCCTTATTAGGAAGAATCTTGTGCAAACAAACGGTTTTGCCACTTCGTGATACTCCATGTGTTCGTCGTGGATTGGCCCGGAATTTCTCCATTGTATTATTGACATCACCCTATGGTTCGAGATGGTATTTGGAGGCTAAAAAACAGATAGAACAATTAGGTGAACGCCCTCACCATCCTAGTCCTTCTCCAGTCGTAGCAATCGTGGAGAAAATCATAGGTTTTGATAGGCTGCTACATCTAAAAATGCTACTTGGGAAATGGAAACATAGCCGTTACTGTTGTTTATAACAAAGAACGAACTTAGGAAATTCATAAATCTTCTAATGAATAGAGATATTACCTTCGACATAATGAAGGGAATTGCCATTATAGCAGTACTCATAGGTCATACGGATGGGATAAATCTATGGGGAAAGAATTTCATATATTCGTTCCATATGCCTTTGTTCTTTATTTTGTCCGGGTGTTTCTTTAGAGATAAAGGTCTTACCTATGGTAATGTGACAAAAAAGAATTTCAAGAGACTTATAGTTCCATATCTGTTTACTTGCTTGCTTTTATTGGCCTATACGATGCTTTATGCCTATAAGAAACACAATATGCTACTCCTATTTGATGAATTTTGGGCTGTTGTTTGGGCGGCTGGCTATTATCATCACTCCCCTTTATTAGGTGATGTACAATACATAGGTCCTATTTGGTTTCTTGTTTCTTTGTTCTGGTGCAAACTAGCATATCTAGTATTATACAGGCAAACCAGGAAAACACTTGTGCTGCCGATAGCCGTGATAGTCAGTATTTGTGCTGTAATGTTGGACTATTATGTGGTGAATCTTCCATTAGGAATTTTACCAGGCCTTTCAGCACTTGTATTTTATGCGATGGGGCATTATATAAAGGAAAGCCAGATTCCTCAATGGATCTTCTGGATGTTTGTTTGCTGTTGGGCTCTAGCCATATGGCATGCTACAGCAATAGAAGCACTTTCACACAATCCTATGATTTGTATATGTAGATATGCTTGTTGGCCTTTAGATGTAGGAGGCGCACTGGGAGGTGTATTTGTAGTGTACCTTTTGTCTAAACGAATTGAAAAGTATACAAAGTGGATTTCTCAAGCATTTGCTTGGTGCGGAAGTTTGTCGTTGCCCATATTGTGTTTCCATGTTCTGGAACTTAATACGGCATTTTTCACAATACTATATCAGACAGTTCATGTTGATGTTGGCTTTACAATAATACTGTTGAGCCGTGTAATCTTTGTTATATTACTAACGATGATTTCAATGAAACTGACTATATGTCGAAAGATATTTCAAATTAAATGAAATGAGACCATCTTATGCTGTATAGAAGGAATAAAAACAGGTTTCATTGTTGGAATCTTTTTATATTGTAAAAAATACTCTCGTAGAAAAAACACCATTATATGAATCAAAAATTATTAACTATTGTTATTGCTGCCTATAATAAGGAGGATTATCTACGACGTTGTCTGGATTCCATCATAGATGAAAGGGTTATGCCGGATGTGGAAGTCTTCGTCGTCAATGATGGTTCAGAAGATAAGACTTTGGAAATAGCAAAAGAATACGAACAACGCTATCCAGGCTATATTTATGCTGTTGATAAAGAAAATGGTAATTATGGGTCCGTTATGAATAAAGGCCTTGAATTGGCACACGGAAAATATTTTCGTACACTTGATGCAGATGACTGGTATAATACTGAGGCTTATGTACAATTTGTCCTGGATTTGAAGACCTCTGATGCAGACTTGGTGATTTGTGATGGGACAATTCACTATGAACAGGGCGCTAACGAAAAGCAGATGTATATTGACGATGAATATCCCAAGAATCAAGATTTGGAGGTATTTCCCCAAATGTGGAAGAACAAGTCTATCAAGGCATGGACAAAAGTGCAAACAATGGTTTTCAAGACGCAACTTATACGCGAATCAAAACTGAAATGGCTGGAGGGCATTTTCTACACAGATACACAATATTGTTATTGGCCTTTACGATTAGTAAATACCGTTCGTTTTGTTTCATATCCAGTGTATGTCTATTTGGTCGGGATTGACGAACAGTCAATGAGTCCACAAAATGTGAAGAAGAATTTTGCACATTTCGTTGCAGTTGCAGAGGTAATGATTGAAGATTTTAAGGTCAATTACGATGCAAATAGTCCAATGCTGCTGTTACAAGAAAAGTTTGTGTGCCAGATAATGGGTTGTGTTTATTCAACACTTCTTGCAGGTAAGAATACACATATTTCTGCGATAATCAAGTTGCATAACAATGCATGTTTGATTCCTGGGATTCGTGTTGCACTCGAAAAACAATGCTCAAAATGTGGAGTCTGCTATATCAAAGGCCTTGAAACAGGCAAGGTTTCAATAATAAAAATAGCCTTGTACAATTCTATTTTAAAGGTTAAGAATCTCCTACAGACGCTTTTGCGGAAATAAGGAATAAATGCTTTTTAACGACATTCATTTTACATTGTTCTTCTTGCCTGTGCTGTTAATGTTCTACATCTGCAACAGGAACAAGCGCGTTTGGCTGAAGAATGTTTTCTTGTTGGCTGCAAGTTATGTGTTCTATGCCTTATTGGAACCGCGCTTTGTCTTTTTGCTTCTTTATATAACCCTTATCAACTATGGTTGCATTAGACTATTGGACAGAGGGAAAAACCGAAAAGCGATTATTACAATAGGCATAGTTCTGTCGCTGTTGCCGTTAGCCTTTTTCAAATATACTAACTTTCTGCTAAATGATGTGTTGGATATTGAAGGGCATATTTTGGGCGAAATAGCATTACCCATTGGTATTTCATTCTTTACCTTCCAGGCACTAAGTTATACAATAGACATCTATAGAAGAAAAGAAACGCTGATGCCATCGGCACTCGACTTCACATTATATGTCTGTTTCTTTCCCACCATTTTGAGCGGTCCAATTGAACGGGCAAGAACACTGATGCCCCAGATAAAGACATTGCAAAGATGGAACGCAGTTGGCGTATTGAACGGTTTTCAGTTACTGGTATGGGGGCTCTTTCAAAAGATTGTAGTGGCCGACCGTATTGCTACTTATGTAGGAACAGTATATGCCCATCCGGAAATGTATGGCACCACGACCATCCTGTTTGCTATGGGATTGTATAGCATACAGATTTACTGCGATTTCGCTGGCTATAGCAATATGGCAATAGGTGTGGGCAGAATGTTAGGCTTTGATATTCGCAAGAACTTTGACTTCCCCTATTTTTCCACATCCATACGAAACTTCTGGAAGCGGTGGCACATATCCCTCACATCGTGGTTGACAGAATATGTGTATTTCAGTTTAGGTGGCAATCGCGTCAAAGAGTGGCGCTGGATGATGAACGTCTTAATAGTATTCCTTGTCAGCGGATTATGGCACGGGGCTGCTTGGACATTTATAATTTGGGGATTTATACATGGAGTGTATCAGATTGCAGAGTATTACACTTTGAAAAGGAGAGAGTTCAAGAACACAACAACGAACGCAATGCTGGGGCTGCTACTGTTTGTTGTTACATCCGTAGCCTGGGTTTTCTTCAGAGCAGACAATTTGGCGCATGCTACAGCAATTCTACAGGCATTAACCAATGGAGGAGTTCCATTCTTCACTTACTTTTCAACCCAATTTGTACTTATGCTCTTTGCGCTCGCATGTTTTGTCATTGCAGAAATCACAATGTATAAGCGGGTCTTGAAAATTACGGAACGGACGGACAATTCTTTCTCATGGATTAATCTCTCGTTTATGGTGCTGACTCTGCTGATGGTCTCTCTCTTGGGAGAAAGTGGGGCTAAGTTCGTGTACTTCCAGTTCTGAAGCTATTATGAGAATAAACAGAAGCCACACCATAAAATGCATTCTGGCGATTATTGTCTTTTTTCTGACGGACTTCACCGTTAGTGCTTTTCTCAAGTATGGACTTGACAAGGGCATGGGGTTGAACGAGCATAGCCAGGTGCTAATTGTCGGACATTCGCATCTTATGATGGGCCTCGACAGGCAGATGATGGAAAAAGGACTCAGATGTAAAGTTACAAAACATACAAGGGCTGGTGTCGGTATTGTGGAACGCGAACTAATGGTTCAGATGTTCTTGAGTTCCCAATACGCTGATTCTTTGAAGGTGGTCGTCATTGGCGTAGACCCCTACCTCTTCAACGACGAGGGACTCAGCGAGAACAGTTTTACGCTGTTTTATCCTTGGATGGACAATGTCCATGTCGGGGAGTATATTTATAATGCTACGGATTTTACGACCTATTATGCACACAAGTTGTTCCGTACAGCCGGATTTAGCGACGACCTCATCAAACAATCAGTCAGGGGATGGAAACACGATGACAGGAACTATAAAACGCATGTATTCACGGATACCGAGTTTCAGTCCAATAAGGCCAAGTGGGACAGACCCATTGTTATGAATTCAAAGGCAATGAAAGTATTGGAGGAAATCATAACGATGTGTACCAATAGGAATCTGCATGTAATTCTCCTGCAAGCACCAGTGCTTAAGTCGCTTACGGATCTTCATAGAAAAGACTATTCCGATATATTGGCCTATTATCAAAATTTGGATGCAGATAATTCAAAGGTGCATTTCCTTAATTTGTCGCCGTCATACGAGAATGACAACTCACTGTTCTTTGACCCGATTCACCTGAATGTATGTGGTCAAAAAAAAGTGACGGAAGATCTTATCGGCTTTTTAGCAGAAAATAATTATTTGCAATGAAAAAAAGAATTTCAATATTTCAATATCCTCGAAAAGTTCGGGTACTTACCTGTATCATATTGTTGTTCATATGCCGAAAGACAATATTTGATGTGAGTAAAGAAGTGGGCGAGTACGCAGCATCTTTAGACTCAAGCACAACGCTGGCTCTTGCAGGTATTGTTATAGGCTTTCTTTTTATCTTCACTCATCTGAAAGCTGCTAAAGTAGCCCGGATAGGGATGTGGCCAATCTTGGCGTATAGCCTTTTTGCATGGGCTTCTTTTATGTGGGCTGGAAATGGAACAACCATAACCTTCAAGTCGCTTGAACACATCGTTAATATCTATCTTGTAGGGATGATTGCATATTATATAAAAGATTCAAGAAAAATGCTCTACTATATAATTGTACTGGCAACGCTTTCTACCTATTTATGTGTATTTGATTTTTGGATGGATAGGGGATTAGGGTGGTACCACACCAATTCGTATACATTCTCTTCAATGATAGGGCTTATCTTGGCTGTGGGCTGTGTGAAAAATGAAATATTCACATTCAGGGAAATGAGATGGTTTATTTTCCTTGATTTTATTGCGTGGCTTTTGGGAACGAGTTCTGCAAGTTATATTGCCGCCTTAATCGGTTTCCTTGTTTTGTTCGCATCAGGTAGAAAGGGACTTAGCGTCATCAGAATCTTGCTTATAAGCATTGGTCTCTATCTTTTGTTCTTAACAGAAGAAGATGCTATATATAAATTCTTAATTGCCGGACATACACAGGGAGAACTGGAAACAGGTACTGGCCGTATGCTTCTTTGGGAAGCTGCATTTGAACGATGGAAAACGGCACCATTGTTGGGACATGGCTTTATTATTGGCGAAACCACATTAGGCGATTATGGACAAATTTCAGCGCATAACTCGTGGATATCAGCATTGGTTAACACTGGTGTTGTGGGATTGTTTTTTTTCACATGGTTTGTTTTAAAATGGATTTTAAAGGCATTTAAGGAGTCAAAAATGAATGTTTATGCAAGTGTTACTTTCCCTGCAATAATAGCAATACTTTTGAATCTTTCTTCATGTCCAGTTCTTGCTTCCCACTGGTCGTATGTATCAGACTCTGTTTATGCAGTGATAGCTGCGACATTTATGGTATTTGTAAAAAAAACAGAAAGTCAATTATTAAGCAAATAACATTTTCAGATAACTGATTTATTTATGAGAATCACCTGGGTAACTCGCAGCTTCCTTGATTATAGGATTCCTGTGTTCAAGGCATTGGACGACTTGTGTGGACATGAACTGACGGTTGTCTATTATAAAGATGTTATTCGCCCGAATGTCGAAAATAAGATAAAAGCTGTTTTAGGCGATAGGGCCATTGCACACGACAAAGAACTTCGCATTGGCAATAAGCCTAAGATTGATAACATGTCTCTGAGCAATACATCATTCAGAATTCCATACAGCCCAGGACTGATCAAATTGGTAAGAAAGACAAAGCCTGAAGCCTTGGTGAGTGATGGTTTTATGCAATGGACCTATGCTCCCCTATTTGTTCGCGCATTTAAAAGAATTCCTCATGTGATGTGCTATGAACGCACTAAGCATACGGAGCGGAATGCAGGGAAACTGAGAATCTGGTACCGACAGTTTGTCAGCCAATGGATTGATGCCATTGACTGTAATGGCATTCTGACCGGTGAATATGTGAAAGAACTGCTTGGGTGGGATGATAGCCGATTAACTTATGGTCACATGGTGGCTGATGTTGATGGCTTGCAACAGTCGCTACAGAATATTACAGATGAGCAATGTAAAGATCTTCGTCAAAAGCTTGGCGTAAAAAAGACGATGCTTGTGTATGTAGGGCAACTAATATCGCGGAAAGGAGTTCGCGAACTCCTTTCAGCGTATGCTAATATCGCGGAAAGCATACCAAATGTTACTTTAGTCATGGTTGGCGGTGGTCCCCTTGAAGAAGAACTCCGAGAAAAGATAAAAACAGAAAGGATTCCAAATGTAGTACTTACTGGCAGAATCAACTATGATGATATTGCCATCTATTACAAGGCTGCCGACTGTTTCATTCTTCCAACCACAGAAGACAACTGGAGTCTTGTGGTTCCCGAAGCCATGGCTTGCGGTCTGCCTGTGGCCACAACAATCTATAATGGTTGCCATCCAGAACTTGTTCATCCTGAAAACGGATGGGTATTCGACTCGCTAAACCAACAAAGCATTGAGAAGGTACTTATAAGTATTGCCGACAACACAGAGAATCTCAAGCAAATGGGAGAAGAATCGAAGAGAATTATTGCAAAACATACAGCAGAGCGTGCAGCACAGAGCATTATGGAGGCTATCAGAATCGCTCAAAAACGAATCGAACAAAATGCCCCAAATTGATATATCGGTTGTTATTCCTGTCTATAATGCATCAAGACTCATATCAAGATGCATTGATTCCATCTTGTCACAAAAGGGAAATTACACTTTTGAGGTAATCTTTATTGATGATGGTAGCACAGACAGTTCGTGCGAAATAATCAATAGTTACAACAATCCATATTTTATTCTTCTCCACCAAGAGAATGCGGGACCAGCAAGGGCAAGGAACAAAGGAATAGAAATGGCAAGGGGTGAGTATCTGAGCTTTTTAGATGCTGACGACTACTGGAAGCCGGAATTTTTCTATAGCATGATCTCTTTTATGCGCAAACACCCAGGCTGTATTGCAGCAAGCACCGGTCAGGTGCACAAAACCGTAGGTGGAGAGAGCATCATTGCTTCGGAAACAGAACAAGAACTTGATGATTTCTTCTGCTACTGGAGTGAGCACAGACACATCTGTACAGGCAGCATGATTGCCAAGACCGATAAGTTAAAGAAACTTGGAGGTCAACGAACAGATTTGCGTGTGACGGAAGATCTGGAATTTTGGGCATTGCTGGCCACACAAGGAAAATGGGGCGTTGTGCCGGGAATCTTGTTTGTTAGCGATGGAACTGATACGATAAAAGACAGCGGATGGTTAAAGAAAATGAAGATACGCTGGGAGAATGCGCCAACCATTGACGAATGGAACAAGCGCATAATTGCAGCCAATCCGCAGTTGAAAGACGACGAGAACTTCAAAAGAGCGCAAGGAAGGATAGCAAGGAATCTGACCTATTGCATCCTTCTTGCCAAGAAGGAGAAACTGGCGCGGGAGGAGGCACAAAAATATGGCGACTATTTCCCGAAAGATAAAATCGGGAAAATGATGAATATATGTAAGCATACACGCGTTTCCTGGTGGATGATGTGCAAACTGCTCCAATACCGGGAATATCATCGATGAAGATGTAAACATCAAGAATTCTTACAATGAAAATCCTCTATATTCATAATGAATACCATCAATTGAGTGGTGAAGAGCACGCATCTAGGGAGATTGTCTCCTTATTGAAATCACATGGTCATGAGGTGAGATGGTTCACAAGAACTACCGTTGGAAAAGAAAATGTTTTATGGTTCAAATTCAAGGCTTTCTTCACAGGGATATCAAACCCATGGATAAGAAAGGACCTGAAAAAAATATTGGATGAATTCAAACCGGATATTTGTATGGTACAGAATTTATATCCTTTTATCTCAACATCTATTTTTAAGGTGTTAAAAGAAAGAGGAATTCCTGTCGCGATGAGATGTCCAAACTATAGATTGTTCTGCCCCAATGGATTGTGCCTAAATCCAAGAGGGGAGGTATGTGAAAAATGTTGGGGAAAAGGGCATGAGTGGCATTGCATAATAAATAATTGTGAAGGAAGTTTGGGTAAGAGTATTGGATATGCAGCCAGAAATGCTTTCAATCGAATAACAAAAGTAATAAAGAATGGAGTAGATTGTTTTGTTGTACAATCGAACTTCCAGAAAAATAAATTCATCTCACAGGATATTCCAGAAGACCATGTGAAAGTGTTGGCAGGATTATTGCCGGAGATTGGTGAGATGGAACAAAAGGAATCAGGAGAATGGGTTAGTTTCGTAGGACGGGTAAGCATGGAGAAAGGCATTGATGAGTTTGTTGAAGCTGCCAGAATGCTACCAGATATTCCGTTCAGGGTTGCAGGGAAAATCGATGAAAACTATGTTGTCCCCAGCAATTTGCCGAAAAACTTGGAATTCATGGGTTTCATCTCGGGTGATGACCTGAATAATTTCTATCTTAACAGTAAAATCATTGTCATACCCAGTAAATGGTATGAGGGATTTCCCAACACAATCCTTCGTGCCATGCTGTTAAAACGCCCAGTAATTACCACTAACATCGGGGCGATGCAAAGCATAATAGAAGACCATAAAACTGGAATTCTTGTCCCACCTGGAGATTCTCAGGCTTTGATGGAAGCCGTACGCGAATTGTACAACGATGAACAGAACATATCTAAATATGCTATGGCTGGATACGATAAAGCTACAACGATGTATAGCCGAGGGCAGATCTATAATGATTTGATGGAAATTTTCAATGTTGCTATTAAAAACAGCAGAAATAGTGATACCCTCAATAATCCATGAAGTGAGAATTTATAGTTTTAGGTTTATTTTATCTGCAACAATATGAATAATATCCCATTTCTTGTCTTTGCAAGAAAATTGCCTGACAAATTCTACTTGGGGCTTAAATTTTATAAAGAATTCGGTCGCTTTCCCAATTGGAAGAATCCTCAATCATATAATGAGAAGTTGCAATGGCTGAAGCTTTATGATAGACGACCAGAGTATGTTACTATGGTAGATAAATATGCTGTAAAGGATTATGTGTCGTCAATAATTGGAGGCGAGTTTATTATTCCGACATTAGGCATCTGGCATAGACCTGAAGATATAGAATGGGATGCTTTACCCAATCAGTTTGTTTTAAAGACCACTCACGGTGGAGGTAATGAAGGTGTGATAATTTGTCGGGATAAGACAACTTTTGATAGGCAAAAGGCAATAGATTTGCTTAATAACAATTTGAAATTAGATTTGTATTATATTAGTAGAGAGTGGCCTTATAAGAATGTTCCGAAACGAATTCTTGCAGAAAAGTATATTGAGCCTAAGTCCAACAATAAAGACTTGGCAGACTATAAATTCTTTTGTTTTGATGGGGAAGTTAGAGGATTGTTTGTGGCAACAGAAAGGCAAAACCCTAACGGCGAAGTTAAGTTTGACTTTTTTGATTCAGACTTTAATCATTTGCCTTTTCGTCAGGGACATGACCATGCAGGTGTTACACCTGCTCAACCGAAGAATTTTGATTTGATGAAAAAAATTGCTCAGCAATTATCAAAGGGAATTCCCCATGTAAGAATCGATTTGTATGATTTGGAAGATAAAGTCCTTTTTGGAGAATATACTTTCTTCCATTTTAGTGGCTTGGTAAAATTTGAACCAGAAGAATGGGATTATAAATTTGGGAGTTGGCTGAAGTTACCGCACAAATACGAATAACTATTGCTAAAGCAATTTATTTAATTTAAGTGAATTGTTGGTGCAAAAAATAGGAATAAAATGCTTTTACTCAAAGAACTAAATCTTGTGGAGTCGCAAGCGGCTCTGAACGACATTCCGAAGGGGAAAGTGCTGATCAACACCATCAATGCACACTCATTCAATGTGGCGCAGTATGATGATTTCTTCGCACGGGCACTGACAGAAGGCGATTACCTTCTACCAGACGGGGCAAGCATTGTAAAGGCCTGCAGATGGCTGAATGCCAAGTCGAGACCGCAGGAGCGTATTACCGGATGGGTCCTTTTCGACTTCGAGATGGGCAGGCTTGAACAAGAGGGGAGTCAAAACGACGATGGTAATCTGCCGACAGCGATGTTTGTAGGCAGTTCCGAGAAAGTGCTGGCCCTGATTAAGGAAAGAGCAGCAAAAGACTATCCGCATGTGAAGATAGCCACTTATTCACCGCCGTACAAGGCAAAGTTTTCGGATGAAGATAACAATGACATTATCCAGGCCATCAATGATGTGAATCCTGATTTGTTATGGATTGGAATGACAGCACCAAAACAAGAGAAATGGGTGTTTAAACATTGGAATGAACTGAACATTAATTGCCACGTTGGAACAATTGGCGCAGTGTTTGACTTCTATGCCGGAACATCAAAACGGGCACCGCAATGGTGGCAGAAACATTCCATAGAATGGCTGTACAGACTGATTCGGGAACCGAGACGGATGTGGAGACGATATGTTGTGGGGAACCCCAAATTCCTCTGGAATATCTGGAAGCAGAAATGATACTTCGCGAAAATAGAATAAAATCTGTATATGCTCTTTTTTGACTTGCTACAAGTAGCCCTCGGCAACCGCAAAAGCCTTGAGAGAATACCCACAGAGGCTGAATGGGAAGAGATGTTCCAACACGCCCGGAGACAAACGCTCATGGGAATCGCGTTCTCTGGCATGGAACAACTCCCACAGGAACAAAGGCCATCGACGGATTTTATCCTTAAGTGGTATACCGTTGTTTCCATGACCGAGAAACTAAATCTGAAAAAAAATGCACTTTGCTCGGCATTACAGCAGAACTTCTTGAAAAATGGCCTGCGTACCTGTATCTTAAAAGGGCAGGGAGTGGCGCAGTATTATGAACAGCCGCTCAGAAGGCAGAGCGGCGATATAGACATCTGGGTGGAAGGTGGCTGGAGAAAAGTGCTGGAATATGTGTATGCCAAGAGGCCAGGGGGAGGGATGGCTTATCATCATGTGGACTTGGGACGAGTGAGAGATGTGAAGGTTGAAGCACACTTCACTCCCTCGTGGATGTATAATCCATTTAAAAACAAATATCTTCAGAAATGGTTCTACTCCCAGGCGGAACGGCAATTCACCAACAAGAAAGAAGTTCGGGAAACAAACAATGACGGGAACATAGATACCCGTTCTTCAGAAGGAGAACATACCGACTCGCACATCCAATGTGTATTCCCGACCGATTTGTTCAATACCGTGTTCCTCCTCTTGCACATGTATCGCCATATCTTCGATGACGGACTGGGTCTCCGACAACTGCTTGACTATTACGAATTGCTGAAGGCACAATCTTTGAGCAAGGAAGAAACGAAAGAAGCAACTGAAGTTATCGAAAAGCTTGGAATGACTCGCTTTGCCAGGGCGGTGGCATGGCTCCTTATGGAAGTCTTTGGGATGAAAGAGGAGGATATGTTCGTAACGCCGGATGAAAAACAGGGACGCTTCCTGCTGGACGAAGTGATGCAAAGTGGAAACTTCGGCTATCACGATGAGAGAATGGAAGTCAAAGCCCATGAGGGAAAGTGGCACAAGTTTGCAAGAAGGCAAAAACGCAACTTGAGGTTCTTGGGCAATTATCCGAGCGAAGTGCTCTGGCGCCCGTATTTTATCCTCTTTAACCTGCTTTGGAGAAAACGGGCTAAAAAATATGTTGCAGGTTTCTTGCCCCAGGCATAAGACTCATCAGAAACGGTCCTCTTTATTTTACGCGCGTATATGCGTATATTTTATATTAAGGTATAGGCCCGGCCGATAGGTGGTTGGTTCATCAAAAGGAAAGATAAGAAATGTCAAAACAGTATATTCATATAGAGAACAAGTGCATCTTGGTAACGGGTGCTGCGGGCTTCATCGGATCAAACTTGGTGAAACGATTGCTGAAAGAAACGAGCAAAAGCAAAATCGTGGGTGTGGACAATATGAACGACTACTATGATGTGCGACTCAAAGAGGAACGCCTAGCCGAATTGGAGCGCCTGAATGGCGACCACCGCTTCTTGTTCGTGAAAGGCGACATTGCGGATAAAGGTTTTATAGACAGACTTTTCGAGGAAAACAACCCCTCTATCGTGGTGAACTTGGCTGCCCAGGCTGGCGTGAGATATTCCATCACGAATCCAGACGCATACATTCAGTCAAACCTTATAGGATTCTACAACATTCTGGAGGCTTGTCGACACAGTTGCGACGATGGGGAGCAAGGCGTGGAGCATCTGGTTTATGCCAGTTCGTCGAGCGTATACGGGTCGAACAAGAAAGTGCCTTACAGCACAGATGATAAGGTGGACAATCCTGTCAGCCTGTATGCCGCAACGAAGAAGAGTAATGAATTGCTGGCGCATGCCTACAGCAAATTGTATAACATTCCTTCGACAGGCTTGCGCTTCTTCACCGTGTATGGACCCGCAGGAAGACCGGACATGGCCTACTTCGGCTTTACCAACAAACTGGTGAAGGGGCAGAACATTCAGATTTTCAACTATGGGAATTGTAAGCGCGACTTTACCTATGTGGAAGACATCGTGGAAGGCGTGGTAAGGGTGATGAAGGGGGCTCCTGTGAAGCAGAATGGAGAGGATGGCCTGCCATTGCCTCCATACGCTGTGTACAATATCGGCAACTCTGCCCCGGAGAATCTTCTTGACTTTGTAACCATATTGCAAGAGGAACTGGTGCGTGCTGGTGTGCTGCCAAAGGATTACGACTTTGAGACGCACAAGGAGTTGGTGCCGATGCAACCCGGCGATGTCCCTGTGACTTATGCGGATACCACAGCCCTGGAAAGGGATTTTGGCTACAAGCCAAGCACCACACTGCGGGAAGGGCTCCGAGCCTTTGCAGAATGGTATGCAGGATATATGCACGAGTAAAAGATTTTTCACAGTAATAGTTTGCCTCTATATTATGTCAGGTCTAGGGATAGATAAAAAGATTGCAAGAAACACGCTGATGTTATACATCCGCATGTTCGTCTTGATGCTGATAAGTCTCTACACCAGTCGTATTGTTTTGGCAACACTAGGTGTAGAAGACTACGGTATCTATAATGTGGTTGGTGGGGTAGTGGCTATGTTCTCGATGATAAGTGGTGCAATGGTTGGTGCATCTCAGCGATTTATATCCTTTGAATTAGGAAAAAAAACAGCGTGTGATGTGCACAAAATGTTCTGCAACATTGTTTCCATTCATATCGTTTTGGCAATAATAGTTTTGTTAATAGGTGAAGTGATAGGTATATGGGCAATTAATAATTTTCTGAAGTTTTCTCAAGATCGCTATGAGGCAGCTAATTGGGTATTGCAGTTTTCTTTATTAACATTCCTTTTTAATGTAGTCAGCATCCCTTATAATGCAGTCATTATCGCCTATGAAAAGATGTCGGCATTTGCATACATTAGTATTGTTGAAGCAGTGTTGAAATTAGTAATTGTATATCTATTGCTTATCAGCCCATTCGACAAATTGGTGTTTTATGCTTTCTTGATGTGCTGTATAGCCATTCTAATCCGTTTCATCTATGCCTATTATTGTTCGCATCACTTCAAGGAATGTAGGTATCAACCGTTGTTAGATAAGACGACATTGAAGGAAATTATGTCATATACCGGATGGAATTTCTTGGGAACCTGGGCCGGAGTTTGCAGAGGACAGGGTGTTAATTTGGTGTTGAACAGATTTTTTGGTGCCGTTGCCAATGCGGCTCAAGGTATCAGCCATCAAGTACTTGGGGTAATTGCTGGCTTTGTCAGCAATTTCAACATGGCAATGAATCCACAGATAGTCAAGCGTTATGCTGCTGGTGAGAAAGAGTCGATGTTCAAACTTTTATTCAGTGGAACGCGTCTATCGTTCATTTTACTGCTGGTGGTTTCAACTCCCATTATGGTGGAGGCACCTTTTGTGATGGATATCTGGTTGAAGGAGGTTCCTGAATATGCAGTCGAGTTCTTGCGCGTCACCATTCTTGTAGCATTGTCCGATTCATTATCTCGCAATCTCGTTACAGCTGTTCAGGCTTCTGGCGTTGTTCGCGGAGCCAATGTGGGTGCTTTGGCTGTGAGTGTTTTTGCTATACCGCTGGCTTATATCTTTTTTAGGTTCGGTTTGCCTCCTTATTATGCTGCCTTTGCCCAATTGGTGGTATCGTTTGTGATGCTTTGGGTACGCGGCTTTATTCTTAAAAGAAACATCGAGTTTCCGTTTTCTGAATTTCTGTGGAGTGTAGTATGCCGCATGTTCTTGACATCAGTCATCGTCGTCATGATTGCTTATGGCTTTTCTCATTTCATCCATCATGTAGCGGATTCTTTCATCATGAGTCTTGTAAGCATATTTTTTTCTTTCACCATCGCTGTGCTGGTATGCTTTTTCTTCGGCTTTACTCACGATGAAAATAGATTGATAATTTCTAAAGTAAGGGCTATCTTAAAGCAGAAATTTAATCGTCCATGAAAATCTTCACAATCACTTGCCACGATTGCTACAACTGTGGAGCCTCGCTTCAGGCATACGCTTTACAGGCCTTTCTGGAACAGGAGGGGCATGCATGCACGATTATTGATTATAAGCCGGATTATTTAAACCGTAAATATAATTTTACGACATTGTTCCCTGACCATTCCCATTACGGATTGTATAAAAAATCAGGACCGTTAAAGCCTATGCTGGCGTTGTATGCTCATCGCAAGGAGTTGTCCTCATATCCACGCAAGCGTGCATTTGACCGTTTTACACACAAGTATTTGAATGTAACATCATCAACATTCCACGATGCGAAAGAGATTGAGGATGCTCATCTGGATGCGGACCTCTTTATTGCTGGAAGCGATCAGATTTGGAACACTGACTTGCAGAATGGTCGGGATGGTGCTTTTTTTATGTCTTTTGAAAAGGATAAGTTAAAGAAAATATCCTATGCAGCCAGTTTCGGCATATCCTCTGTCCGGGATGAATATCATGATTTTGTCACACGACAATTGCAAGATCTCCGTTGGGTGTCAGTACGTGAATATACTGGTGTCCAGATTTGCCAGTCTATGGGGATTAATGCTACTCAAGTGTTAGATCCTGTCTTTCTGTTATCCTGCGATCAATGGAGAAAATTGATTATGAAGAGACCGTTGAAGGAAAACTATCTTCTTCTCTATTACCTCGGCAAGCCCAATGAACTCTTAAAAGAAACGACTCTTAAGATAGCCAAATCAAAAGGGTTTAAGATAGTTGCTCTTGATGTGGGGACTAAGCCAGACTTTACTGATGTCTTTGTGAAAAATGCAGGTCCGTTAGAGTTTCTGGCCTATCTGTGTAATGCGTCTTTTGTAATAAGCAGTTCTTTCCATGCGACCGCTTTTTCCATCATCTTCGGAAAGCAATTCTTGACATTCCCACTCGTTGGGCAACGCAATTTTTCCCGTATGAAAGATTTGCTTGACATCTTTGGAATAGGTGACAGATTTGTTTCTTCTTTCGTTTCTCCAGAGACGGACATTGATTATTCAGAGGTGAAAACCTTGGTAGAGCAACATTCTGCATCATCCAGGAAACAATTACTACAGCACTTGAATTATTGATATTTGCAAATGAAAAGAACGACAATTTGCTCTTGCCTTTTGTTCTTGGTGCTATTTCTATGCTCATGTGGCAATGATAATGACAAATCTGGAACGGGGCAACAACCAGAACAAACAGGTATAAGAACCCATCTTCTTATTTCTGTAACATTTCCTTCGGATCAATGCCAGAGAGTACAATCACCATCGGGCATCCACTCTACTGAAGATTTCCAGGAAGGTGATGCCCTCCTTGTTGTGGATTTGTCCAATGGATATTGTGGAAAAATGATTTACAATCCCACATCATCTTGTTTTGAGGGAGATGCACTTTTAAATATGGAAGATGAGTTATCCGTGGTATATCCTTATCCAGATGAGTATGTCGAAAAAGGAAGAATACGGCTGTTTGCTCTGCCTCAAGATGGTAAGGCTCCTCATCCTTATTATTGGGGATTTACAAAACTGGATATGGTCAATGAAGATACTTATCTATCTTTACGCATCTACAATCTATGCAATACATGTACTGTTAATATAGTTGATGAAAATGAACAACCGATAGCACTCCGTTCCGTTTCCTTGTCAGCTTTGAAAGGAAAGTTATATGCTTCACGAATGTTGAACTTGAGAACGGGTAATTGGGAAGATGGTGTTGATGCGCAAAATGTTGACATCGCAAATGAATCTGGTATTGCTGACGGAAAGCTGGTACTTTCTCTAATTCCCACATCGGCACTTATCCACGCAGTGATAACTGACAATAAAGGCAATACATTTGAAGGAGAAGCTGTTCAAACAACTTTCAAGGAGAATGCCGAAGAATCTTTGACCATTTGCTGTATAACACCAGCAGAATCTAAAGACTATATCATTGTTTGCGGAACGAAATGGGCAAAAGGAAACTTGCAGTATATTTCAGATGAAGAGGGGGCAGAGGGATTTCAGCCAAATTGGCGATTGGCACCTACTCAGTATCATTATTTTAATCCTGTTTATGGAACTCAGGGAACATATTTATCTGTAGACCTTCCATACGATACTGAGCATGTTGATTTATTCAATTGGGGGGCTTGTGGGAAAAATGCGTTGGACATCACCCAATATGGCACTCGTTCATGCACCGATATCGCGGCTAAGATGTATACAAACAAATATTTGAGTTTAGAGACAGACGATTTTGATGCTGCGCTGTTTGGCGACATCGTTTATTGGGCAACAAGAGGACGGTGGCGTATGCCTCGCTTGGAAGAGTTGTATGCGCTATACGCTGAAGCATCCTATTCGTTTGGTTATGTTCAAACGCCAGAAGGAAATCTGGTTTTCGGTTTTTTGTTTACAACGCCCGTAGGAGAACGCATAACCGATACTACAGTTCATTATTATAGTAAGGCAGATTTAGATAATGGTCTTTTTCTCCCTGGCGCAGGATTCAGACAACAAAAGACGGCAGCCATAAAAAGAGCAGGTAAATGTGGATTCTATTGGGATTCGTACCAGCCGGAAAATGCAAATAGAATGTGCCTGAGGTTTATTGATACAACTTTATTCTGGAGCGGTGACGGTGCTCTCTACGGCCGTTCCATCAGACCAGTGCTAAATGAATAATCTTGTGAAGCGGTTCCTATTTACCGTATTTGCTTTTTGCGTATTATTCTCCTGTTCCGATGAAGATATCTTAAGTGGTATTTCTTCATCAGAATATCCATTGACTGTATATGTGGAAAATCCACATCGTCAAATGAGAGTGCTAAAAGAAGATACCGATGATAATGACAAAGAAGAGCAAGACTTGAATCTCTCGTTTTCCCAAAATGATCATGCCGCCGGTTTTTGGATAGGTAACAATTGTTTTTCCACGACTCTGACATATTCGGAATGTCAAAGTTGCTTCAGTGGTTACAAGGTTTCTTCCACAAGTGATGAAATCGTTTTGCTGTATCCAGAACAAGAGAGCTATGTTTTGTCAAATTGCCGTTTACTCCTCCCAATGCCTCATCAAGACGGAACCATGAATACCGCGATTGATAATTGCTATCAATGGGGATTTTCTAAACTGCGGGAAACAGAGAGTGGTTATTCCGGTACCACTGTCATGACACCGTTGATGTCCGTTCTGCAAATTACCTTTTTTAATAATGGTAACCCGGTTGAAGAAATCATAGATGTGAGCGTTAAGGCAATAAAAGGTAGTTTTTATATTGACCGCTACCTGAATCTCTCATCGGGCAGTTGGGAAGAGGGGAATATGATAGACGCTTTCTCTATTCATAACCTTCACCCCGTTAGCGGTTCATTCTTTATGGATATTTTTCCTACTTCTGCTGAAATGAGTGTGACGGTTACCGATGCTTCAGGAAATCGTTATGAAGGATCTATAGAACAGCGAAAATATATAGCCGGACATCTCTATACCTTGCCTGTTACATGTGAACGGCTCTCGCCTTCCGCCAATGAGCCCCCAGAGGAATTCATTGATGTGTGTGGAACTTTGTGGGCTAAAGGCAATATTATCTATGATGCCACTCTTTTTGGAAACAACGGATACAGAGAACATTTTGCGATGGCAGACAACCAATGGTATTTTCCAGAACTTGAATATCAAGATTGTTACCATTTGTCTCATTTCAATTGGGGCGTGTGCGGAAAGAACTCGACATCTGTATCTCTATGTGCAAAATTCACGGGAGATTTAGGGGCAAAATTATTTACCAATGTTTCGTGCTCTCAGACGACAACCTCTTTCAATCACGCCGAATATGGAGACATGGCATACTGGGTTTCCAATGGGACATTGCGTTTGCCTTCAAAAGAAGATATGTATAAACTATATACAGAGGCCTCATACAGCAGAGGGTATTGTCTAGCTCCAAATGGAGAAAAGATTTATGGGTATCTCTTTTGGACTCCGGAAAATGGGCGGGAGACCAATACAAAACCGCGTGCCTTTAGCGACTCAGAAATGTCAACAAAATTATTCCTTCCTGATGCTGGTTACCGTCAAAATAATTCTGAACAGCGTCTTCAAATAAATGCAAGAGGCTATTACTGGCATAGTGAGAATGATGGCAAGATGAATCAACTCATGCTTACATCAAATGGTTTGGTGTGGCGTGAAACAGGAGCGCAATACGGCAGGAGTATCCGCCCCGTTAAGAATGAGGCTTTTGCTCCGGTCGATACCCCCAAGCCATACATCGAAATACTTGGAATGAAATGGGCAAAAGGTAATTTGCAATTTGGTTCCTTGCATGGTACAAGTGATGGCTTCCGTTATCAGTGGTCCCTATCTGAAAATCAGTGGAGTTTTCCTGATGCAGGGCTAGGAGTCGGAAGTCATTCCTCAACACAAGATCCAGTAGCTATCTATCATTTCAACTGGGGCGTATGTGGTGAGAATGCCCTTTCGCAATCCCTATGTTCTACATATACAGGTGACATCTCCGGCAAAATGTATAAAGATCAAAAATGTCTTATAGAAACACGCGATTTCAATGAGGCTTTGTTTGGCGATGTCGCCTATTGGGCATCAAACGGGCAATACCGATTGCCGACAGAAACAGAAATGTACAAACTTTTTTCCGAGGCATCTTATAGCCGTGGGGTTTATGTGGACAACAATGGCAATAAGACTTTTGGATATTTGTTTAAAGATCCAGCAGGAGGAAATCGTGTCATAACGGATGAAATGCAACAGTTTTCCGACAGTGATTTGGAACTATATCTATTCTTGCCATGCGCTGGCAACCGTCAGGCAAAATCTTCCGAAATACTCGCAATTGGTAGCAAGGGCTTTTATTGGCATGCATTAAATGGCAATTCCTGTGATCATCTCACATTAGGTCCTTCCATTCTAATATGGCGAGCGACCAACGCAAAATATGGTAGAACCATTCGTCCTTTAATTAATGAATAAAAGAAAACAAACAATATGAAACTAAACAAACCCATTCTCTATCTTATTCCCTGGGCATATCTCTTACTTGCCTTGTTGACTGTAAGAATATACATGACAAATTATATATTCTTTTCGGGCAAGACGCCTCTACTGATTTCTTATATATTAATTACTTTCCTAGTTGCATTATATCCTGGCTATAAATGCATACAGCAAATAGGAGGTGATAAGGCATATCGTTTTCTAAACATATATATGCTCTATACAATAGTGTCAATTGTATATTCATATCTTGCTAATTATCTTGAAACAGACTCTGTTAACCAATTTAAATTATTCAGCTATTACTTGGCAGGAACATCCTGTTTAAGTGTCTATTTTTTTTCCTCTCCAGAATTCTTCACCAAAGGTACCAAACTATTCTATAGAATCCTACCGTTTCTTTTCCTCATATTGTTGCCTCTTACACGGGAAGGCTTGGAGGGTGATATGGCGGGAAACCTGTTGGCACCAGCTTTGTTGCCTATCCTCTTCTGGAAAGATCTGAATTTTAGGAGCAAGATTATTTATTCTGTAATAGCAGTCTTCGTGATTATAACTAGTTTTGAGGGCGATGCCCGAAGCAACCTAATAAAATTTTCTGTGGCATTCTTTTTGGGACTTTTCATTAATCGTTATTTTACCAAGGTTTTCAAATATCTGGTGTGGGCGATAATGCTCATCCCTTTTATTCTATTCTATCTTGGCGTATCTGGACAGTTCAACATCTTTCAGGAAACCGAAAAACAGCAGGTTAGTTTTAATGAGGAACTTAACGAGTATTCCTTGATAGATACACGCACAACAATTTATACGGAAGCGTTAGCTTCTGCAACGCGAAATAAAAAAATTATATGGGGAAGAGGTCTTGGGCGTGGATATCAGTCGAATTTGGCTTGGCAACGGTTAAAAGCGCAAGAATATACGGCTCGCAGTTACTATGAAACGGAATATAGTCGGGAGCGTAACTCCGAAGTGGGCATTGTCAATTTATTCTTATGGGGAGGTGTTGTTTATGTTTTAATCTACACAATAATGATGGTATCGGCATTGTTCTATGGATTGTACAGGAGTTCAAATAAATATGTAACCTCTGTTGCTGTTTTTCTCTCGTTCTATTATGTATATGATTGGGTGGAAAATGTTCAGGGGATGGTTGTTACCTATTTTGTTTTTTGGTTTTTTGTGGCCATCTGCCTGAGTCCGTTTTTCCGAAATATGACCGATCTGGACTTTAAGGCATTTATTAAGCGTATTTTTTAAATAGGTAATTTCTCAACGGTTTTCTAACAATTGTGTGTATGAAAGTATTATGGTTTTCACCAACGCCATGTGGGAGTGTTAAAAGAAAAGGGAAACAGACCATTGGAGGCGGTTGGCTCATATCATTAGAAGAGGAATTGAAGAAACAACAAGGAATAGAATTAGAGGTTGCCTATATCTCAAGCGTGAATGAGGCCTCGTTCGAGTTCGAGGGCGTTAGATATCATCCGCTCGTCGTACCAAAAGGGAAGAACAAGATTCAACGGTTTATGGCTTTGCGTCGTTCGGAAATAAATCTTGAGCGGAAATTGATGCCCCAAATCATGCGTTTATTAGATGAAACCCGTGCGGACATCATTCATGTTCACGGTACCGAAAGTGCTCTGTCCGCCGTTGTTACAATGATGACAAACAAGCCTGTTGTCGTATCGATACAAGGTTTGACCTCTCCTATCTCCCAAAAGTATTTTTCTGGGATTCCCATGGACAAATCCGTCCGTATGGATTCGTTCAAGGACATTCTGTCAGGACAAGGGATAAAAAAGGTATGGCACAAGTTTGTTCAAAAAACGAAGCGTGAAAGCCGTGTACTTCAGCAGGCTCCATACATCTTCGGACGTACTTTTTGGGATTATGATTGTACGCTGGCTTTGAATCCGGAGAGGAAATACCATGTCGTCAATGAAATCATGCGCGCTCCATTTTACAAAATATCATGGAAAGGCAGTTTCAGGGCAAGTCATATCGATATCATCACCGTAATTTCCGGTGCTGTCTACAAAGGCTTCGAGGTGATTCTAGAAACCGCAAAATTATTAAAAACATACGGCAAGTTACCTTTCACATGGCATATTGTGGGTTATGACCAGAAGAGCAAATGGGTGCGAATATCCGAAAAACTCAAACACATCAAATCCTTGGAAGTCAATATTGTCTTTCATGGGCGCAAGTCGGCAGAAGACCTGGCATTGCTCTTGTCACAGAATGACATCTATGTAAATACCAGTCATATTGAGAACAGTCCGAACAGTGTGTGCGAGGCTATGTTGGTTGGGATGCCCGTTATTGCTTCATACGCGGGAGGAACAGCTTCATTGCTTCAACATGAAAAAGAGGGAATCCTTGTTCAGGATGGTGACCCTTATGTTCTTGCTGGTGCCATTGTGGATTATATACAACATCCGGAAAAAGCAATCAGCTATGCACACAATGCAAGGAAGAAGGCAATGGAAAGACACGACAAAAATAAAATTGTTAAAGAATTAATAGATGGGTATTGCAAGATTTTAAATAAACCGAATAATTATATAATCAATTAAAAAATACAATTATGTCAGTATTCAAAGATAAGGTGCTCCTAATAACAGGTGGTACGGGCTCCTTCGGGAATGCCGTGCTAAGGCGTTTTCTTAACAGCGACATCAAAGAAATCCGTATTTTCAGCCGTGATGAAAAGAAGCAGGACGACATGCGCCATGCTCTTCAATCCAACAAGGTAAAGTTCTATATTGGCAATGTCCGCGACAAGAGTTCCGTAGATGTCGCCATGAAAGGTGTGGACTATGTGTTCTCCGCCGCAGCACTTAAGCAGGTTCCGTCGTGTGAATTTTTTCCGATAGAAGCCGTCCGCACGAACATTTTAGGTACGGAAAATGTGTTGAATTCCGCCATTGAAAACGGTGTAAAGAGTGTAGTTGTCCTTTCAACAGACAAGGCTGCCTATCCAATCAATGCGATGGGCATGTCGAAAGCGTTGATGGAGAAGGTAGCGGTTGCTAAAGGTCGTGAACTTGGTGAAGACGCTGCTACCACCATTTGCTGCACGCGTTACGGCAATGTGATGGCAAGCCGTGGTTCGGTGATTCCATTGTGGGTAGAACAAATGATAGAAAACAAGCCCATCACGATTACCGATCCCAACATGACGCGTTTCATGATGACGTTGGACGATGCCGTGGATTTGGTAATCTATGCGTTTACGCATGCCCACAACGGTGACTTGTTTGTTCAGAAGGCCCCTGCCGCCACACTTGAGACCCTGGCCCATGCCCTGACGGATCTCTATTGCAACCGACCTCTATCAGGGACGAACGAACCATATATCAGCCAAAAACCAGACATCAAGGTGATTGGTACGCGTCATGGTGAAAAATTATACGAGACCCTCGTCACGCGCGAAGAGATGGTTCGTGCGATAGACATGGGAGACTATTATCGCATTCCATGTGACATGCGCGGTCTGAACTACGACAAATTTTTCACAGAGGGCAATGAAGACATTGCCAAAATAGAAGATTACCATTCCCACAACACCCGCCGCCTTGATGTCGATGGCATGAAGGAACTGCTGTTGAAACTCCGTTTTATCCGTGAGGATTTAGGTATGCAAGAGCGTGCACGCGCCAAAGAAATTAGATCAGAATAAGATGAATATCCTTGTTACCGGAGCAAAAGGGTTTGTCGGTCAGAATCTCTGCCACGCCCTTCATAACATTCAATCGGGTAAGGATCGCACCCGTCCGTCCTTGCAGATTGACGAGGTGATGGCGTATGACCTTGATACGGATCCATCACAATTAGACGACTATTGTCGTCGTTCGGACTTTGTGATTCATCTTGCCGGTGTCAACCGTCCGAAGGAGACATCAGAATTCATGGAGGGGAATTTCGGTTTTTCCTCCACCTTGTTGTCCACGCTAAAGCGCCACCATAACACCTGTCCTGTCGTGTTGTCGTCCTCCCAGCAAGCTTCCTTGTGCGGCCGTTTCGGCAATTCCGAGTACGGTCGCAGCAAAAAGGCAGGCGAGGATCTGTTCTTATCTTATCAGAAAGATACCGGATCGAAGGTACTTATCTACCGTTTTCCCAATCTTTTCGGCAAGTGGTGTCGTCCGAACTACAATTCAGCCGTGGCCACCTTCTGCCACAATATTGCGAACGACCTTCCGATCCAGGTGAACGACCCGAGCGTAGAGTTGGAACTGCTTTATATTGATGACCTTATCAACGAGATGCTTGACGCATTGGAGGGGCATGAACATCGCTGCGAGTTTGACGGTCTGGATGTAGTGGCCAACCCTTCGGGCAGGTACTGCTATTGTCCACAAACCCACAAGGCAACCCTGGGTTCCATCGTCTCCGTGATAGAATCGTTCAAGTCAATGCCCTCCACCCTTGTGATGCCTGATGTATCCGATAATAGTTTGTCGAAGAAACTGTTTTCGACCTATCTCAGTTATCTTCCTCCTTCAAAAAGCATTTTCTCGCCCGACATGCATACAGACGACCGTGGTTCATTCACAGAACTGCTCAAGACCGCTCACAGCGGTCAGTTTTCCGTGAACATCTCCAACCCCGGCATCACCAAGGGGCAGCATTGGCATCAATCGAAATGGGAGATCTTCACCGTTGTTTCCGGCCACGGTCTGATCCAGCAACGTAAGATCGGTTCTTCCGACATCATCGAGCATGAAGTGAGCGGCGACCACATCCAATCCGTTGTCACCATCCCCGGGTACGCCCATAACATTGTCAATCTGTCGGAGACGGAAAATCTGGTGACATTGGTATGGGTCAACGAATGTTTTGACCCCACACATCCCGACACTTTTTCCGAACCCGTATAGGCTTGAGTGCTTCCACCATCAACTGATCAAATCCGCAAATCATGACCATAGACAAAAGCCTGCTTGCCAACCTCTTTCAGCAAGCCCGATTATCTCCCCGCCTGCGACAGAGTCATGACCTTCGCAACTCTGCAGAGGACCTGTCCCAGCGCATGCTCAATGCATTGTTACCTGGTACCGAACTTCCCATCCACCGCCATCCGACAACTACTGAAAGCGTGTTTCTGCTTCAGGGCCGTATGGATGAAGTGTTCTTTGACGACAACGGGGATGAGATCGATCGCATCCATTTAGATCCTGCTCAGGGGGTATATGGCGTACAGATCCCCCAGGGTACATGGCATACGGTGGAAGTATTCCAACCCTCCGCCATCGTAGAGATGAAAGCAGGAAGTTATCAACCCATCACTCCAAAAGACATTTTACAACCTCATGAAACAATTCAAGAATAACGGCAAACTTAAATTGCTCATTATCGTAGGCACTCGTCCGGAGATTATCCGTCTGGCCGAAGTCATCAAAAAGTGCCGCCTTTATTTTGACACCCTTCTGGCCCATACCGGTCAGAACTATGACTACAACCTGAACGGTGTGTTCTTCAAGGATCTGTCGCTTGAAGAGCCCGACATTTATCTGGATGCTGTAGGGGAAGACCTTGGTTCGACCATGGGCAACATCATATCAAAATCCTATAAAATGATGATGGAGACGCGTCCTGACGCCGTATTGGTATTGGGAGACACGAACAGTTGTCTGTCAGTTATCGGCGCGAAACGTCTTCACATCCCAATCTTTCACATGGAGGCCGGCAACCGCTGCAAAGACGAATGTTTGCCAGAAGAGACCAACCGCCGCATCGTTGACATCATCAGTGATGTGAACATGGCCTACAGCGAACACGCACGCCGTTACCTTGCAGACTGTGGATTGCCGAAGGAACGCACCTATGTGACGGGCAGCCCTATGGCAGAAGTGCTATGTGCCAACTTGCCGAAGATTGAGGCCAGCGACATTCATCATCGTTTAGGCTTGGAGAAAGGGAAATATATTTTGCTGTCCGCCCATCGCGAGGAGAATATAGACACCGAAAAGAATTTTCTTTCCTTGTTCACCGCCATCAATAAAATGGCGGAGCAATACGACATGCCAATTCTCTACAGTTGCCATCCCCGCAGCCGGAAGCGTCTTGAGAGCAGCCATTTTCAATTGGACAAGCGTGTCATCCAGCACGAGCCGTTAGGTTTTCATGATTACAACTGTCTGCAGATGAACGCTTTCGCTGTTGTTAGCGATAGTGGAACATTGCCGGAGGAAAGTTCGTTTTTCACCAGTATCGGCCGTCCGTTCCCTGCTATTTGTATCCGCACCAGCACAGAACGTCCGGAGGCACTGGACAAGGCCTGTTTCTTCATCGCAGGTATTGACACCCAGTCATTGCTTCAGACCGTATACAACGCCGTAGAGATGAGCAGGAATGGTGACCATGGCATTCCTGTCCCTGACTATATAGAGGAGAATGTCTCCACCAAAGTCGTGAAAATCATCCAGTCCTACACTGGTATTGTCAACAAGATGGTTTGGCGTAAAGGCAATTGATATTCTACTATCAACCCAATTTTATGTTCTATATATTAAGTTATAAATACAAACCCAACACCGCCGGGACGAACCGTTTTTTAGGCTATCTGAATGCTTTGGACAAGAAAGGCATCCCCACAACGGTTGTCTTTCTTCATCCTGACAGGCAGTACCACAGGCTTGCACATACCTTCCAGCACATCAAGGTTGAATATATGTGGCATCGTTGGCTTCCATACCGCAATCCCTTTACAAGCCTGACGCTGAACCGTTATATCCAGCGTTTTCTCCATCGTTTGAAAGAGGGGGACACGGTTTATTCCTATTCCGTCAACAAACTGATCCACTCCGTCCAGAAGGTCAAGGGTGTGCATACATATGCTGAAATCACGGAGCACCCGAAGGCGTCCCCCGGCTGGGTTCATCCGCTTCTCAAACTATCTCCGGAAGAGTACCGGGAAACGATACTCAAACTTGACAACCTGTTTGTGATATCCCGTCCATTGAAAGACTATTATGTGGAAATGGGACGTGCTCCTGAAAGCGTGACCATTGTTAACATGTTTGTCGATCCGGAACGCTTCAAGCATATACAGAAAAAACATGTCGGAGCGCCTTATATCGCCTACTGCGGCACGGCAAGTATCAGCAAGGACGGCGTCGACGACCTGATCAAGGCATTTTCCATCGTATCGCAGAACCATCCTGAACTCGAACTCTACATTATCGGTAAGACACCTAAAAAAAACGACCGTATAGCCAACAAGAGGTTGATGGAGGAATTAGAAATCAGTGATAAAATCCACTTTACAGGTGTTGTCAGTGCAGACGAGATGCCCCAACTGCTGAAAAACGCCAGCATTCTCGCCCTTGCCCGTCCGAACAATTTGCAGGCGGCATATGGTTTTCCCACCAAACTGGGTGAATACCTCTTGAGCGGGAATCCGGTTGTCGTCACAGATGTCGGCACCATTTCAGACTATCTTGAGGATCAAAAGTCAGCAATGATTGCCCGTCCGGACGATCCGGAGGATTTCGCCCAAAAGGCAGCCTTCCTGCTTGAGCACCCTCAACAGGCCAAGGAGATCGGTCATGCCGGTTCGGTGGTTGCCAACACGCAATTCAACAATTTCATTGAAACAGAAAAACTCATTCATGTCATCGGGTTGTAAGAAGACGAAGACCATATAGTCCGCCCATGTTATAAATACTACAGCATATTATGAAATTACCCCCCCCATTACAAAACCTTTTTCATCAAATTTACAAACGCTTTTCCTCGCCGTTGTCCTATGCTCGTCATCTCGGTGTGAATATAGGAGCAGATAATTATATACCCGATAAGGATATTTGGTCATCGGAACCTTATTTGATTACGGTGGGCAATCATTGTCAAATCACCCGTGGTGTAAAACTATTTACACATGGAGGGGCACATATTCTCCGGAAAGAGCATCCAGATTTTGACATTTTCGGTAAGATTGTCATAGGGGATTATGTATACATTGGCAACAACAGCCTGATTATGCCGGGTGTTACCATAGGCAACAATGTACTGGTGGCCGCCGGCTCTGTAGTCACCAAGTCCATCCCCGACGGCGTGGTTGTTGGGGGGAATCCCGCTCGCATCATCTGTACCGTAGAAGATTATCAAAACAGAAATCTTAACTATAATATTAAAACAAAAGGAAAAACCAGAAAAGAGAAAGAGCAAATATTGTTCAATACACCTGATAGCATGTTTGTTCAAAAAGGTATTATGAGGAAATAGCCACAGCGAGCATGCTTGGCTTAAGTCGTATAATGCAGGCAGATATGGTTAATCCAAGATTTCGTTTACAACATTTTAGTGATTTTAGGACTCCATTGATGGGTTTGGCTACGATTATGATTATTGCTTGCCATGCTTCTGCGTCAAATGTCTCAATGCCCAGAATATGGCATCAAGTCTTAAGTTTGGGGAATTTTGGAGTTGATGTTTTCTTGTTTTTATCTGGACTGGGGTGCTATTATTCATTGGATAAAAGTTACAAGTACAGTCATTTACCCCCCCCCAAAACGTTGACAATAGAAATATAGAACTCCATGTAATAAATAGAGAACAGTATGGGTTCTTGTCTCGAATATGGATACCATTTATACAAAGGCGTATGACAAGGATAGGAAAACCCTATCTGATTATATTTGTTCCCTATGTGTTTATCTTATTTTTACTCGGAAAATATTCCTTCATGGATTGCACCCTCAGCCTTTCGGCACTGGAGTATTGGATATATCACAGAGGGGCCTGGTTTGTATCGCTTATAATTCCCATATATGTAATAACCCCATTTCTATATCGTTTATTCGTACGACAGGATAAATGGATAGTTGCATCTATCATCATTATTTCTTTGGTTATATTTGGTAGCCTACCCGTTGAGAATCATGATAAAATCAATGTTCTATATAATGTTCAATTAGCCTTGTCTAGATCTCCAAGTTTTGTATTGGGATTCGCTGTTGCGCAAGACTGTAAATCAGATAAAAAGATATCCTTATATGTCCTTTTATTGTTAGTAGTGGCTTACATCGTGCTCAATCGTATATGGCCGCATGTTTTTCTCAAGTGGCTGTTAGTTCCATTCGTTCTGTCGGTACTTGCTTGGTTTTGTTCGTGGCTTTCAGAATCGAAGCGTATTTATGGACTCGTGACATATTTGGGAATGATATCGTTAGAATCATACTTGTTGAACATTACCTTAAACTCCCTTTTCCGAATAATAATCCCTGAATATGTTAATTCTCCTATTTTCTATGGACGATATTTGGAATATTTTCTCGTAATTGTGCTAGGATTAGGGGCATCAGTATTTGTACATTCTATTATCAACCGTTTCACATTATTCAAGACAACTTGAATAACTTCATTTTATAAGTGTCTATATAGGTATTACAGTTCCTAAATTTAATAATAAAAACAAAAGTAATAACTATGTTATCACATAAGCCCAAAGTGTTGTTTTTTGTGTCTCCATTTTTCGGAGGTGCATCTCGAATGACCATCACAATTGCAAAACTATTGGATTCGTCCAAGTACGACATCAAATTCATTGTATATGGGCAGAAGATACAAGAGATACGCAATTATATTCCAGAAGATTACAGTGTTCAATTGCTCAAGATAAAAAGTATCTGGCATTTCATGATTTGGAAATTAGTCGGACTGTTCCGAAAAGAACGCCCTGATATTGTTTTCTGTTCTTTTAGAATTATCAATGCTAGAATTGCCGTCGCAGCAAAAATAGTGGGTGGTATTAAACTTATATTTAGAAATGATAATGGGATCTATGCGCTAAAACCACACGACAGGATTTTCGTTAAATTTACCTATCCTGCTGCTGATGTGGTAATTACCCAACAGGAAGAGATGCAAGAGGAACTGGAAAAATTCCTTCCTTGTCTGAAAGGGAGAGTTGTCACCTTACACAATTATCTGGACACTGAGATGGTGGATAAGAATCTTACCGCGGAGAACCCATATCGGGATAATAACAGCATAAAATTTGTTTTTTGCGGAAGAATTCATCCAATAAAAGGGATTGATACACTGCTAAAGGCGTTTACAACTGTGAAGAAAAGCATTCCTGATGCTCAGTTATATTTATTGGGAAAATACAATGAGGGAAAAGAAAATATCGAATATTACAATCTATTGAATGATTATATCATAATAAATCATCTTGAAGATGCGGTTCATTTTGAAGGTTTGCAAGCGAATCCCCACATTTGGGTTAGGCACGCCAATTGTTTTGTATTGCCTTCTCGAAGGGAAGGACTGCCAAACGCTTTGATTGAGGCGATGTATATAGGAACTCCAGTCGTGGCTGCTACCTGTATTCCAGTAATCAACAGAATGGTTGATGAGGGACAGAACGGATATGTCGTTCCGGTAGATGATGATGAAACGATGGCCGAGGCTATGCTCAAAGCCATCGATTTAAAAGAGTGCAAGATGACCTACAAACCCGCTTCGGCCGATGATTTTAGAAAACTATTTGAATTTATAGAATCATGAAAATCGGTTGTTGTTTAGCATACTATAAAAACCACAATAACTATGGAACTTCACTTCAGGGTTATGCTCTGGTGAAAGTCCTTCAGTCGCTGGGACATGATGTGCGCATCATCAAATACCAGAAGCGTGACATTTGGACGAGACGCATGTCCGATGCTCCTCTTAAATTGATAAGTGGAGGGTATCAGGCGTATCTTCGTAGGATTAGGAAACAACTGAAAAACAGAGGCAATTCAACCTATGCACAGGGCATACGCGTCAGGACAGATGTGAACAATCGTTTTAAGGATGTCCACATGGAGCCGCTATGCGACAATTATATAGGCTACGCTGCTCTTCAAGCGGCTTCCTTGCGATATGATGCCGTGTTGGTGGGCAGTGACCAGGTGTGGACACCGCTTGGGCTTTACAGTAATTTCTATAATTTGAATTTCGTTGTTGATTCCGTCCGAAGGATTTCCTATGCCAGCAGTTTTGGCGTGAGCAGTATTCCATGGTGGCAAAGAAAAGCGACCGGGAGATATTTAAACCGCATCCATTTCCTTTCGGTTCGTGAAATCAAAGGGAAGGAAATCGTTGAGGAGTTGTCAGACAATAAGGCTACAGTGGTTTGTGATCCGACATTGCTGAGAAGTAGGACGGAATGGGAGAAAGAACTGAAGGAGGTTGCTCCTATCGTAGAGGTCCCCTATATTTTCTGTTACATCTTGGGAAACAACGCGCAGATGCGCAGTGAAATAACGGAGTTTGCCAAAAGCAAAGGTCTAAAGATCGTAGCCCTACGGCATATCGATGAATATCTGCGTTGCGATGACGGTTTTGGCGACATTGCCCCATACGATGTAAATCCGCTGGATTTCGTTCAGTTGATTAGGAATGCACGATATGTGTTTACAGATTCTTTCCACGCCACGGTCTTTTCCATCATCTTCAACCGCCAGTTCCTGACATTCTACCGCTACAACAGCAAGAGTAAAAACTCCAGAAACTCCCGCATTGACAGCCTGTTTGCATTGCTGGGGATATCCGGGCGTTTGTATGATGGGAATATAAATATGATAGATGAACCGATTGAGTACGAATCTGTTAATGAGCAATTGTTGGCGTTAAGGGAAAAATCAAAACAATTCCTTATTCAAGCATTGTCTCCATTCGTTGATGAATAGTTCCTACGGCGTATGTCTAATGATAAGATGAGAAAACAAAAACCTAACATATCCTGGATTGTAAAGCACAATCTGTGTGTTGGATGTGGAATTTGTGTGGACAGTTGCCCGACAAAAGCCATTTCCATTAGGGCGAAGAATGGCTTGTTTCGCCCTATTGTCGATGAAAAAAAATGCAATAACGCCAAAGGATGCCACCGGTGCAGGCTGTCCTGTCCCGGTGATCAGGTGAATCTTAAAGCGATGTCCGATGCCGCCTTCGATAGTGAGGCTGCGATTAAGGAACATCCTTATATTGGAAAGTACATTAACGCCTATTTCGGCTATTCGAACGACGACGATATCCGATACAACGGGGCTTCTGGTGGCATGACCACTCAGTTCTTGGTCTATCTGCTGGAGCAAGGTTATATACAAGGTGCGGTTGTGACACGGTTCAACAAAAAAAGTCCTTTTATGGTGGAGACCTTTATCGCCCGTTCCAAGGATGAACTGCTCTCGGCGCGCAGTTCGAAGTATTGCCCTGTGACGATGGCAGGCGTTATCAGCAAGATTAAGCAGTTGGACGGGAAATTTGCCATAGTGGGATTACCCTGCCATCTGCATGGCTTGAGGAAATATGAGCAAATGGACAAGGCGCTCAAGGAAAAAATCTTTGCCCACATTGGATTGTACTGTTCTTGTGGCAGGACTTTCAAATTGACCGAATATGTGATGACCTCAAGAAATATCAATAGAGAGGACCTCGGATTCTTCACTTATCGCCGAGGCTCTGGTATGGGCAAAATGTATGCAGTCATGGGCGACCAGTCGGGGAAAAAGGAATATGAGGAAGGTTTCCAGCACTATTATCTTTCGTTAAGGAGTTTCTTCAATATTCGGCGTTGTATGTGGTGCGTTGACCATTTTGCTGAATTGGGTGACATCTGTTTCGGCGATTTACATGTGGGGAAGTATATTGATATTGAAAAAGGCATCAGTTCTATTGTCACCCGTGCAAGCGAAATGGACGAAATTCTCCGCAAAATGGAGAAAGAGGGCCTCGTTTCTCTGGATGAATTACCGATAAAGGACCTGCTTGATTCCCAGCATTTCGTGAAAACCAAAAAACACACGAATCCCGCGTATATGCATATAAATAGTATGATGGGATGCAAGGTTCCAAACTATGATGTGGAATTTTCACGGACTTCTTTAATAAAAGCATTGAAAAGCTATCTTGTAAAGACAGCCCAGATGTTTGTGGGACATCACAAATCTTTGTATGGACTTATTCGATTAGGAAGAAAGGATATGCGAGGTTGGAAATGATATAACGGAATTGGAATAATAACAATAAGATGAGAAATTTATTTTTTGAGGAATGAAAGAATACGACTATCTCATTGTCGGTGGCGGACTCTATGGAAGTGTCTTTGCCCATCGGGCCACGCTTGCGGGCAAACGCTGCTTAGTAATAGATAAACGCAAACACCTTGGCGGAAACCTATACTGCGAGAATATAGAAGGCATTAATGTTCATAAATATGGGGCTCACATCTTCCATACATCCAATCCGCAAGTATGGGATTTCGTCAACAGCATTGTGCCTTTCAACCGCTATACCAACTCTCCCATGGCCAATTATCGAGGGAAACTCTATAACTTGCCCTTTAACATGAACACTTTTCATCAGATGTGGGGTGTGGTTACACCTGAAGAGGCTCGAAGGAAGATAGAACAGCAACGGAGCGATGTGGTTAGGAAAATGGCAATGGCTGGCAGAATAGAACCGGCCAATTTAGAAGAGCAAGCCCTTCTTTTGGTTGGGCAAGATATCTACGAGCGCCTCATAAAGGGATATACCGAAAAACAATGGGGAAGGAAATGCACTGAACTGCCTCCTTTCATCATTAAAAGACTGCCCGTAAGGTTTGTATTCGACAACAATTATTTCAACGACAAATATCAAGGCATACCTATCGGTGGGTATAACAAACTTATTGACGGACTGCTTGGTGGAATTGAAACATTGACTGATGTAGATTTCTTTGCAAACCGTAGCCATTGGGAAAGCATAGCTCGGACGATAGTCTTCACTGGGGCAATTGACGAATATTTTGATTTCTGCTTCGGGAAGTTGGAATATCGTACTGTTAGTTTTGAGCAAGAGACTCTTCAAATGCCCAATTTCCAAGGTAATGCCGTGGTAAACTACACAGAAGCTGATATTCCCTATACTCGCATAATAGAGCATAAGCATTTTGAAATGTTTGGTGATGATATTTATACCAATCCCCAAACAATCATTTCTCGAGAGTATTCAATTAAATGGGAAAAAGGCAGGGAACCATACTATCCTATTAACAATGATATGAACAATCGATTGGCCGAAAAATATCGGAAACTTGCGCAAAAAGAGAAACATGTCATCTTTGGTGGCAGACTGGCCGAATACAAATACTACGATATGGCACCTATAGTTGAAAAACTACTAAACACAGATTTTGCCGCAATCAGTCAGTAGCCCACTCAAACAAAGCAAATATACATGGTAGGAAATGAAATAAAAGAAATAGGAATATAATAAGATGAGAAATTATACAGTTAATTGGGGTAAGTTCTTGATATTACGCTGGTTTGTTGCAAGTTGGCTGCTGCATGGCGTGCATGTGCTGGACAAGACGGAGCGCATGCTGTATGTCTGTTTTGAAATGCTGGCATTGCTACTTTTCTATGCGATGATGTTTCTATGTGGAGTGAAATGCTGGGTGTGGTATGTGGTGGCATTTGCCGTGCTGCATACCATAACATGGCTCGTTGACTCTCATTGGCTGGTCGGATACCGAGAAGTGGACACGCGTTTCCGTGGCAAAGGAATTGCCGCTGTGATAGGATATCTGGAAAAGGTGAAGGACGAATTGTCTAATTATCCGAATATCGAGAGCATAGGAGTTTATGGTAGTATGTCTCGGAGAATGTTCCACGACCGGAGCGATTTGGACTTGCGTGTCATACAGAATGGTTTTTCATTGCCACTTTTCTTCAAAATCCAGCAATTGCGTTTTGTTGGTATCTGGAAGTATAAGATTCCGCTGGATTTGAAATTGGTGGATTCCGTGGAGTATGTGAAAAATGAAATGCGGGAGGACGAAAAACCGATAATGATTTTCAAACGGCATGCATCTTTCTACAACGAAGGAGTTTCATTTGAAGACCTTAAAAAAGAACCGGAGAAGTTCACCAAGGCTTATACCTTGTCGAGTCAGAATCTATAACAAGGAACTTCTAGTATCTAACCTTCATTATTTTAACAGATAAATGAAACAGAGATTCCTATTTATAGATGTTATGAAGGTAATAGCCATCATGCTTATTACTAATTCACATTTTAAACCGGTTTATGAAGGGGATTTGTCACGATTTGCTTTTGGCGGAGCCTTGGGATGCAGCCTTTTTTTCTTTTGTTCCGGATTTACGGGTATGTTGGGAAAGCAGCGCCCGTTTTTTTAGGATATTTTTCACAAGTTCATTAGAATTTATCCGTCAGTTTGGATTTTCTTGCTACTGATAGGGCAGAAACCTTCAATTGAAGATTTTATCTTTTTAGGTAATTATTGGTTTCTTCAAGCACTTTTCGTTTTCTATATGCTTTTTTGGCTTATCCGAAGATTCCTAAACCAGCAAAGACTATTACTCTTGTTAATAATGCTCTGCTTGTCAATATCTGTGGCTGTTTATTATATTTTTCCACACACGGAATGGATAGTCGACCGTCACAGAGATTCCATGATGGCATTCCCATATTATTTTGCCATTATGCTATTGGGTGCATTTGTTTGTAAGTCGGACTATGTTCCCCAAGGGAAAGTTCTCAAGAGTCAAATTGTAAGATTTTCTCTCGTTATTGGTATAGTCGCTATCGTTTATGGTTTTAAATTTATACAAATAAAAGGCTGGTTGCCTAATGATGCACAACTGTTTTTCCCCATATTATTGATGTCGGCATGTCTCTTTTTTTATGCTACTTTATACCATCTGCAGCATATATGCAAATTCATGTCGTTTATTTCCGCACTGACACTGGAAATCTATATCGTACAATTTGCATGCATAAGGCTTTGTTCGAGTTTTACATTTCCAATTCGGGTACTGATAGTCTTGCTCATGATTATTGCAGGGGCAAAAGTATTGCAGATACTAAGAGACTTTGTTGTAAGAATGATGGAGAAAGGTGTAAAGTTATTGTGCAGAAAGAATTGACAAAATTTGCTTATAAATGATTTACCACAAAGGTAAAGGCTATTTCTGAGAATCTTTTAACTACTAGAAAAACGGGAAACAAACAATCAACATGAAGATACTTAATGTCATCTGGAAATTCAGCACAGGGGGCATCGGGAAATGTTTCCAGACCTATGCGAGACTGCATGATGTGGATTATGATGTAGAAGTCGTTTCTGCCTGTATTGACCCTCAGGATTGCACATACGACCGTACGGCTTTGAAGGCAATTGGCGCGAGAATCATCCCCATCAAATCAGTATTGGATTTCTCTTGGCAAGAAAAAACAAAAGAACTTATTGACGAGGTTCAGCCCGATTTGATTTTCTGTCATGGATTTAACGGGCCGGTTGTAGTCCAGCGGTTGCGCCAGAAATACCATCTTGACATTCCCATGGTCTGCAGCTATCACGGACTTTATCATGCTCCCAGTTTGCAGAAAAAGCTGTTGGCTCCATTATACAACAATCTGCAGATGCTTTGCTACAGAAAATATGCCCAAAAGGTGATTCCTGTAGAAAACTATTCGCTGGCATATCTAAAGCGCAAACATGTTCCCGAAAGCAAGATTGCGGTTGTTCATAACGGCATCGCTCCTCATTTCGAGGCAAAGGAAATAGACTTGCCTGAAAAAGGGGTTACCATCGGTTTGGCATCGCGGCTTGACAAGGTGAAAGGGATTGAGTATCTACTGGAAGCCGTTCCTCTGATAAAAACAAGGACAAAACAACCGTTCCACATTTATGTGGTGGGCGACGGCCCTCTTGACAAGGACTTGCGGAAACGAATAGCAGAACTTCATGTTGAAGACGATGTAACCATGACCGGTTATCAAGGCAATATTCCCGATTGGCTGGCGACATGGGACATTTTCTGTCTCCCTTCCCTGCATGAATATCATTCCATTGCTTTGTTGGAGGCGATGCGTGCAGGAAAGGCTATCGTGGCGACGGATGTCGGTGGTAACACCGAATCGGTGAGGGATGGGAAGGAAGGCCTTGTCGTCCCATCAAAAGACCCATCCGCATTGGCAGGTGCCTTGGTAAAACTGATAGAATCGCCCTCCTTGAGGAAAGAATTGGGTAACCATGCCCGGGAGCGCTTTGAGCGCGAATTCACGGAAGAGGTGATGAAGCGCAATCTGGTCAAGGTGATGAAAGAAGTGTATGATTCATGCAAAAAATAGCGATTTACACGATTGATTATCTTCCTGAAAGGGAGCGACTGATGCCATGGAGGACTGTGGCAGAGGTGGCGAAATACCTTCATGGCCAGGGACATGATGTGACGATTCTGAACGGCTATTCGGATGCAACAGAGATAAAAGACTTTGTCACGGGCAAGGTGCCGGTAAAGGGAATCCGGCATAGTTATCCAACTCTGGTGGATGTTGTCCGCGATATGGAAATAAGTACTGTTGCTGTTCCCGTCACTTGGCGTGACGGTCTGAAAGACTGGAGTGCCTTCAAAAAAACAAATTGCAAGAAAGTGGCTTATTTCGCAGGAGGGGTCTATCGTGTACAAGACGCTTTAAAGCTGTGGCGCGGTTCTTCGTTGGGAATATCCAAGCCATATCTTTTAGAAAGTATTGTGCCAAAATATGTGCTGACAAGGAAGCTGGCAGACGCAGGTTTTACGGAGGTGGTCGGCCTCACTCCGTATACTGCCGAGAGAGTTGTGCAGCATCCTCCGTTGAAGGTATCGTATATTTTGCCCGGCAAAGATGCCTTTGAGGCCTTGCCGGAAGATATGGCCATTCTTCGTAAATACAATCTGGAGGGAAAGAAGTTCCTTTTGTATACGGGTGCTCCGAGTCCTGTCCGTGGGTCAGAATGGCTGTTGCAAGCCGTCGGCCGAATTCAAGCAGCTGATTTCCAACTGGTAATGCTGATGCGAACGGATGTGGGCAGCGATTTCCAACGGTTTGAACAAAAACTGAAACAACTGAAACATCCGGAACGCGTTGTGATAGTCTGTGAAAAGCTGACCCGAGAACAACTGAAAGCGTTCTTCTCGCACGCATATGCCATGGTGTTGCCTTTCATTGTAATCCCGAGTGAAATACCATTGACCTATTACGAAGCCCTCTCATGCGGAACGCCTGTCGTTACCTTCTCTAACGGCGGGACGACGCAGTACCTAAAAGGACTTTCTCTTGCAAGGAAATCAGTGGAAGAGCTTGCTCGGAAAATGGCAGAACTGTGGACAGACACATCACTTCGTAAATACTTATCCCAAGAAGCAATCGCATGCATGTCCGGTCATCCGAACTGGTTGGAAGTAGGGTGTCAATGGGAACAAATGTTGATAGATTATGAAATATCTGATAATTAGCGGAATCGACGGTTCAGGAAAATCGTCGGTGATTGATTGCCTGAAAGCCAGACTGGAAAAACAAGGATATCGCGTTGAATGTATTTGGATGCGGTATAATCACTATTTGGTAAAATGCATGAATGCCTTGGCCCGCTTGTTGAGGCTTTCCGTTAAAGTTCATAATGAATATGGTGATGTCTGGGAACATCGGCTATATAGGTCTCCGCTATTCTGCAAACTTTACTTCTGGTGCTCGTATATTGACAACATTATTGCCAAGCGGAAAGTTGCCAAGCTCAAGGCGGACTATGTTATTTGCGACCGCTGGGTAAATGATATCATCATCGATTTGGGCGCAGAGTGCCGAAAGGATGATATCCTGGAGAGCAAATGGTTTGACCGCTTCCAACGGCTACTTCCCCGGCGCGATTGCCATCAGTTTGTCGTGAAAAGGGAACTGGACGATGTGCTTGGGTGCAGAATAGAGAATCATACCAATCCGGATTTCAGATACAGATGGGCACTCTATGAGAAACTGCAAGAAAAACCGGAAGTGCATGTTGTAGACAACTGTGGTACGCTTGAAAACAGTATAGAACAGATATTTGATGTGATGGGGAATAGGAATGACTGAATCCAGCAAACCCCATACTTGATAACCTGAAAATTTAGTTTGAATGAAAAGGAAACAAATATGTTTAGCCTGCTCGGCTGGGGGACACCTGAGAGAATTGCAGTTGGCAATAGGTACCATTCAGGAAGATTACCATTGCTATTGGTTGACACATAGGACGACCTCTACGCAAGCGTTTCTCAAGGACAAGGAACATGTCTTTTTAAAGAATCTGCAGATTAAAAAGCCGTGGAGTATTCCCCAGAACGCCATGCTGGCACTCTTCTGGGTGCTGGTGAAGCGCCCTCGCGTGATTATCACCACAGGTGCCGGAGTAACGATTCCAACTGTGTATTTTTCAAAGAAACTGTTGGGAACAAAAATCATCTTTGCCAATTCGGCAGCCGATGTAACGCATGCAAGCAAGACACCAGTCTGGATTGAAAAATATGCAGACCTATTTATTGTGCAATGGGAGGAAATGCTTGAGATTTTTCCTCAAGCCGTTTACTGCGGCACACTGTAACCTTCCAGATTACCGGTGATGTATCTGAAACCTTTAAAGAAATGGTAAATTCGTAAATAAGAAAATTTGTAAATAAGAATGATTTTCGTCAGCTTAGGAACTATGAATATGCCATTCATTCGGATGGCAAAGGCTGTAGATGAGTACGCTGCCACTGTGCAGGAAGAGGTGATTGTACAAACGGGACATACAGCCTATGCTTATAAGCATGCAAAAGCATTTAAGTTTTGCACAAAGCCAGAAATGCAAGACTACATAAAACAGGCATCCGTATTGATATTCCAAGGTGGTTGGGGGGCTATCTCCGAGGCAATGGAATTGCGAAAGAGAATTGTCGTAATCCCGCGGTATGACAAGACGGAGCATATTCACGACCAGTTCCAGTTGGTAAGAAAACTTGATGAGCTGGGCTGTGTTATCGGGGTATTTGATGAGAAAGAACTGCCTGCAGCAATGGAAAAAGCCAAGAACTTTGATTTTCAGCAAATAAAGAAAGGCTCTGCAGAAGGCATCATCAGAGAAAAACTGAAAGAATGGCTTAGATAGTCCTGTATCTAAAAACATAAACCCAGGCAAAGAGTACGGCTCGTTGCCTGGGTCTTTTATTGTATAGCAATAATTAGTGAGGATAATTTTTCTTACTTCTCTATTTTTTTGATAATTTTGCAGTCGCTTGTAAAATAAGGAAAAACAATAGACTATGAACATATCGTATAAGTGGTTGAAAGAATATGTTGATTTCAATCTTACTCCCCAAGAGGTGGCCGATGCGCTGACATCATGCGGGCTGGAGGTGGATGCACTGGAAGAGGTGCAGGCCATCCGCGGCGGTCTGAAGGGCTTGTATGTCGGACAGGTGCTGACCTGCGAGATGCATCCCAACAGCGACCATCTGCATGTTACGACGGTTGACCTCGGCAAGGGCGAACCTTCGCAGATTGTGTGCGGTGCACCGAATGTGGCTGCCGGTCAGAAAGTGATTGTGGCCGACCTGGGCTGCGTGCTCTACGACGGGGACAAGGAGTTCCAGATAAAGAAATCGAAACTGCGCGGCGTGGAGTCGTGCGGCATGATTTGTGCCGAGGATGAGATAGGCGTGGGACAGAGCCACGACGGCATCATGGTATTGCCAGCGTCGGCAGTGGTGGGCATGCCTGCCGCTGAGTATTTCCACCTGGAAAGCGACTGGCTGATAGAGATAGACATCACTGCCAACCGTGCCGATGCGCTCTCGCATTGGGGCGTGGCACGCGACCTGTATGCATGGCTGAAGCAGAACGGCTACGAGACCAGTCTGCACCGCCCGTCGGACGAGGCTTTCAGCGTGGACGACGAGTCGCTGCCCATTGAGGTGGAGATACAGAATACGGAGGCTTGCAAGCGCTATGCCTGTGTGAGTATTACCGGTTGCGAGGTGAAGGAGAGCCCGAAGTGGCTGCAGGACAAACTGAACACAGTCGGCCTGCGCCCCATCAACAATATCGTGGACATTACCAACTATGTGATGATGGCCTACGGACAACCGCTCCACTGCTTCGATGCCGACATGGTGACGGGGCATAGGATTGTGGTGCGCACTCAGCCCGAAGGTACCAAATTCGTCACCCTTGACGGTCAGGAGCATTTGTTAGGTGAGCACGACCTGAGCATCTGCAACGCCGAGGAGCCGATGTGCATCGCCGGCGTTTTTGGCGGAAAGGGTAGTGGCACCTACGAAACAACCCGCAATGTAGTGCTGGAGAGTGCTTATTTCCATCCCACCTGGATCAGGAAGAGCGCCCGCCGTCACGGACTGAGCACCGATGCCAGCTATCGTTTTGAACGCGGTATCGACCCCAACGGTGTTATCTATGCGCTGAAACAGGCCGCCATCCTCTGCCGCGAATTGGCTGGCGGAAAGATTTCGATGCAGATAAAGGATGTCTATCCGACCCCACTGCCCGATTTCGATGTAGACCTGAAATATGCCTATGTGGACCAACTGGTGGGCAAGCAGATAGGCAACGACACCATCAAGCGCATCGTGGAGAGTCTGGGCATGACCGTGCGTCGGGAAACTGCCGAAGGGCTGCAGCTGACCGTGCCGGCCTTCCGCGTGGATGTGCAGCGCCCTTGCGATGTGGTGGAGGACATCCTCCGTATTTACGGATATAACAATGTGGAGATTCCCACCCAACTGAAGAGTTCACTGACTGTGCTGGGTGAGGAAGACAAGCAGAACCGCAAGGAAAACCTCATCGGTGAACAACTGGTGGGTTGCGGCTTCATGGAAATCATGAATAACTCGCTGACGAAACAGGCTTATTACCAAGAGTTGAACCGTTATCCGGAAGAGGCATTGGTGAAGATTGTGAATCCGCTCAGTGCCGACCTGAATGTGATGCGGCAGACATTGCTGTTCGGCGGACTGGAAAGCCTGGTACGCAACATCAACCGCCAACGAAAGAACCTCCGCTTCTTCGAGTTCGGCAACACCTACCATTTCAATGCTGCCCAGCATACCGACGAACAGCCCATTGCCGCCTACCGTCAGGAACGCCACCTGGCACTGCTGCTGACCGGCCGCCGTGTGGAAGGCTCGTGGGCACATCCCAACGAGGAGAGTTCCTTCTTCGAACTGAAGGCATATGTGGAGAACATCTTCGCCCGTGTGGGGCTGACGCAGAACATGTATGTGGCCGAACAGAGCGACAACAACATCTTTGCCTCGGCAACAACGCTGCTGACCCGCGGCGGAAAGGTGCTGGCCGAGATGGGTGTGCTGAGCCGCAAGGTGCTGCATGGGTTCGACCTGGAGCAGCCGGTGTTCTATGCAGACATCAACTGGGACACCCTGATGAAGGCCGTGAAGAAAGTCAAGGTGGAGTTCAGGGAGATTTGCAAGTACCCTGCAGTGAGCCGCGACCTTGCATTGCTCATAGACAAGGGCATACGCTTTGCCCAGATAGAGCAGATTGCCCGTCAGACAGAGAAGAAACTGCTGAAGGAGGTGTCGCTCTTCGATGTCTATGAGGGCAAGAACCTGCCGGAGGGCAAGAAGAGCTATGCCGTGAACTTCGTCTTGCAGGACGAACAGCGCACGCTGAACGACAAGACCATCGACGCCATCATGCAGAAACTCATCGCACAACTGACTTCGCAACTCGGCGCAGAACTTAGGTAATAATAACCAATAGACAATAACCAATAGACAATAACCAATAGACAATAACCAATAGACAATAGCCAATCCAATAGCCGTTAGTGTTAATAGCATGAATAAGGATAATCATATTGCAGTCATTTCTAAGGAATTTGCACTCCGTGTGGTTAATCTATATAAATATCTCTGTGAGGAGAAGCATGAATATGTAATGTCTAAGCAAATTCTGCGATGTGGTACGAGTGTGGGGGGCGAATGTGCGTGAAGGCATCTATGCTCAAAGCCGCCCGGATTTTATCAATAAAATGAACATAGCCTTGAAAGAATCCAGTGAGGCAGAGTATTGGTTGGAGATTTTACATGAGACCGGTTATTTGGGAGATTTGGAATTTGATTCAATTTACAACGAGAACAGCAGAATATCAGCAACACTAATTAATATTATAAAAAGTACCAAGAAATCGGAAGAATAACGGTTATTGGTAATTGTTTAATGTTTAATGTACAAATCATGGGAAGAGCATTTGAATATCGCAAGGCTGCGAAACTGAAACGATGGGGCCACATGGCCAAGACTTTTACGAAGATTGGGAAGCAGATTGCCATTGCCGTGAAGGCTGGCGGTCCCGACCCTGACATGAACCCTGCTCTGCGTGCCATCATTGCCAATGCAAAGCGCGAGAACATGCCGAAGGACAATATCGAGCGTGCCATCAAGAATGCCATGGGCAAGGACCAAAGCGACTACAAGGAGGTGACCTACGAAGGATACGGTCCCCACGGTGTGGCCATCTTTGTGGAGACCCTGACCGACAATACCACCCGTACGGTGGGCGATGTGCGGTCGGTATTCAACAAGTACAACGGCAATTTGGGCACACAGGGCTCGCTGTCGTTCCTCTTCGACCACAAGAGTGTCTTCACCTTCAAGAAGAAGGATGGCATCGACATGGACGAACTGATCCTGGACCTGATAGACTACGGCGTTGAAGATGAGTTCGATGAGGACGAGGAGACCAACGAAATCACCATCTACGGCGACCCGAAGAGTTTCGGCGAAATCCAGAAACATCTGGAGAGCGAGGGCTTTGAGGTGACGGGAGCGGAGTTCACCCGCATTCCCAACGACCTCAAGGAGGTGACTGACGAGCAGCGTGAGACCATTGACAAGATGATTGAGAAGCTGGAAGACTTCGACGATGTGCAGACGGTGTACACCAATATGAAGCCTGCGGCTGAATGAAACACCTGGAATATCCTACTTGTGGCACCTGCTCGCGCCAGATAAACATCGACCTGGACGACAACGGCACCATCCAGTCCGTGCAGTTCGTAGGCGGGTGTCACGGCAACACACAGGGCATCAGTGCGCTGGTGAAGGGCATGGATGCACGCGAGGCTTGCACCCGACTGCGCGGAATACGCTGTGGAAACAAGCCGACGAGCTGTCCGGACCAACTGGCACAGGCCTTGGAAAAGTTGCTGTAAGCCGCGGATTTTTCCTGACAGAAAAATTCACTTAACTAAAGACGATTTTTAAAAGGGCCCCAAACGCATTCCGTTTGGAGCCCTTTTGTCGTGCGTTTAGGCTCCAAACGGAATGCATTTGAGGCCTAAATGCAATTTATTGGGAATCAGGTGGTTATGCCAGTCATCGGTAATCCTCCTTCGTAAAGGTTTCATCGAAGAGAATCTTTTCGGGCGATTGTGCCGAGCGACAGATGTAGCGGAAGGCAAATCCCGCCTGTTTGTATTTCAGCAACTTTACTTCGTTGCGGATGGCCTGTGCTATTGACAGCCGGAGTTCGTCGTGGTGCTGGTTGACAAAGTCCTGATTGTCGACTGTGCCGGTCAGCGTGCAGTAGTAGATGTACTCATCCGTCTCGATGTTGAAGACGGTACTGTCGGTGCGTGTGTTGTTATAGACAGGCGTGGGGCAGTATTTTCGGGTGTATTCCCTTGCCTCTTCGGCGGCGCGCTGGCGGATGTTCTTGTGGCAAGCCGTGAAAAGGGAAGGAAGCAAAAGGCAGTAAAGGAGCAAAACCGTGAGGCCTCTGGATTTCATGTCGGGTTATTGTATGAGAGGTTAAAGCACGACAAATATAGTGAATTTCCTTCAAAAAGTGTCGGTCGCACAGCATACTCTCCATTTTTTTTGTATTTTTGTGGGCAAATGGATAAGAAAAAGATTCGCAACTTCTGCATCATCGCCCACATAGACCACGGCAAATCCACCCTGGCCGACCGTCTGCTGGAGCACACCGGCACCATCCAGATTACGGAGGGGCAGATGCTTGACGACATGGACCTGGAACGTGAGCGCGGCATCACCATCAAGAGCCACGCCATCCAGATGAAGTTCCGGCGCGACGATGGGGAGTATGTGCTCAACCTGATAGACACTCCGGGGCATGTGGACTTCTCCTACGAGGTGAGCCGCAGCATCGCAGCCTGCGAGGGCGCCCTGCTGGTGGTCGATGCGACGCAAGGTGTCCAGGCACAGACCATCAGTAACCTCTACATGGCCATAGACCACGACCTGCAGATTATCCCGGTCATCAACAAGATAGACATGCCCAGCGCCATGCCGGAAGAGGTGGAGGACGAGATTGTCGACCTGCTCGGTTGTGAGCGCTCGGAAATCATCCGCGCCTCGGCCAAGACCGGCGAAGGAGTGGAGGAAATTCTCAATGCAGTAGTGGAGCGGATACCTTCACCGCCAGGCGACGACGCAAAGCCGCTGCAGGCTTTGATTTTCGACTCCGTGTTCAATTCCTTCCGTGGCATCATTGCCTACTTCAAGATAGAGAACGGTATCATCCGCAAGGGCGACAAGGTGAAGTTTTTCAACACTGGCATGGAATACACTGCCGACGAGGTGGGTGTGCTGAAGATGGATATGGTTCCGCGCGATCAGATGCACGCCGGCGAGGTGGGATACATCATCTCCGGCATCAAGGATGCCAAGGAGGTGAAGGTGGGCGACACCATTACGCAGGTGAAGAACCCGTGCGAACATGCCATCGAAGGCTTCCAGGAAGTGAAGCCGATGGTCTTTGCCGGAGTCTACCCAATAGATCCCACCGACTATGAGAACCTCCGAGCCTCGCTGGAAAAGTTGCAGTTGAACGATGCCTCGCTCTCGTTCCAGCCCGAATCGTCGGTCGCGTTGGGATTCGGTTTCCGCTGCGGATTCCTCGGACTGCTCCACATGGAAATAGTGCAGGAGCGGCTGGACCGCGAATTTAACATGGATGTCATCACGACGGTGCCCAATGTGTCGTACATGGTCTACGACAAGCAGGGCGGTTCCCGCGAGGTGCACAACCCGTCAGGGCTTCCCGAACCGACCATGATAGAGCATATAGAGGAGCCCTACATAAAAGCCTCCATCATTACCAATACCACCTACATCGGTGCTATCATGAAACTGTGCCTCGACAAGCGTGGCGAACTGATTCGCCAGGACTATGTCAGCGGCAACCGCGTGGAACTGCACTTTATGCTGCCGCTCGGCGAGATTGTTATCGACTTCTACGACAAACTCAAGTCGGTGTCGAAGGGATACGCTTCGTTCGACTATCACCTTGCCGGCTACCGCCCGTCACGTCTTGCCAAGCTGGACATATTGCTCAACGGAGAACCGGTCGATGCCCTTTCAACGCTGACCCATCAGGACAATGCCGTGGCCTTCGGCCGCCGTATGTGCGAGAAACTCAAGGAACTCATCCCCCGGCAGCAGTTCGACATTGCCATTCAGGCTGCCATCGGTGCCAAGATAGTGGCTCGCGAGACGGTGAAATGCGTCAGAAAGGATGTGACCGCCAAATGCTATGGCGGCGATGTGACCCGTAAGCGCAAACTGCTTGAGAAACAGAAGCGCGGCAAAAAGCGCATGAAACAAATCGGCAATGTGGAAGTTCCCCAGAAAGCCTTCCTCGCAGTGCTGAAACTTGACTAAACAACAAAACCACCAAACGACCAAACAACCAAACCTTTCAAACTGTTTAACTATGAAATTCCCAACGCGTGACATTGCCAGAGAATTGGCCCGTAAGTACAGTACGATGACCCACGAGGAGCTGGACTTGCTCGAGAGTGTGCTTGTCCCCATGAAGTTTGCCAAGGGTGAGATGATACTCAGCGAGGGGCAGATATGCAGGAACATCATGTATGTGGCCAAGGGACTGGTGCGCCAATTCTATTTCAAGAACGACAAGGAACTGACCGAGCACCTCTCGGTCGAGGGAGGCATCGTCATGTGCATCGAAAGCCTCTTCCGCGAGGAACCGACCCAACTGCAGGCCGAAGCCCTTGAACCCACCCTGATCTATGCGCTGCCGAAGCAGAAACTGGAAGAAGTGGCCCTGCACAATGTGAACATGCAAATCCTTTACCGAAAGATACTGGAAGAGAGCCTGATTCTCTCGCAGGTGCATGCCGACCTTGTGCGTTTCGAATCGGCGCAGGACCGCTACAAAAAACTCTGCAAGCTGATGCCGCAGGTGGTGATGCGTGCACCGCTCATCTATGTGGCCAACTATCTGCAGATGACACCTGAAACGCTGTCGCGTGTCCGCACCGCAACCCTCATGGAATGAGGCTATTAACAATGGTCTGCGGACCAAACCATGTCCTCAACGGGAAACAAGCAAACTAATTTATCACATATTTACTAACAACTATGGGGAACGCAAGATTCAGGACATGTTTGGCTTGACGAAGGAGGAAATGGCCATCCTGAACGATGAGAATGCCAGCGAAGCCAAGAAAGAGCCCATCCGTCAGAAGGTGATGATGAAGGTGATGGGAGGCAACTTTGACCAAGCCGAGATGCAACGCTTTGAGCAAATGAGCGAGAAAGAGCAGGAAGCCTATATCCGCCAGCATCCGGAGTTTGTGCAGAAGATGCAGCAGATTGCCATGAATGCGGGCAATTTCGGAAATCAGATGCGGCAGATGACCGAGGGAATCAATACCTATGAGATGAAGATAGGCCAGCTGACCACCAACTATGTCAACTTCATGATGCAGGAGGAGAACCACGACTACAGTGCCATCGCCAAGAAATATCGCAGTAAGTTGCAGAAGTTGTACGACCAGATTTGTGCAACGGGCGATGCTGCTCAGATTGACGCACTGTACGAACAGACCGATGAAATGCTGTATAGCTATCGCTTGGAGGCCGCAAAGGAGTACCGTGCTTCGCTCCAACGGCGTATCGGTGAAGCCCAGAAGTTTGCTGCAGAGTATGCCCGTTTGTCGAAAGAATTGGTCGACCGCGGTGACTTACCCCAATGTGCAGTCGGTCGTATGGACCTGAATGCCGTTATTGCCGTGGGCAATCTGTTGGATGAAGCCTACAAGGAGTTGCCCGATATAGAGGCACTGCCGGTATGTCAGGAGATTCTCTACGAACTGCCGAATGGCTGGCTCTTCGGTTCCTGGGAGTGCCGGGGCTATATCGGTGGGGTAGGTGAATTCAAAACCCCAGGCAGCGAATGGCCATTGCTTGCCCAGAATGACGAAACGAACGAGTATGCCGTCGTGGAAAACGGGAAGTTCCGCAAGATTTCGGAAAGTGAACTGGAGAATCTTAACAAGAAGGTCGACCAGCGTTTGAAACATCAGAATGTGACTCCTCCCTATGGAGTATATAAGAGTCGCAGCGGCAAACGCATGGTGGAATACAGCCAGTCGGGCGAAGTCATCGTCAACGGCATGACCACTTTCACCCCAAGTGCCTTCACCGTGAAGCCTGACTGTCTGGAGTGGATATCCCTCGAGGGCGGAAAGGTTGTGAAGTGTACCTACAAGCTCTAAATGAAAGGATTGCGAATAACAATAGTGCTGTGGCTGCTGCTCTTTGCGGGAAGCGCCACAGCCTTTTCTGTTAATTACCGTAAGGTGTTCGGCAGCGACTGGACGGCTGCCGAGCGTTATGTCAATGCCCATCATTTCCAATGGAAAGCGACATTCGAACTGTTTGAGGTGGATGCCCGTCTGGCTGAAGCCATTGTCTTTCCGGAACTCATCCGCTATTCCATGTGGCAGGAGGAGATAGAACGGGCTGCCGTCAATGCATTGTATATCAGGGGCGGTAAGGACATGGCCAACTTTTCCATAGGGCGCTTTCAGATGAAACCGTCGTTCGCAGAGGAGGTGGAGCGTGAGTGGAACCGGTCGGTCTTGTCGCGGGAATACCGTTTTTCATTCAATCTGGGCGATAATTCCGAGGCGCGTCGAAGCCGTGTCCGCCGGCTGAGTACGGAGGAGGGGCAGTGTCGCTACCTGGCCATTTTCATCCGTTTGCAGTTGTTACGCCATCCACGGCTGCAACAACTATCTCTCCAAGACCAGGTAGGCTATCTTGCCACGGCCTACAACCGTTCCTATAATGCTTCGTGGGAAGCCGTTTGCAAGATGCGGCGTGAGCGCCATTTCCATACAGATGTAATCAAGACAAACAAAACCCGTCTCTACAGTTATGCCGAAATAGCCTTGGCTTATTGGCGTTCAAAGAGATGAAGGCTTTCGGGGCGTTTCAGATTTGGCCTGCATGGAAAACTGTGTGTGCGCGGAAATCAGTCGGAATGCTTGCCATTTCATTTTTGTATTTTGGGACTGCAGCAACATCCCCCTGCTTTCAGCATGTTGAAAGCAGGGGGATGCTTTTGTGCATATCGGGCGTTTCAGTCGTCGGTGTCAAGGTCGTCGGCGGCATCCAAGAGTTTCCGATAGTTCTTCTGGTTCTTCATGTGGAGAACCAATCCGATGGTCATTCCGGCGAGCATTCCCATAATCAGTGTGACGGCTGTGTTCTCATCGAGTGGTATGATGGTGGCTTTTCTTCCTTCAATGATGAGGTAGACGGCCCAGAGAACTCCCAGCGGGAGTCCAATCAAGAGCCATCGGTTGTCCCATTTCTTGGCAAGGACCACATTGCGTCCCACTTCCAGCATGGTGTTCTTGGCAAGGTCGGTCCGGTTGAGGATGCTAATGAGCATGATGTCGTAGGCTATGCAGAGCAGCATCAGGGCGCAGGTGGCAATCCAGAACTGGAAACTGATGCCGATCTGAAGGTAGAATACAAGGTAGGTGAGGGGTATGAGCAGCAGGCATACCACTGCGTTGATTGTGTAGAAAGAGGTTATCATGTTTCTTTTTCTGCGGACGGTGCGCTTGATCATGCGCTCGTTGATGAAAGTCTGTTCCTGAAGCTTTTGCTGAAGGAGGTTCATCTGCTGTCTTATTTCCTGGAGTTCATCAAAATTTTCCATGGCGTGTGTTTAAATAGTGTTAGACATTTTCTTTAATTGTTCTTTGATACGATAGAGCCGTACCGACACATTCTTGACGGAGATGCCGACAATCTGTGCAATTTCCTCGTAGCTCATGTCCTCGAGCCAGAGCAGGACGATGGCGCGGTCGAAGGGTTGCAACCGGCTGATGCGGCGGTGGAGCATGTCAATCTGCCGGGTATCGGCATCGTTGTCTTCAAAGAGGTTGAAGTCAACCAGCAGCTGTTCTTTGTGGTGGGCCTTCTTTTTGCGTTGCTGAGAGATGCATGTGTTGAGCGCCACGCGGTAGGTCCATGTGCGCAGCTGGCTGCGACCTTCGAACTGCCCGAAGCCTTTCCAGAGGTTGATGAGCACTTCCTGAAACAGGTCGTTCACCTCATCGTGGTTCTTGGAGAACATGTAGCACACAGAGTAGATGGTGCTTTTCTGGCTTTTTACGATTTCAATGAAATCTCTTTCTTTTGGATCCATTCTTTCTTTTTCCGTTGTTTTTTCTGTATGTATGACGCAGATGGCTGTTGAAAAACTACACAAGGGACAAAAAAACCACCTCCGTTTGCGTGAGGTGGTTTCTTCTTTCCGTTTGATATCAGGGTTGATAGAGGAAACGCTTGATGCTCTTCTTCGGTGTTTTCTCGAATTCCTCGGCCTGCAGGCGTATGGCTGCAATCTTGGAGTAGGCCGGCAGCTGGGCATTCAGGGTTTCACGGTTCTGCTCCATGATGTTGGTCAGGTCTTCGGTGGTGAATCCCAGGTTCTTGGCTTCGTCGTAGTCGGGGTAGACCAGTCCTATCAGCTTGTTGTCCTGCTGGATGACGAGGCTCTCGTTGACCAGTGCCATGGAGTTGAGCTGGTCTTCAATTTCCTCCGGATAGATGTTTTGTCCGCTGGGGCCGAGCAGCATGTTCTTCGAGCGTCCCTTGATGAAGACATTTCCTTCGTCGTCCATTGTGCCGAGGTCGCCCGTGTGGAACCATCCGTCACCGGGCAAGGCAGCGGCCGTGGCCTCTTCGTTCTTGAAATAGCCGAGCATCACATTCAGTCCCTTTGTGAGGATTTCGCCCGGTATGTTGGCCGGGTCGGGACTGTCGATTTTCACCTCCATGTGAATGGCAGCGCGTCCGCAGCTTCCCTTAGCGAAGGTTTCCCAGTCGGAGTAGCAGATGATGGGGCCGCATTCGGTGGCGCCGAAGCCTACGGTGTAGGGGAATTCAATGCGCTTGAGGAAGGTTTCCACTTCCTGGCTGAAGGCTGCTCCGCCCACGATAATCTCGTAGAACTGCCCTCCGAAGGCCTCGCGCACCTGCTGGCAGATGCGTTGGTTCACTTTCTTGTTCACCACCGGCATGTTCAGCAGCAGGCGCATCACATTGTTCTGTATCATTGGGAAGACGCGTTTCTTGATGATTTTCTCGATGACCAGCGGCACGGCGATGATGATTTTCGGCTTGATTTCTGCGAAAGCCTGTGCGATGATGCTGGGTGTCGGGACGCGCGAGAGGTAGTAGATGTGGCATCCGGCAAGGAATTCGTACATGAATTCGAACGACATCCCGTACATGTGTGCCATGGGGAGGATGCTAATCACTCCGTCGCCGCGGTGCAGGTGCTCGCTCATCACGGTGCGGGCGAAGTCGGCGTTGCTCCAGAGTGCGCGGTAGGGGAGCATCACTCCCTTGGAGAATCCCGTCGTTCCGCTGGTGTAGTTGATGAGTGCCAGTTCTTCGGGCGACTCTTCCTTGTAGTAGCTGATGTGCTCCTTGCGGAAGAACTTGGGGTATTTCTGCCCGAACATGGCATTGAGGTTCTCGCGCGCATAGGTGAGTTTCTCCGAGCGGGAGATGAGCAGCGAGTAGTCGGGAATGTTGATGATGCCCTCCAGGTTGGGCATGGCTTCGGGATTGATGGTCTTTGCCACGACATCGCCTACGAAGAGGATGCGTGCCTCGCTGTGGTTGACGATGTTGTGTATCTGGTCGGCGGTGAACTCGTGGAGCACCGGCACGGCCACGGCTCCGTAGGTGAGGGTGGCGAGGAAGGCCACGGCCCAGTTGGAACTGTTGCGTCCGCAGAGTGCGATTCGGTCGCCCTTGACTACGCCGCTGTTCTCGAAAAGAATGTGAAGTTTCTCTATTTTACGGGCTACATCGTGGTATTGTAGCGTGGCACCTTTGTAATCGGTAATGGCATTGAGGTCCCAATTCTTGATAATGCTCTCTTCTATGAGCGCATTAAAACTCGGTATTTCCAGCATTTTCCTATAGTATTATAAATAGATAAGATGTACACGCGAATGCACATTTTCTTAAATTCTGTGCAAAGTTAACATCTTTTCTGCACACGGACAAATAAAATGTGCAATAATTTACACCTTATAGTAATGCACTTTCCTATGTATTTGATAATCAGAACATTAGAAATTCATTGCAAAAGGGGCTCAAACGGCATGCGTCTGAGCCCCTTTTAGGTTGCGTTTTGGCCCCAAACGGAACGCGTTTGGGCTCCTTTTGGAAAATCACTGTCCGGGATAGGTCCGTTGACCGAATATGGCCGACCCGATGCGCACCATGTTGGCACCCTCCGTGAGGGCTATTCCGTAGTCGTCGCTCATGCCCCAGCTTCGCGTGTCGAACCAGGGTGCATCGGCAAAGTACCGTAGTTTCGCTTCCTCCCAGAATTGGTTGGCGGTTGCAAATTCGCGGGCTATCTGCTGCTCGTCGTCCACAAACGACGCCATGGTCATGAGCCCCCGGATGCGGACATGCTTCATTTGTTTCCATTCCCCCTGGGCGAGCAGTTGCCGGCAGGCCTCAACGGTAAGCCCGAACTTGCTCTCCTCCTGCGCCACATGCAGTTCCAGCAGCACATCTACGGTGCGCTGGCAGCGTGCGCCCTGCCGGTCTATTTCCCGGAGGAGGCGGAGCGAGTCGACCGAATGGATGAGGCTGACGAACGGTGCGATGTATTTCACCTTGTTGGTCTGGAGGTGCCCGATGAAATGCCACTCAATGTCGTCGGGCAAGTGTGCCGCCTTGGGCAGGAGTTCCTGTACATGGCTCTCGCCGAAGATGCGCTGTCCGGTCTGGTAGGCCTGGACAATGGCATCCTCCGTGTGGTACTTGCTCACCGCCACCAGGGTGACACCCTTCGGCAGCGATTGACTGATGGCTTCTATACGGGCTGCTATCGGTTCCATGAGGCGGCAGGTCAGGCTTGGTGGACAAACACATCCATCACCTTGGTCTCGCTGATGTTGGCGATGGCAAACTGCTGCATGGAGCCCTGCATGATTTCCTCCACATTGCGGACGGCTCCGTTCAGCGTGCCGGCCTGTACGAGATAGGTGATGTTGGCGCGCTTCTCCTTGCCCGACTTCTCGTCGAGGATGATGAACTGCAGCTTCACCTTGTACCAGAAACTCTCCGAGGCATCGTTGCTGAAGAATATTTCGCTGTAGGCGGCGGGAGCGATGGCCTTCACCTCGAAGTTGCCGTTGACAAAGGGCATGACCTCTTTCGTGACGCGTTCCTCGGCTTCGCCGAAGGTAAGGGCATCGACGACATAGAGCTCCGGCATGTGGGCGTGCTCGCCTTCGCCCATTTGCTTCTCGTAGCTCACTCTTACTTCAAACCATTTTGCTGTTCTTGATTCCATGAGTATCGTTTTTTTATGTTTGTTTTTGGATTTGTCCTGCAAAAGTAAGAAAAACATTTAAAATAATTTTATAAAGTGTTTTTTGAATAAAGACAATTCTTCCGCTGTGCGATGGCATAAAAATTCTTATCTTTGCACCGGACAAAACAAAACCGAAACGAAATGCTGTCGCGCTTCCTTGCCTTCCGGATAGGTACCACCGGCGATACCGCTGCACGGGTTTCGCGCCCTGCGGTGCGTATTTCCATTGCCGGCGTGGCCATCGGTCTGGCAGTGATGATTGTGTCGGTGGGCATCGTGCTGGGCTTCAAGCATACCATCCGCAACAAGGTTACGGGCTTCGCCGGGCATGTCCAGGTGGGCGACTTCCTCGCCTTGCAGACAGGTGAGCCCCAACCCATACAGATGAACGACTCGGTGATGCTCCTCTTGGCTAACATCGACGGCGTTGCCCATGTGCAACGGTTTGCCACCAAGCAGGGATTGCTCAAGACCGACAGCGATTTTCTCGGAGTAATGTTCAAGGGTGTTGGCCCGGAATTCGACAGCCTTTTCATCAGCCAGCATCTGGAAGAGGGGCGGGTGCCTGTATTCTCCGACGAGAAAAGCCAGTCGCAGCTGGTTGTCTCGGCATCGATGGCGCGCAAGCTGCACCTGAAAGCGGGGGAGCGGGTCTTCGCCTATTTCATTGACGAGAAAGGAGTGCGCCCGCGCAGGTTTACCATAGCCGGCATCTACAACACCCATCTGAGCCAATACGATGATAATGTGTGCTTCACCGACCTCTACACCGTGCAGCGCTTGTATGGCTGGCAGACCGGCCAAGTGCTCGGAGCGGAAGTCCGTCTGGACGACGAAGGACGCCTGCCGGAAGTTTCCTCCTATATTATTAATAAGGTGAACCGTACGGAAGATGCCTATGGCGCCACCTATTCTTCGCGCACCGTCCGTGAACTGAACCCACAGATATACTACTGGCTCGACCTGCTTGACATGAATGTCTGGGTCATCCTTGCACTGATGGTGGCCGTGGCGGGTGTCACCATGATCAGCGGTCTGCTCATCATCATTCTGGAGCGAACCTCGATGATTGGCGTTCTGAAGGCTCTCGGAGCCCGCAACAGAACCATACGCCACACCTTCCTCTGGCTCTCGGTGCTCATCATCGGCAAAGGATTGCTCTGGGGCAATGCCATCGGGTTGGCACTGCTGGCGCTGCAGCATTTCATGGGAGTGGTGAAGCTGAACCCCGAGGTGTACTATGTCAGTACGCTTCCGGTGGAAATCAATTTCTTCTATCTGGTGCTGCTGAATGCACTTACGCTCGTAGCCTGTCTGCTGGTGCTGGTTTTGCCCAGCCATTTCATAGCGTTCATCCATCCTGCAAAGACCATGAAATTTGAATAGCCCCAGCTTTGTCGTGGAACTGTATGAAAGCAGAATAGCCGCAACAGGTAAATCCTGTCGCGGCTATTCTGCTTGAGCTTGCTGTTCGGGGAAATGGTACTGTCCCTTGTGGCGTGTCCGGCGACCGAACTCAATGGCATGCTTCGGGCAGTGATGATAGCAGGCAAAGCAGGTGAGGCACTTTCCTGTGTGTTTCCACTCCGGATGGTTGTCGTCCGTGAGACAGATGTTTCCCACGGGGCATACCTTGGCACACAACCCGCATTGAATGCATTTTGATTTGTCCACGCGGAAAGGCTTGTCAGTGATGAGGTGATGGAGAAAGAAGTACCCCAACAGGCGTGAATTGATGCGGGGCCAGCGTCCGCGCACCAGCTGGTGAATGCCTTCCCGCCTGTTCTTCAGCATAGGGATGAAGGCTTCCAGCTGCTTGACGGCGGCCTTTATTTTCCTTCGCTCGTTCTCAGGAGGGTCGACATCCATCAGTGGTAATCCAACATATGCTTCCGGCATCAGCAGCGAACAGGAGGCCTGCAATGGAAGACCTCTCGCCTGCAAGTCGGCCGATAGGATGTCGATGGTTTCGCCAATGGTGTCACCGGCAGTACACACAGCCCATACATAGGGAGGGTGTGCCGTCCGGATGTGCAGCCTTTCAATGAAGTCCCGGACGAGAAATGGCGGTCGCCATCCATGCACGGGAAAGCAGAACCCCAGCGATTCGTGCTCGCCGAGAGCGACCGTGGTTCCTTCCACATCGAAGGTAGCCATGTCGATGGACCGCTCGTCAAGGGCTTCTGCCAGACGACGGGCAGCCCATCGGGTGTTGCCCGTGGCGGAAAAATAGAAAATCATCCGGCTATTTGTCCACCGTCATGTTGCCCTTGATGTAGAGCTTCACGGCCTCGGGGGTCCCGTTTGTCTTGATTGTGATGGTCTTGGAGAATTCTCCAGGCCATTTACCCTTACCGTCGTAACTGACCTTTACCTCACCGCTTTCACCCGGCTTGATGGGAGTCTTTGTGAAACTTGCCACCGTACACCCACAACTGGCTATGGCCTGATGGATGACCAACGGGGCATCGCCTTCGTTGGTAAAGGGAAAGACAACGGTTTGCAGGCCGTCGTTCTCGCTGAAAGTGCCGAAATCGTGCGTTTTCTTCTCAAACTTTATCTGTGCACCGGTTGTCTGAGCAGACATGCCCAGAACAAAAACACTGGCTAAAAGACAAAAAAGAAATACTCTTTTCATATGGCTTACTTGTTTTAATTTCTGATACTTACAGGTTGAAAACCGGGGTAAAGGTAATAAAAATGTAAAATGTGGAATATTCTATGCCGCATGTTTTTACTTTTTTTTGTATTTTTGCGGCTAATTAAATAAAAACAGTCAATAAAAATACAGTAAATATGTACAGGACACATACTTGTGGCGCTCTCCGCCTGTCGGATGTAAACAAAGAGGTGACTCTGGCCGGATGGGTGCAGCGCGTGAGAAAATTGGGTGGCATGACTTTTGTCGACCTTCGCGACCGCTATGGTCTGACACAATTGGTGTTTAACGAACAGACCGACGCAAATCTCTGCGAGCAGGCCAACCGTCTGGGACGGGAATACTGCATTCAGGTAAAGGGCATGGTCAGCGAGCGCGAGCGTAAGAACGACAAGTTGCCAACAGGCGACATAGAGATTATTGTCGGTGAACTTACCGTACTCTCCGAGAGCCTTACTCCGCCGTTCACCATCGAAGATCAGAGCGACGGTGGCGACGATATCCGCATGAAGTATCGCTATCTGGACCTCCGCAGGGCTGTCGTAAGGAAGAATCTCGAGCTGCGTCACAAGATGACCATCCTCGTACGCAACTTCCTCGACGAGCGCAACTTCCTCGAAGTGGAAACGCCTATACTGATTGGCAGTACCCCGGAAGGCGCACGCGACTTTGTCGTTCCCTCGCGTATGAATCCGGGTCAGTTCTTTGCGCTCCCGCAAAGTCCACAGACGCTCAAGCAATTGCTCATGGTCAGCGGCTTCGACCGTTATTTCCAGATTGCCAAATGCTTCCGCGACGAAGACCTGCGCGCCGACCGGCAGCCTGAGTTCACACAGATTGACTGTGAAATGTCGTTTGTGGAACAGCAGGATGTCATCCAGGTGTTCGAGGATCTGGCACGGCACCTGTTCAAAGAAATCAGGGGTGTCGAACTGCCTGCAAAACTGCGCCAAATGACTTGGAGGGAAGCCATGGAGAAATATGGCAGCGACAAGCCCGATCTGCGTTTCGGCATGAAATTCGTCGAACTGATGGACGAACTCAAGGGGACCGGACTCTTTCCCGTATTCAACCAAGCCAACTACATCGGTGGAATCCTGGCAAAAGGATGTGCCGACTACAGCCGCAAGCAACTGGACGAACTCACTGACTTTGTGAAGCGCCCGCAGGTTGGTGCCAAGGGACTGGTCTATGTCAAATTCAATGCTGATGGTACCGTTAAGTCATCCGTCGATAAGTTCTACACGCCCGAAGTGTGGGAAAAAGTACGGCAGAAGGCAAATGCCGCCCCGGGTGATCTTCTCCTGATACTCAGCGGCGATAAGCCGAACAAGACCCGCACCCAACTGAGTACCCTCCGCCTGGAGATGGGCGACCGCCTCGGGCTGCGCGACAAGAACCGATTCGAATGTCTGTGGATTGTCGACTTCCCCCTCTTTGAGTGGAGCGACGAGGAACAACGCCTCATGGCCATGCACCATCCGTTTACCATGCCCAACCCGGAAGACATACCGCTGCTTGACAGCCATCCCGAAAACGCCCGTGCCTTAGCCTACGACTTTGTCTGCAACGGCATAGAGGTCGGTGGTGGAAGCATCCGTATACACGATGGACAGCTGCAAGCCAAGATGTTCCAATTGCTCGGATTCACGCCCGAGAGGGCCCAGGCTCAGTTCGGCTTCCTTATCAATGCCTTCAAATACGGTGCGCCTCCTCACGGAGGATTAGCATTCGGGCTCGACCGCTTCGTAGCCATTATGGCAGGGCTCGACTCCATTCGCGACTGCATTGCCTTCCCGAAGAATACCAGCGGGCGCGATGTTATGCTCGATGCACCATCGCTGTTGGAAGACAGCCAGTTGGATGAATTGCAGATACGACTTGACCTGCGTCAAGAAAATGAATAAAAATAGAATTTCCCATCAATAATTATTGACAGGTTTTTCCGGAACTGATTACATTTGCATCGTTAAAAGTGAACAAGACCTTCAGAGGTGCAGTTCATAGGTAAAAGAAATCAGATAACAAATTATTTATTCATTATGGCAGAAAAGAAAGCAACAAAGGCAGCAGCTCCTAAAGCCGCTCCTGCTAAGGCAACAGCCAAGAAGGCTGCTCCCGCCAAGAAAGCAACCCTCACTATCAATGCAATCACCGTAGGTTTCAACGCTGGTGATGTTTACGAGACCCTGAACAAGGCTGGTAAGGCCCTTACCGTAGCTGAAATCGCAAAACTGGCTAAGATTTCTGAGAAGGAAACTCTGCTCGGTCTCGGCTGGCTCTTCCGTGAAGGTAAGATTAAAGACGAAGAAAACAAAGTAGCCCTCGCTTAATTCGTAGGGAAACATACGAAAGAGATTAAAAGGAGCAGAACACGGTGCTGTCAAACGATGAGCCTGTGTTCTGCTCTTTTTTTTGTATATTTCCAATCGAATGGGATGTTGCCAGGCTTCGTTTCCAGATCAAAAGCAGCCTTGCGCGAATATAATCACGGCGAAAAAAAGAGTATAGAATTTTGCAATAAACTGTTTTTCAGTTAAATTTGCGGTAAATTCCAATTGTTATGAACAACAATAATCATTTGGTTGTTATGGCCGGTGGGGTAGGAAGCCGCTTTTGGCCGATGAGTACCACTGTGAAACCAAAGCAGTTTATCGATGTCCTCGGCGTGGGCAAGACCTTGTTGCAACTGACAGTAAAAAGGTTCGGAAACTTGTTTCCCAAGGAGAATGTTTGGGTGGTAACCAACCAACAATACAGGGAAATAGTCGGTGAACAACTCCCCGACTTGCCAGCCAGCCATATCCTGCTGGAACCTTGCCGTCGCAACACCGCTCCCTGTATCGCATATGTCAGTTGGCGGATAAAGAATGAGAATCCTCAGGCCAACATCGTGGTGACTCCCAGCGACCACATCGTGACCGACGAGGCTGAATTCCGTCGCGTAATAGGGAATACCCTTCGCTTTACAGCCTCGAGCGATGCTATTGTCACGCTGGGAATGAAGCCCACACGGCCGGAAACGGGCTATGGATACATTCAGGCCGACCTTTCGGCGGCCGCTGTCAGCGACAAGGAAATCTTCAGAGTGGACAAGTTTCGCGAAAAACCAGATCTCGCCACGGCTCAGGAATATATCAAGCAGGACAATTTCTTTTGGAATGCGGGCATTTTTGTGTGGAAGGTTTCAACCATCGTGAACGCTTTCAGGGTGTATCAACCAGCTATCAGCAGGATTTTTGAGGGATTGCTGCCGCTCTATGGCACTCCGGAAGAGCAGGAAGCCATAGACCGTCTCTATCCCGAATGCGAGAACATCTCAGTAGACTATGCCATCATGGAGCAGGCAGAGGAAATATATGTATGTCCCGCTGATTTCGGATGGAGTGACCTCGGAACATGGGGAAGCTTGCTGGCGCAGTCGCATCACGATGTTTACGGGAATGCGCTTATTGGCCAAAACATAAAGATGGTGGACTCACACAACTGCATTGTGCACACCACACAGGAGAAAAAAGTGGTGGTTCAGGGCCTGACCGGCTATATTGTAGCAGAGAATGACGACACCTTACTCATCTGCAGTTTGGGTGAAGAACAAAAAATCAGACAATATTCAGAAGATTAAACAAATCCAGATAATATGAGAAAAGTAGCATTAATTACAGGAATCACAGGCCAGGATGGAAGCTACCTGGCTGAATTCCTTATTGAAAAAGGTTATGAGGTGCATGGCTTGTTGCGCCGCAGCTCATCGTTTAATACGGCAAGAATAGAGCATCTGTATCTTGATGAATGGGTGCGCGATATGAAGAAGGCTCGCCTTGTGAACCTGCATTGGGCCGACATGACTGACTCTTCGTCGCTTATACGCATTATTGGTGAGGTGCGCCCCACCGAAATATACAACTTGGCAGCCCAAAGTCATGTGAAGGTGAGCTTTGATGTGCCGGAATACACCGCCGACACTGATGCCGTTGGTGTTCTGCGCCTGCTTGAGGCAGTACGCATCTGTGGCTTGGAGAAGGAATGCCGCATCTATCAGGCTTCCACCTCCGAACTGTACGGAAAGGTACAGGAGGTTCCGCAGAGCGAGACTACACCGTTCTATCCCCGTAGCCCGTATGCCGTAGCCAAACTGTACGGCTTCTGGATTATGAAGAATTATCGCGAGAGCTACGGCATGTATTGCTGCAACGGAATCCTGTTCAACCATGAAAGCGAGCGTCGCGGCGAAACATTCGTAACCCGTAAGATAACGCTTGCTGCCGCCAGAATAGCTCAAGGTTTCCAGGACAAACTTTATCTGGGTAACATCAACTCCCTCCGTGACTGGGGATATGCAAAAGACTACATTGAATGCATGTGGCTTATCTTGCAACAGCCGGAGCCCGACGACTTTGTCATTGCTACAGGTGAGTACCATACCGTACGCGAGTTTACCACACTGGCCTTTCACCATGTGGGCATTGAGCTCGAATGGAAGGGGGAAGGTATTGACGAGAAAGGCGTAGACAAGAATACCGATCGCGTAATCGTTGAAATCGACCCGAAATACTTCCGTCCCGCCGAGGTGGACCAGTTGCTGGGCAATCCTGCCAAGGCCAAGGCAAAACTCGGATGGAACCCGCAGAAGACTTCTTTCCCCGAGTTGGTTAAGATAATGGTGGATCACGACATGAGGTTCGTCCGTAAGTTGCATCTCAAAGCAAATCTGGAAGGCTGATGTTAAGCAAGAATGCAAAGATTTATGTAGCCGGACATCGCGGCTTGGTAGGTTCGGCCATTTGGAAGAACCTTGAATCGCGCGGCTATCACAACCTTGTGGGGCGCACCCACCGTGAACTGGATCTCACCGACCAGGCCGCCGTTCGTCGCTTCTTCGACGAGGAATGCCCCGATGCCGTGGTCTTGGCCGCTGCTTTCGTGGGAGGAATCATGGCTAACTCGCTCTATCGTGCCGACTTCATCATGCAAAACATGAAGATGCAGTGCAATGTTATCAGCGAGGCTTATGCCCACAATGTGCAGAAACTCCTCTTCCTGGGTTCCACCTGCATCTATCCGAAGAATGCCCCCCAGCCGATGAAGGAGGATGCGCTGCTCACATCGCCGCTGGAATACACCAATGAGGAATATGCCATTGCAAAGATTGCCGGACTGAAGATGTGCGAAAGCTACAACCTTCAGTACGGAACCAACTACATTGCTGTGATGCCTACCAATCTGTATGGTCCCAACGACAATTTCCATCTGGAGAATTCACATGTGATGCCGGCCATGATGCGCAAGATTTACTTGTCTAAACTGCTTCACGATGTGAAGTGGAACGACATCTGCACCGACATGAACAAGCGTCCGGTGGAAGGTATTGACGGTTCGGCTTCGCGTCAGGATATCCGCCGGGTATTGGAGAAATACGGCATCTGTGACAATCGTGTGGAACTGTGGGGCACCGGCACTCCTCTGCGCGAGTTCCTTTGGAGTGAGGATATGGCCGACGCCAGCGTACATGTACTGCTGAATGTTGACTTCAGCGACATTATCGGTATAGAGAAATATTCGTCTGTCCATTACGGCCAAAGCGCCGATGGCATCGTCGATCGCAACGAGTCGGCTGGCCGTGGGGGAGCAATTCCTTCGTTGGGTGAAATCCGGAACTGCCACATCAATGTCGGAACAGGCAAGGAATTGACTATCCGTGAACTCTCGGAACTGATTGTAAAGACGGTTGGCTTCACTGGAGAAGTTGTTTTTGATGCTTCGAAACCTGATGGGACGCCGCGCAAGCTCATCGATGTAGAAAAACTCCACCGACTGGGATGGACCCATAAAGTGGAAATAGAGGAGGGCGTGCAGCGGCTGTTCGACTGGTATCGTCAGAGCCTGCTGTAGTATTTGTTGATACAAATATAGAGCGGAGAGAAAACCAAAGACGGGTATCTCTCCGCTCTTTTCGTGTCTTTTATCGAGAAGCAAGACCTCACTGCCCTTCCAAAGAGGTATGATTACATCCTAAAGTGTTATTTTTTAATATCTTTGCATTACAGTCAATAAAAGTAATGATGCAAACCATTCACGATGAGATACGCTCTTGGATTCTGCTGAATGCGAATGCCAATGATGCAATGTTCCAGGCGAAGTTATTTCCGACGCTTCCTCCTGAATCCATACACGGCATCAAAACTCCTATTTTAAGGAAGTATGCGCGCGAATTAGCCTGCCGGCCTGATGTCGTGGACTTTCTTGAATCCCTTCCACATGCGTGGTTTGAGGAGAAGCAACTTCATCCCTTCATCCTTTCGGAAATGAAAGACTATACACTTTGCGTTGAAAGGATAGACTATTATCTCTCCTATGTTGACAACTGGGCTACTTGTGATCAGATCTCGCCGCGCATTTTCCGCCGTCATACCGATGAGCTGCTTCCATGGATTGGCCGTTGGCTGCATTCGGAGCATGAGTATGCGGTGCGGTTTGGCATCCGCATGCTCATGGAGTATTTCCTCAACGAGCGGTTCCGAGTAGCATATCTGCACACGGTGGCCAGTGTTTCTCGTCAGGAATACTACATTAAGATGATGCAGGCCTGGTATTTTGCCACGGCACTGGCAAAGCAATGGGATTCTGCCATCGGACTGATTGAGGATGGCAAACTGGATTTATGGGTGCACAACAAAACCATCCAGAAAGCGATAGAGAGTTTCCGCATCACCAATACGCAAAAGGATTATCTTCGGACATTGCGCAGGCGATAGCCAATAGCCAAGACTCGCTACGCGCATTGCCGCAGTAAAGAACCGACGGAGCAGCGAGAGCAAAGAGAAAGTAAAAATACCCCCCCCTACCCCCTCCGCCTCAAAAAGACTTTCTCTTTGCCGAGTCGCGACGGAGGAAAAGGCGTAGCCTTAACCGTTAGTCGTTTTTACGGCTTTTCTTTTTCCATAGATGGCGCCCATAGAAGGCGAGTGCCACGAGTGCCACGAGTGCAATGAGGCCATATTTCAGGTAGTCGCCATAGAGGATAATGTTTTCTTTCATTTTGTCTTCAGGCGCTATGGTGTGCAAGTACCAGCCCAGTGCTGCCAGGATAAGGTTCCATGTTCCTGCGCCAATGGTTGTGTAGAGCAGGAACCGCCAGTAGTTCATCTTAGCAAGTCCGGCGGGGATGGAGATGAGGTGTCGGATGCCAATGAGGAGTCTTCCTGTGATGGTGGCAACGGCACCGTGTCTGTTGAAATAGTTCTCGCTTTTTTCGAGTTTTTCCTGGTTGAGCAGGCACATTTTTCCCCATCGGCTGTTGGCAAGCCGGTAGATGATGGGACGCCCCAGATAGTATCCTCCCAGGTAGTTGATGGTGGCTCCGCAGTCGGCTCCCAGCGTAGCAAAGAGGATGACGAGGCAGATGTTGCTGTGTCCGGCGGCGGCATGATAGGCTGCGGGTGCGACTACGAGTTCCGAAGGAACGGGCAGCACTGTACTTTCCATGAGCATGAGGAGGAAGATGGTGCCGTAGTTCAGGTTGTTGAGCAGTGTACTGATAATCTGCATTGTTTGTGGAGATTATTGTCGCTGTTTTGCCCAGTTGTCTTTGAGCCCGACTGTTTTGTTGAACACGAGTTGGTTTTCGGTGCTGTTGATGTCTGCCATGAAATAGCCGATGCGCTGGAACTGGAGATATTGCCCTGGCTTCATTTTTGCGGCAAGCTCCTCAACATAGCATTCGTTGAGCACGGTGAGCGAGTTGGTGTTGAGCAGTTCGCGGAAGTCGCGTTCGTCGGCCGACGGATTCTCCACATTGAAGAGTCGGTCGTAGATGCGTACTTCTGCTTTCTTACAGTGGTCGGCCGAGACCCAGTGCAGGGTTCCCTTTACCTTGCGGTTGGCGCCTTGCATGCCACTCTTGCTCGTTGGGTCGTATTCGGCTTGTATTTCCACGATGTTTCCTTCGGCGTCTTTTGTGCATCCGGTGCACTTGACGATGTAGGCGTTTTTCAGGCGTACTTCCTTGCCAATCGACATCCGGAAGAATTTCTTGGGTGCTTCTTCCATGAAGTCTTCGCGCTCAATCCAGAGATTACGGCTGAAAGTAATGGTGTGTGTGCCCTCTGCCTCATTCTCGGGATTGTTCACGGCTACCATTTCCTCTGTCTGTCCTTCGGGGTAGTTGGTGATGACCAGTTTCACGGGATTGATCACAGCCGAAACGCGTGTGGCCCTTTGGTTGAGGTCCTCGCGTACGGCGGCCTCGAGCAAGGCCATATCGTTGAGTGCATCGAACTTGGTGTAGCCAATTGAGTCGATGAATTTCCGTATGCTTTCGGGTGAGTATCCCCTGCGGCGCATACCACTGACGGTGGGCATGCGTGGGTCGTCCCATCCGCTGACGAAGTTTTCCTGTACCAGTGCCAGCAGTTTGCGTTTCGACATCATGGTGTAGGTCAGGTTCAGTCGGTTAAATTCTATCTGCCGCGGGCGGTTGTCGTGCAGGTTGTCAGTCTCTCCGCGCATCTCCTTGAGCAGGTCGATGAACTTGTCGTAGAGTGGTCTATGCGGCACGAATTCCAAGGTGCAGATGGAGTGTGTGACCCCTTCGAAATAGTCGCTTTGCCCGTGTGCGAAGTCGTACATGGGATAGGCATGCCATTTAGTGCCTGTCCGGTGGTGTGGGGTATGTATGATGCGGTAGATGATGGGGTCGCGGAAGTGCATGTTCGGGTTGGCCATGTCGAGTTTTGCGCGCAGCACCATGGAGCCTTCCACGGCTTCGGGTGTGTTCATTTGGCGAAACAGTCGGAGGCTTTCCTCTGCGGGGCGGTTACGGTAGGGCGATTCCTGTCCAGGTTCGGTGGGTGTTCCTTTTTGCTGTGCAATCTGTTCGCTGGTCTGTTCGTCGACATAGGCGTGACCGTTCTCAATCAGCCAGATGGCAAAGTCCCACAGTTGCTGGAAATAGTCGGAAGCATAATAGACATTTCCCCACTTGCACCCGAGCCACTGGATGTCGTTCAGTATGTTCTGTACATACTCGTCGTTCTCCTTTGTCGGGTTGGTATCGTCGAGTCGCAGGTTGCATACTCCGCCGAAATCCTCGGCTACATTGAAGTCCATGAGGATGGCCTTGGCGTGGCCGATGTGGAGGAATCCGTTGGGTTCTGGCGGGAAGCGCGTCTGTATGCGTCCGCCGTTCTTGCCTTCTGCAAGGTCTTCGGCAACGAGTTGTTCTACAAAACTCAAGCTTTTCTTTTGTTCACCTGTTGGTATTTCATTAGTAGTCATAGTTATATCGTTTGATTGTGTGGCGAAATTACGCAAAAATATCTGTTTCTCCAAGTCCTCTTCTTATTTGATGCCGCGTTGGTTGAGAGCCTTGGCGTATTGCTGTGCGTTGCGCTGATGTTCTGCAAAGTTCTCTGCGAAGCGGTGTGTGCCGTCAAATTCAGGGCTCGCACACATGTAGAGATAGTTGTGGCGCTCCATGTCCAGTACGGCGTCGACGGCCTCGGTGGTCGGTATGCGTATCGGGCCTGGAGGCAGTCCGCGGTACATGTAGGTGTTGTACGGGCTGTCGGTGCGCAGCATGGAGTTGTAGATGCGGCGGAGTTGGAAATTGCCCATGGCGTATTTCACGGTGGGGTCGGCCTGTAGTGGGATGTTGCGTTGCAGGCGGTTATAGTAGAGACCGGCGATGCGTGCTTTCTCCTTTGTGGCGTTTGTTTCCTCGTCGACGATGCTGGCAAGGGTGATTACCTGCTCTCTGGTGAGCCCGAGCGCGGCAGCCTTGTCCTGCCGGGCCTTGTTCCAGAATGTATTGCTCTCGTGTTGCATGCGTCGCAGCAGCTGATGCATGTCGACGGTCCAGTAGACTTCGTAGGTGAAGGGCAGGAACATACCGATAATGTTCAGGGTGTCCAGTCCGTAGTTCCGGCAGGTGTCTGGATTGGTCAGGGCTTCGGCGATGGTGAGCGAGTCGAGCATGAGTTTCTTGCTGAGCGCGCCGGCCAGCCGGTCGGTGGTCCTGACGGTGGGGATGGTGAGTTTTATGGGCTCTTGCAGGCCGCTCCGTATGTGCCGGAAGAGTGTGAGCGCCCCCATGTCGGGTTCCACGGCATAGCGTCCCGGATGAGTGTTGTGGCGCAGATGGCTGTGGCGGGCAAGGGTGCTGAACCCGTTCCAAGGCACTTTATGGGCGATGGGGCGCAGCTTGTGGATGATGGAGTCCACATTGTCGTCGGCATCTACATAGAGATAGACGGTCTCCTGCCTGCGCGAGAGGTCGCCGAAGAAGAAGCCGTAGCACAGCCCTGCTACCAAGAGAATACAAAAGAGGAAAGGTATCTTGTATTTAATTGTATTGGAAAGTTTGGGTAGGTTCATTCCGTTTTTGCTTGAATTCTCGGGCAAAAGTACGAAAAAACGGATGGAGTAAAAAGAAAGTCTTTCTTTTTTTTCATATCTTCGCACCCATGATGAAGCAATACCGCACTTATATATTCGACCTTGACGGGACGCTGTTAGACACGCTGGAGGATTTGTATCTCAGCACCAACCATGCCTTGCGGCAGGTACAGTTGCCCGAACGGAGCCTGGAGGAAATCCGGCAGTTTGTGGGCAACGGGGTGCGGCGCCTTATCGAGCGTGCCGTTCCCGATGGAGCGGACAACCCGAGGTTTGGAGAGGTCTTCCGTTTGTTCAAACAGCACTATCTGGAACACGGCGAAGACCATACTGCTCCCTATCCGGGCGTACTCGAACTGTTGGCTGCCCTGAAGCGTGAAGGCAGGCAGACGGCGGTGGTCAGCAACAAGTTCCTGCCTGCCACGCAGGAACTCTGCGGCCGTTTTTTCCCCGGTGTGGTCGACATTGCCGTCGGCGAACATGAAGGTGTGCGCTGCAAACCGGCTCCCGACATGGTGGAGAAAGTGCTCCTGGAGCTTCATGCCGACAAATCCTCGGCTGTCTACATAGGCGACAGCGATGTAGACCTGCAGACGGCCCGCAACAGCGGACTGCCCTGTGTCAGCGTGCTGTGGGGATTCCGCGACCGCACGACCCTGCTGGCAAATGGCGCTACCACCTTCATATCCAATCCCATGCAACTCCTGCAGGGCTGTCAGACAGGGGAGTGAAAACGCATTTTTCGTAAAAGATTCTTACAAAAAGGAAAAGTGTGCAATGGCCTTTTCCGTCGCTTCTTATGCGTTTTCCATCTGTTTTCCACCCAATTATTGTGTCCCGTCAAGGCTTCCCTTCTTCAACCGGGGCTCAGTTGCATTTCTGTTTGGCTTGTTTCGTTCGTTGAAAGCCATCCGTTCGTCATGCAACAGAGCCTCACTTGCGTTCTGTTTGAGCCCCTTTTGAAGAACAGAAGAAATTATTTTATTGAACAAATTCTTGTAACTTATTGGTTTCCTGTCAATTATAGGTTGTTGTAAAATTGGCTATATTTCCTTCCGGATGTCCGTTTTGTTGCAAAAAATGGCCGTTTTCTTCATCTCCTTCAGTAGTGTGCAGTAAATAATCTTGACAAAAAATGGCATCAAAAAAGCCCCGGACATTGCGTCTGAGGCTAATTCTTTCAGTCCCCCTATGGTTCAGGACGGACTGTTTGTAAGCGTCTATTCGTATCTTATGGCCTCGATGGGATCCATGTTGGCGGCTTTCTGCGCCGGTATGTATCCGAAGAGAATGCCGATGAAGGCGCAGACGAGGAAGGAAACATAGACCGACCAGGCTGGAACGCTGGCAGGCATGCCCATGTTCTTCACCACCAGTTCGCTGACACCCACACCGAAGAGGATGCCCAGCAGTCCACCCGTGACGGAGATAAGCACCGACTCGATGAGAAACTGCAGCGAGATGACCGCCCCCGTGGCACCTACCGCCATGCGAAGGCCAATCTCCTTGGTGCGTTCTGTCACGCTTACGAGCATGATGTTCATGATGCCAATGCCCGCAACAAGCAGGGAGAACGCTGCTGCCACTACCAGAATCAATGTCACGGTGTCCATGGTCGACGACATGGTTTCCATCATTTCGGCCTGCGAGCGGATGGTAAAGTCGTCGTCGGCATCGTCCTTCAACTTGTGGTTGTCGCGCAGCAGTGCGGTGAGTTCCTCAATGGCATCGTCGGAAAGTTCCTCGGTGACGGCCGAACAGTTGATGGACGAGAAGAAGGTCTGGGCGGCGATGCGCTTCATCACCGTGGTGTAGGGGGCTATCATGACATTGTCCTGGTCCATCCCCCAGCTGTTGTAGCCCTTTGATTTCAGCACACCGACGATGCGCATGGGGATGGCTTTGAAGCGGATTGTCTTGCCGATGGGATCGACACCTTCGCCGAACAGTTCGTCGACGATGGTTTTTCCCACAACGACAACCTTGGCGGCTTTCTTTATATCCTCCTCGGTGAAGCATTCACCGTCCTCGATGCTCCATTGCTTTATGTCCAGGTAGTCGGTCGACTCACCGTAGACCGTGGTGGTCGTGTTGTTGTTCCCATAGATGGCCTGACCGCTGGCAGTGACCTCTGGCGATACTTTCGTGATGAGTTTCTTCTCCTGCATGATGCGCTGATAGTCGGCCATCTTCAGCGTCTGCATGCTGGATGGGTCCTGGCGGACACCTCCTCGCATGTCGGCACCCGGCCGGATGGTCAGCAGGTTGGTGCCCATGGTGGAGAGTTCCTGTCGGATGCTCTCTTTCGAACCCTGGCCGATGGACATCATGATGATGACAGCCGCTACGCCGATGATGATGCCCAGCATGCTCAGAAAGGAGCGCATCTTGTTGTTGGCTACGGCCTTTAGGCTTACTTTGAATAGATTGAGTATGTTCATTTACCTACCCCCATTCCCTCCCGAGGGGAGGGGCGTCTTGTTACCTTTATGGGGTCTCCTTTTTTATAATTATACTTATTCCCCCGTTCTTTCTCATAAAGTTTCCCTTCCCTTCGGGAGGGCCGGGGGTAGGTGCTTAGTCGTCTTGTGGCTGAGGCAGCGCAGCGAGTGCCTCGGCTGCCGATTTGATGTTGTTGTTGACGGTGTCTTCGCGTATCTTGCCGTCGCGCAGGTTGATGTTGCGGCTGGAATATTCGGCAATCTCGGGGTTGTGGGTCACGAAGATGATGGTATGCCCCTGCATGTAGAGTTCCTGGAAGAGCACCAGCATCTCGAACGAGGTGCGTGTGTCGAGGTTACCCGTAGCCTCGTCGGCCAGCAGCACGGCGGGTTCATTGACCAAGGCACGGGCTATCGCCACGCGTTGCATCTGTCCGCCGGACATCTGGTTGGACTTGTGCATGAGGCGGTCGCCCAGGCCCACGGCCTCCAAAGCCTTGATGGCGGCCTTGCGGCGATCGCTTGCCGAATAGTCGCTGTTGTACATCAGGGGGAGTTCCACATTCTCCACGGCCGTGGTCTTGGCCAGCAGGTTGTAGTTCTGGAATACAAAGCCGATTTTCCGGTTGCGGAGATGGGCCCGCTGGTTCTTCGACATATTGCGGACGGGAGTGCCGTCGAGGAAGTACTCGCCGCTGGTAGGCGTGTCGAGACAACCCAACTGGTTGAGCAGGGTGGACTTTCCCGAGCCGGATGTGCCCTGAATGGTGACGAACTCTCCTTCGTAGATTTTGAAACTTACGCCACGCAGGGCCTTGACTGTCTCGCTGCCCACCTGGAAATAGCGCTTTACATTTTGCAGTTCAATCACGACCCGCTTGCCCTCGGCATTGAAAGGCTGGGGCTTCTGTATGGCTGTTTGCTGTGTGCCGTTCATTGAATGCTACTTTTTGTTCTGTTCTTTCTTGTTGTTCCGCGGTTTGGGCATGAAGGGGTTGCTGTTCTGGCCGGCAGCATCCTCGTTGCCGCTGTTTTCCATATTGAAGTCGGTCAGCACCTCGGTGCCTTCCTTCAGTCCGCCTACAATTTCAGTAAGAACGCCGTTGGTGATGCCCGTTTCCACCTTGTAGGCCTTGAACACCTTGCCTTCGCGGGTCCAGACCTTGTCCTTTGTCTCACAGTCTTCAATGCGCTCATCCTTTTTCAGGATGGCTTCGTTAGGTGAGAAGCGCAGTGCCTTGGAGGGTATTGCCAGCACATTGCTCTTTTCGAGGGTGAAGATGGTGACATTGGCGGTAAGACCCGGCTTTAGTTTCAGGTCGTTGTTGGGCGCCGAGATAATCACTTCGTAGGTGACTACATTGCTCTCTGTGGTTGCCTCCTGGCGCACCTGCTTGACCACGCCCTCGAATGTGTCGTCGGGAAAAGCGTCTACCGTGAAGGAAACACGCTGGCCTTCTTTCACTCCGCCGATGTCAGCCTCGTCAATATCGGCCACCACCTGCATGTTGGTCAGGTCCTGGGCAATCTTGAAGAGTTCGGGGGTGGAGAAACTGGCAGCCACGGTTTGTCCTTCCTCCACCGACTTGGAAAGCACGATTCCGTCAATAGGTGAGGTGATGGTTGCATAGCCAAGGTTGGTCTGTGCACGCTGAACTTCTTCGCGAGCAGAGGCCACCTGTTCCTTTGCCTGACGGTAGCTGAGCTGTGCCGTCTCGTATTCGTTGGCACTGACAAGTCCCTTTTCGTAGAGTGCCTGGTAGCGCTTGAAGTTGGCTGCCTGGTAGTTGAGCGAACTCTGCACGCTCGACAGGTTGGCCTTGGCGGTGTTGAGCTGGCTCATCAGGTTGGTCTTGTCGAGCTCGGCGATGACTTGTCCGCGGCGGACGACACTGTTGTAGTCGACATACAACTTGCTGACGATGCCCGACACCTGTGTACCTACGGTGACGGAGGTGACGGGTTCGATGGTGCCCGTGGCGGTGATGCTGTTCTGGATGGTAGTGATGGTGGCCTTTTCGGTGGTGAAGGTTACCTCGCTTTTTTTCTTCTTGCCACCCAACAGTAGCACAAGCAGGGCAATGACGGCCACGGCAATGCCAATGTACCAGCGTTTGTTCAATTTCTTCATGATGCTATTTTTGTTTTGTTTATTGTCGTATTCATTTCAGTTCTCCGGTCTGGTAGAAGCGGAGCATGTTGATGTTGAGGATGGTGAGGTACTTGCTCTGGAGCTCAGACTGCTGTGCCTGCAGCAGGTTGTCCTTGCCATTCATGAGTTCTATGATGTTCTTCAATCCCATACGGAACTGTTCGCTCAGCAGGTTGTAGCTCTCCTGCGCGCTTTTTGTACTGGCCTGGGCGGCTATGAACTTGCTTTGGTTGGTCACAGCCTGTAGCCAATAGTTCTCAATGGTGGAGTAGAGCGAAGTCTGCTGGTCCTTGAGGTCGAGCAGATAGCTTTCCTTCTGCAGTTGGGCTTTGTTGATGGCGGTCTTTGCCTGCCGGTTGTCGAAGATGGGAATGCTTACCGATACGCCCGCAGCCATGTCGAAGTTGGTCTTGAGCTGCTTTCCCCATGCGTTGTCGCTCATGGAAGTGGTGTTGGTTCCGGCGGTTGCACTGAGTCCGACGGAGGGCAGACGGGATGCCTTTGCAATCTTGATGTTGAGGTCGCTGCTCTCTATTCCGAGCTGGGCATTGCGGATTTCAGGCCTGTGGTTGAGAGCGGCGGCGTAGACATTGTTGAGCAAAGGTATTTCCTCCAGCGCCATCTGGTCGGTGGTCTCGGGTATGAGCACATCGAAGTCTTCCTCGTTTGTGAGTTGTAGCAGTTCCTTCAGTTGCCGCTTGTAGTTGCGAAGGGCACTCTCAGACTCCACGATGGCATACTCGTCTTGTGCCCGCTGGGCGGTCAGTTGCGCCAGATCGGCACGGCTCATGGAGCCTACATTATACATGACCTGTCCCCTTTCCTCGTTCTGCTGCGAGGTTTTCAGACTTTCCTTGTTCACCTTGATGGCCTCAGCAGAGTAGAGAATCTGGACATAGAGGTTGGCAATCTGTTCCTGGATGCTGTTCGCCGTTGTTGCAGAATCCAACTGGGCCTGCATCGTTGCGAGTTTGTTCAGCTTCACTTGGTTGTGGTTCTGTCCGCCGTTCCAGACGGTCCAGTTGGCGTTGACGCCGTAAGTGCCGTTGTAATAGACCTTGTCGACGGAATTCTGCACATAGCCGTTGGCCACCGTCGACATGCCGCTTTCGGCAAAGGGGCGGTAGGTCAGGTTGTGGGATGTAACGAAGTTGAGCGACGGCAGGAGGGCGGCCTGGCTTTGCAGGAGGTCTTCCTGCGCACTGAGTTGCTGCAGGCGGGTCTTCTGTAGGGCGATATTATTTTGCAGTGCGTAGTCGATGCATTCTTTCAGTGACCACTGCCTGGCCATGCCTTCGGATGCACAGCAGCAGAGGACAAGCAACAGTGTGAGGGTTTTTGCTTTGACATTCATACTTTTCTTGCTATTTTGGTGCAAAGTTACAAATAAAAGTGCCAAAGAAACAAAAGGTTGTTGTTTTTCTGCTTCCTCGGTGTGATGGTGTTGCCCAGAAGCTTCTTGTGGGCGTTTCCTGTTTGTTTAGACGAATGAACTGGGAAAAAGTTTATTCTCTTACCGCCGGACGGCAAAGAAAAATCGCCATTACGAAGTGGAAATGGCGATGGTTATGTGTTTCGGATGTGTGCGTTTGGATGTTTATTTAAATTCGTTCAGGCGCGCGATATACTTGCCGAGGATGTCGAACTCGATGTTGACGACGGTGCCGACGGCCATGTCGCAGAAGTTGGTCACCTCCCGAGTGTAGGGTATGATGGCCACGGTAAAGGTGTTGTCGGTTGGTTCGCATACTGTGAGCGAAACGCCGTTGACGGTGACGCTGCCTTTGTCGACAGTGAAATAGCCTCGGCGTGCCATCTCGCGGTCGCACGCATATTCAAAGGTAAAATAGGTACTGCCTTCCGCATCGCGCATACCGATGCATCGGGCGGTTTGGTCCACATGTCCCTGCACGATGTGTCCGTCCAGCCGGCCGTTCATTTTCATGGAGCGTTCCACATTCACCTTGTCGCCGACCTTGAGCTGTCCGAGGTTGCTGCGGAGCAATGTCTCTTTCATGGCGGTTACGGTATAGGTGCCGTTCTCTATGCTGACGACCGTCAGGCAGACGCCGTTGTGGGCAATGCTCTGGTCAATGGAGAGCTCGCCGACGAACGAACAGGTAAGTACAAAGTGGACATTGCCCCCTTCGTGACGGATGCTGACAACTCGTGCCATTTCTTCTACGATACCACTGAACATGAGTTTGATTTACTTATTTACGGATTTACTATTTACTATTTACAAATCTTCCTCCTCTCCACTATTCGGGAGGGGACAGAGGGTGGGTTTCATTTAAAAAAAAAGCGGACAGGATGATGTGATGAAAACTCCGAGTGACATAAGTTTTGAGCGCTCCCAGCCTTTGTAATCCACCGGTCAGTACGACTTAGTCTTCTGTGAAGGTTTATATGGCCCGCCATTAGCATGGGATGCATTCTCGGTTTTTGTAAAATAATTTGATGAGTATCCCTATCGAACCACTGTCCGCCGTTTGTCTTTCTGTTGGCGAAGGTACGAAAAATAATCCGTTTGGCAATCTTTTTTGTAGAAAAAACTGACGGAGCAGCGGGCGCAGTGTCAAACTTGTTTGAGCACTGCCGAGTCGCGTCGGAGGAAAAGGCGACAGCCTTAACTGACGGAGTAGCGAGCGCAAAGAGTTCTTTGCCGAGTCGTGATGAAAGAAAAGCCGCAGGCTTAAATAGTCATTTCTTGCGTGTTTCCTCGTTGTATATCCGGTCGAAGACCTCCCTGAGTTTAGGCTCGTTGCCCAGCAGTTGGCGCAATTCTCGCAGGTGCTGTTCGTTGTCAGAGCCCGATAGCCAAAGTTTGATGTATCCGTTGACGGAGTATTTCTCGTCCATGTGCTGGAGAAACCGTCTCCAGTGTCCTTCTGTTTGGAGCTTAGGGTAGTGCTCCAGTCCGAACTGGATGGTGCGCCGGATGACGGTCTCTGGTTCCAGGTTCCGGTCGGCCTCTGCCACGATTTTTCCGTAGAGGTTCCGTGGTTCGTGCGATGCCGATGCACGGTGGTCCTCCACAGCTTGCCGCATCATCTCAATCTGGTGGGGCGAGAACCATCGGCGGAGCCTGTTGTCGGCGGCGAGTATCTTCCCGCTGGTGAGGTGGTGGATGGCACGAGGCCCCTCCAGTCCGAGGTCGTGGTAGGCAGCCACCACATAGCTCATGTTGATGTCGGCACCGATACGGGCAGCCAGTTGCGTGGAGCGGCGGATGACGCTGTTCACATGGGCAAGGTTGTGGGCATGGTCGAACTGTGTGTAGCGTGGAAGAATCTCGCGTTCGACGAATTCCATGAGGTCTAATGTAGGGGTGGCAGCCATGAGTTGCGTTATTTTCGTGTACAAAAATAATAAATAATGACGAGAAAAGCGTATTTTTGTGGTTGTTTCTCAATGCCTCTGTGTATGGAAGTTAGGAAAAATTCTTGTTTTGCATGGTTGCTGGCAGCGCGCCCGAAAACTTTGGCGGGAGCTGCAGTACCTGTCTTGATGGGGCTTTCGTTGGCTTGGTACGACCTGCATCCGGTTGCTGGTTGGCTGTTCCGTGAGTTCAACTGGACGGCTGCAGCACTGTGTTTGCTGTTTGCTTTTGTGATGCAGATAGCCGCAAACTTCGTGAACGACTATTACGATTTCAAGCGTGGAACGGATGATGAACAGCGTCTTGGACCGAAACGGGCTTGCGCACAAGGGTGGATAACCGAGAAAGCCATGCGTCGAGGCATAGTATTTACGCTTGTGCTGGCGTGCCTGATAGGTCTGCCACTCGTCTGCTGGGGCGGATGGTGGCTCATAGGCGTGGGACTCTTGTGCGTGGTATTCTGCGTACTCTATACCACACATTTCTCCTATTGGGGGTTGGGCGACTTGTTGGTGCTCGTCTTCTTTGGAATAGTGCCGGTTTGCATGACCTATTATATTCAGACAGGTACCGTCACGATGGATGTTTTTTGTTCCTCGCTGGCATGCGGAGCAGTCATAGACACACTCCTGATGGTGAACAACTATCGTGACCGCGGCAACGACCGGCGTACCGGAAAGCAGACGCTCGTGGTCAGGCTGGGGCAGCGGCGTGCCGAAATGCTCTATGCCTTGTTGGGCGTTGTACCCTGTTTGATGGGGCTGTTCTACCTGCGCGATGGGCGTTGGCTGGCCGCACTGTTGCCGTTTGCCTACCTGCCAGTTCATTTGTGCACTTATCGTCGCATGTGCCGCATCAATCATGGGCGGGCCTTGAACCAGATTCTCGGCGAAACAGCCCGCAACATCTTCCTCTATGGGGCGCTTTTCTCCCTGGGTGTAGTGCTCGATTGGATGCTGTTTTTATGACTTCTGCCAAATAGTTGACAATCAGTCGCTTACAAACTCCTCTGCACCGACATTCCAAAAGGGGCTCTCTTGCATTGCAAAAGAGCCCCTTTTGGCTTGCGTTTGGGCGGAAGTTGTAGTGCGTTTGAGCCCCAAATGAAAAACAGTTGTTTCTTTGACGGGTAGACAAGAAGATGAGTACTCTGTCAATTGAAGAAGTTCCAGCTGAGGCCTAGGCGGAGGATACGCTGGTTGAGGGGGTAGTGCGGCGTGAAGAAGTAGTTCTTGCTGCCGAGACCTTCGTTGATGTGACTGAACATGACGAAGAAACGCGTATGCTTCAGGTGGAAGTTGGCATAGAGGTTGACGATGGGGTATCCTCCTACTTTGACCTTCTCTTCGCCTGCCTGTACGGCAAACTGCCCGATGGACGGAGCATAGTCGGGGGCATAGTAGCGGGTGAAATAGCGCACATCGGCACCGAAATCGCACTTGAGCACCTTCGCAATCTTGAATTTCAGGTAGAGGTTGCTGTAGATGTTGAACTCGGGCAGCGGCAGGATGTCCTCTTTGCTGCTTTTCTGATAGGTGACGATGTTTTCCCAGTTGACGATGCCCAGGCGGAAGTTCTGCGCCAGCGACACGGTGAACACCGTTATGTTGTCGGGGCATTGCAGCGACTGCACTTCGTAGTTGATGCGCTCGTTGTTGTCGCCGATGGTGTAGGACTGTGCAAAGTAGGCGTAGTTCTTAATCTGGTCGAATGCCACGCGCAGCCGTGTGTCGGTCTTCTCGTAGTTCAGTTCGGCCTGCAGGCGGCTGTGGATGAAATTGTCCATGTCTTCCTGATCCCACCAGATGTGTCGTCCTTGGTAGTGTCGCTGGTAGAACATGGGGGTGTCGCGCAGGAAGGATGCCCGTCCCACGAACTGCAGTGTGTCGCCCCACAGGTTGAAATTCATGTCGGCGTTGGCTTCGATGTTGAGCATGCCGGCGTCAGATCCGGTCAGTCCCACTTCGGCAAGCACATCGTAGTGGAGGAAGCGTCCCTGCTGCTTGCTGATGACACCGCCGGCAAAGAGAGCGTTCTCGGTGAACTTCGTGGTTCCGACACTTGCCGGAAGGGAGAATCGGCGGAACTCGTGTGCGGCATAGATTTTCAGGCCAGCCTTGGCCCATTTGTTGAAGCCTTCGAGCAGGGCAACGGCAAAGGTGTTGCGGAGACGGATGTGTGATGTCTTGTCGTAGACGGAATCAGGCTGGAGCTTTTCCTGTACATCGTAGGTGTTCAGATAGTAGTTGTCGGGCGATACATAGGATTCGTAGATGCGGCGGTAGTGGTCGAACTGGAGGGTGTGGATGAAACTGGTTACCGGCACATACTCGGTTTTCATCCAAGTGGTGTCGTTTTCCTCCTTCGGTGCGGCAGCCAGTTCTTCGGGTTGGGTGCCTGCCACGACGGAGAGGCGGGTAGTGTCGCTTGGTTGCTTGAGCACAGGCTCTGCCCCTATCACCTTGGCATCGTCGGGTCGGCCTTCCAACTTTGCGGCGTTCTTTTCAAACTCTTCTTCGTCGAAGGTGTTTCCCTCCTTCTTTGCCTTGCGCTCGGCGTTCTCCTTGGCTTTTAAGGCATCGTTTTCCTTCTTCGACTCCTGGGCAAACTTGCGTGCCGCAATTTCTTCTTCGCTCATGCGAACCTTCCGATGGAATCCAAGGCTGTAGCGATGGGTGAAGAAGAGGTGCTGGTTGTCGTTGCGGTTCCAGTTTTTCTCCAGCGTGACGGGAATTTCGAGCGACTCGTATTCGCTGTCGAGCCGTTCGGGGTGGGTGATGTAGTTGTCGTCGATGAGGCCGCCGTTCTCGGTCACTTTCTGGTGGAGTGCCGAGAAGAGGAGGTGGGCCTGGTACTGGTCGCCCAGATAGGAGCCGTAGAGTTGGTAGTTGGTGTGTGAGGTGTTCTGGTTGGAATAGTAGCCGCGTCCATAGAGATAGTCGAAGTTGAATCCCATGCCGAGGCGCTTTCCTGCGTTCACGCCGAACTTACCCGTGAAGTGGTCTTCGCCCTGCGTGCGGTCGCCTGCCGTGTTGAACGAGAGGTTGGTAAAGGGGGAGAGCGTGTTGGTGAAGTGGAACTGGTCAATGGGAGTGATGACATAGTTGTATGGGTTGACAAACATGAACTCGTCGTCTTCCTCGCGATCGATGAAGATGCGGTTCTGGCGGGGAGCGCCCAGGTTGCCCGTCGTGTTGTACTCGCCATAAAGTCCCGTGGTGAAAATGGTGTTCATGAAGAGATGGCTGAGCGTGTCGGGCTCGGCTTCGCTGATGTCCCCGAAGTCGCTGTCGACCGTCCAGACTTTCAGCCCCTTGGGAATCTCCTTGTTAGATCCCAGCGAGTCAGCTTGCTGTCGAAGCTGCTTCTTCGTGAGTACGGTGCCGTCGGCATTGATTTGGCCGATGTCGTTTCTGTCGATTTCGTTGATTTGTGCAACGGCAGGGGCGAAAAGGCAAACGCAGAGGAATAGGATAAGATATTTTTTCATCGGTGGATAAATCGCAGACAACATTCAATGAACTTAAATACCATAGCCACAATGATGATAATGCCACCAATGAACTGGTCTTTCCAAAAATAAACGCCCATTCCCACCAGCGCTCCCAGGATGAAGATGCTGTTGAGGATGTTTCTGATTCGGAGGTTGTTGTTGGACGAATTCCGTTCAGATGCCCGGCGAGAGTGGAAGGGAGGTCGGTTTTCCATGGTTGTATGCTTATTTAAGGAGTGCGGAAAGTTGGTTGAAAATCTCGTTCTTGCGGTCAATGGTTTTCGTACGGAAGCGGCGGTTGAGTTTCACCAGTTCGCCTTTTTTGTTCAGGGCAATCTTATCGGCAATGAGTTCCTCGGCAGTGGCGCGGAATCCTGTCGAGCGGTTTTCCTCGTAGTTGTAGTTCAGTCGTTCCATGGTCAGGTGCAGATGCCCGTCGGTACAGGTGGCCATGATGACATAGTTGAATTTTGTGCGGTCGAGCGACAGCGCATTGCTGGAGAATACAATCCACTCGTTCAGGCGGGCTACGATTTTCCCCTCTTCCTTGTTGACGAGTGCAACGGCACTATTCTCGTTCTTTCGCTGATGAGTATCGCTTGCCAGTTGTTCCAGGAACCTATAGGTGATGTCGTAAATCTGTTCTGCACTTTTGCCCGGTGCGTCTTGCTCCAGGGTAAAGATTACCTTTCCGTCGAGTTCAGGAACTGCACCTTGAAGGTACTCGTCGTTGCGGTTCAGTCCGGCAGTGGCCTGCGATTTTTCTGTCGGTGCAGATGCGTTGGATGCCACTGGTGCCGTCCATCCATTGTTGGCAGCAGCAGGAGCCTCGGCAACGGTTTCCTTCTCTTTAGCTTTCTTTTCCTGAACGGGAGGAACAGGGATAGCCTCTGCCTTGGCCGGCTGCTGATACTGGATGGTGGGAACTGCTTGTTGGGTGCTCTGCTGTTGGTTCAGCCGCTGGCGTTCTTTTTCGGCTTGCTCCTTCAGCCGCTGTGCTTCAGCCTCTTTCTTGGCAATCTTCTCTTCCAGCCGTTGTGCTTTCTGGTTATCTTTTTGCTGCTGTTTAAGTGCCTTTTCCTGATTTTTGGCAGCAGCTTTAGCCTCCTTGATGGCCAGTTTGGCCTCGGCAGCCTCACGCTTGGCCTTCTCCAGGCGCTGCTGTGGCGTCAGTTCAGTCACGGATTGTGCGCAAAGTATGGTTGTAAAGAATAGTAAAAGGATGAGTGTGCAATATTTTCTCATGGCAAAACGATGTGTTGATTTTCTGCAAAGGTAATGATTTTCGGAGAACCACAAAGCAGAATAAGGATTATTTAACCGACGGAGCAGCGAGCGCAGTGCCAAACTTGTTTGAGCACTGCCGAGTCGTGACGGAGGAAAAGGCGGAGCCTTAGCCACGGAGCAGCGAGCGCAGTGCCAAACTTGTTTGAGCACTGCCGAGTCGTGCCGGAGGAAAGGGTGATAGCCTTAACTACGGAGCAGTGAGCGCAAAGGAAGTAAAACACGGTTTTGTTTCCTTTGCCGAGATTCCCGATGTTGTCGCCTGCCCGTAGTTTTTTTGCTGTGCAAAGCGCGTAGCGAGTTGTGCCGGAGGAAGAGCCAGGGGCTTAACTATGTTTTTCGCTTTGTGGATGTTGAGGGGTTCAGTCCGTTTGGAATTTTGAATTGAGAATTTCTTCCAGTTTAAGGAGTTCGTCGCGGTATTGTGCTGCCTGGATGAAATCGAGTTCTTTGGCAGCATTTTCCATGAGCCTTCTGGTGTTGTCGATGCTCTTTTTGAGTTGTTCCCTGGTCATCTGCCGTACGATTGGGTCGGCGGCAAGGGCAACAGATGCAGCGGATGGGACGGGGCTGTATTTCTGGTGGTTTGGTTGTCTGGTGGTTTGGTTGTCTGGTTGTTTGGTTGTTTGGTTGTCTGGTTGTTTGGTGGTTTGGTTGTCTGGTTGTTTGGTGGTTTGGTTGTCTGGTTGTTTGACTGTTTGTAGCGAAGTTTTCACGCCCTTGATAATCTGCTGCGGTGTAATGCCGTTTTCCTCGTTGTATTTGAGCTGCTTTGCCCTTCTGCGTTCGGTTTCCTCAATGGTCAGCCGCATGCTCTCCGTGATGGAGTCGGCATACATGATGACCTTTCCGTTGAGGTTTCTTGCGGCGCGTCCGGCTGTCTGTGTCAGTGACCGGTGACTGCGGAGGAATCCTTCCTTGTCGGCATCGAGTATGGCAACGAGAGAAACCTCCGGCAGGTCGAGTCCTTCGCGCAGCAGGTTGACACCCACGAGTACATCGAAGATTCCCATACGGAGGTCGTTCATGATTTTGACGCGGTCGAGTGTGGCTACATCGCTGTGGATATAGTTGGCTCTTACATTGTTGTTCAACAGGTATTCGGTCAGTTCTTCCGCCATGCGCTTGGTCAGTGTGGTGACCAAAACGCGTTCCTCGTGCTCGCTTCGTTGGACAATTTCTTCCATTAGGTCGTCTATCTGGTTTTCTGTGGGTCGCACTTCGATGACTGGATCGAGCAATCCTGTGGGGCGTATGAGTTGTTCGACGACCACTCCTTCTGCTTCCTGCAACTCGAAGTCGGCCGGTGTGGCGGACACATAGATTACCTGATGGATGAGTTCCTGGAACTCCTCGAACCTTAGCGGTCGGTTGTCGAATGCCGCCGGCAGCCGGAACCCATATTCCACGAGGTTCTGCTTGCGTGCCCTGTCGCCTCCGAACATTGCATTGAGCTGTGGAACGGAAACATGGCTTTCATCGATGATGAGCAAATAGTCTTTTGGAAAGAAGTCGAGCAGGCAGTAGGGCCGTTGTCCGGGTTCGCGTCCGTCAAAATAGCGGGAGTAGTTTTCTATGCCGCTGCAGTGTCCAAGTTCCTTAATCATTTCCACATCGTACTCCACCCGTTCCTTTATTCGCTGCGCTTTGATGGGGTCGTTCAATTCTTCAAAGTGTGCAATTTGCAGTTGGAGGTCGTCCTGTATCTGCCTGATTGCCAGCTCGGTCTGTGCCTTTGAGGTTACGAAAAGGTTGGCGGGATAGATTTGGTATTGCTCGAATTGCCCGACGCGTTTCATGGTTTGGCTGTCGAGTTCCTCAATGCTCTCGATCTCGTTGTCCCACCACACGATGCGGAGTATGTTCTCGCTGTAGGCCATTGCGACATCGACGGTGTCGCCCTTTACACGGAAATAGCCTCGTTGCAGTTCGAGGTCGTTTCTTACATAGAGGGCATCGACCAGTTTTCGGAGGAAATTGTTTCGGTCGAGCAGTTCTCCCTTTCGGATGCTGATGACGCTGTCGGCCATGCTGGTTGGTCCTCCCATGCCATAGATGCAGGAAACCGATGCCACGACGACCACATCTTTCCGTCCCGAGAGTAGAGCGGAGACGGCCGAAAGGCGGAGACGGTCGATGTCGTCGTTGATGGCCAGGTCCTTTTCTATGTAGGTGTCGGTGGTGGGCAGGTACGCTTCGGGCTGGTAATAGTCGTAGTAGGAGACATAGTATTCCACGGCGTTTTCGGCGAAGAAACCCTTCATTTCTTCATAGAGTTGTGCCGCAAGTGTCTTGTTGTGGCTCAGGATGAGGGTAGGCTTGCCGGCATTGGCGATTACATTTGCCATTGTAAAGGTCTTTCCTGAGCCGGTCACACCGAGTAACACCTGTGCTCTTTCTCCCCGGCGTATGCCGTCGGAGAGTTGCCTGATGGCTTCTGGTTGGTCGCCTGTAGGTGAAAAAGTTGATGTCAGTTTGAATTCCATGGAATTGCAAAATTACGGAAAAACCCTTTAAGATGCTTAAAAATCACTGAATTTTTGCTAAAAACGGCATCAACGCTTTGCCGATAAAGTATTTCTTCTTAATTTTGCAATTCAAAATTAGGCGTATGAAAAGAACAATCCTTCCCCTGATCGTAATTGTTTTCATGCTCTCTGGTTGTGCACAGGAGTACAACCGTGTGCTGAAGTCGAACGACTATAATTACAAGTACGAGTATGCCAAGCAATGTTTTGCCACGGGGAAATATCAGCGTGCGATGCTGCTGCTTGCCGACTTGGTTCACTATGAGAAGGGAACGGACAACGGTGAGGAGTGCCTTTATATGCTTGCAATGTCGCAATACTGCACAAAGAACTACGAGGACGCCGCCCAGGCCTTCAAGAAATACTATCAGTCGTATCCCAAAGGTACTTATGCGGAGATGGCCGAGTTCTATGTAGGACAGAGTTTGTTTGACGGGACACCGGAACCGCGGCTTGACCAGTCGCAGACCATATCTGCCATAGCTGCGTTTCAGGAGTATCTCGACCTGTTCCCAGATGCAAAGTTGAAGCAGACAGCACAGCAGCGTTTGTTCGACTTGCAGGATAAACTGGTGAAAAAGGAACTCCATTCCGCCAAGCTCTATTACGATTTGGGCTCGTATTTCGGCAATTGCACTAATGGCGGGAACAATTACGAGGCCTGTATCATCACCGCACAGAATGCCCTGAAGGACTATCCATACACCTCCATGCGTGAAGACTTCGCAGTGCTGATTATGAAAAGCAAGTACGAATTGGCCCAACAGAGCGTTGAAGAGAAAAAACTCGAGCGCTATCAGGATGCAGAAGACGAGTGCTATGGATTTATTAACGAATATCCTGACTCGAAGGACCGCGCTACTGCCGAGCGCTACATCAAGCATTGCAAGGAATTTACAAAGGACTAACCGTATTCAGAAAATCAAGAACAATTATAAAAACAAGATACAACATGGACTACAAGAAATCAAAAGCCCCGACCAACACCGTTACCCGCAACATCATGGACCTTTGCAAGGACACAGACAACATCTATGAGAGCGTTGCAATTATCGGCAAGCGTGCCAACCAGATTTCAACTGAAATCAAGCAGGACCTGAACAAGAAGCTGCAGGAGTTCGCTTCCTACAGCGACACGCTGGAAGAGGTTTTCGAAAACCGTGAGCAAATAGAAATCTCCCGCTACTACGAGAAACTTCCCAAACCGTCGCTGCTGGCAACAGAGGAGTTCATAGAGGATGAAATCTACTATCGCGATCCTTCAAAAGAGCAGGAAGAGGAGCTTTGAAAAGACAGCATATCCCGTTTGTTGAACCCAAATTTCCTTCGAAATGATTCAACGCATACAAACCATTTACCTTTTCTTGGCAGTAGTGGTGCTGTGCCTGTGCCTGACCATGCCGGTCGGCGTGTTCCATCCGGAGGCTATGGGTGTGGATGCCACGATGTTTAACCTGGCCATTGTCACCACGAATCCGTCATTGCAGGTACCCTTTCTCCACCAGTCGTCACCGCTGTTTCTGGTCTTGGTGCTTGTCTGCATCATCGCCTTGGCGGCCATCTTCTTGTTTAAGAACAGGAAACTGCAGGCCAAACTCTGCTCAGCGTCCATTTTTCTCTGTGCAGTCTGGTATGTCCTGTATTTTGTCTACGGCTATCTTGTAGGCATTGAGGGTACGGTGTTTGCCCTGAAACCAGGCATGGGACTTCCCTTCATTGCAGTGGTCTTGCTCTACCTTGCCCGTCGTGGTGTTCTGGCCGACGAGCGGTTAGTGAGGGCAGCCGACCGAATCAGATAGGCACATCCCATCGTTAGCAGTACTCATATAATAAAAGAACGCACATGCATGCGCATGTGCGTTCTTTTATATTGTTACAATCGGAATGATAGGCTTAGAGACCAAGTTTCTTCTTTACATCGTTCACGCCCTTGTCAATGTTCTCGTTGGCTTTTGCCTTGGCGTTGTCCACTTCCTGGTTCACCTTCTCGTTGACCTTGTTCTTGGTGTCTTCAACGGCTTTTTCGGCAGCTTCCTTTGCGGCTTCGGGTGCATTCTCAATGGCTTCCTTGGTTTTGTCGGCAGCATCCTTCACCTCTTCTACGGCACCTTCTACGGCTTCTTTCTGGTTGAACAGTTTCTGAACATTCTCAATGGCTTCGTCGGCCGAGGTCTCGGTAAATGCAGCAAGTCCCAGGTTTACGGCGGCATTGTCGCCTACGAAGGCCTTGATTTTATCGGCATTTTCCTTCAGCAGATTCTGCAGGGTGGTGAACAGCGACTTTGCCTGCTCGGGATTCTCGGCAACGAGTTTCTGGAACATTTCACTGGCATTGTTCAGAGCGTCTTTCAGCACATTGGCATCTTTCTGCTCAATGGCATTCTTTACCTGCTCGATGGCGGCTTCGCTGTTGTCTTTAGTACAGCTGGCGAACACCAATGCAATCATAGCAAGGCATACAATCAATAGTTTTTTCATGTTAATGTGTTTTGGTTTTTGTATAAATGTGAAAAGTTAGTTGATGAAATAACGGCCTATGCGTTCAAATGTTGTACTTTTTTGCATGTTTTAACACAAAACAATTCAATAGATTTTTCTCTGTCCTCAACTTTGCTTACTTTTGCCTTGTTATATGTCAGCATCACAATACATAGCCCTTTTGGAGCAGCACTCCATCCGTCCCACGGCCAACCGCCTGCTCATTGTCAAGGCGTTGGCTGCAGCCGGTCGACCGTTGTCGCTCGGTGATTTGGAGAAACGCCTCCTCACTGTTGACAAGTCAAGCATTTTCCGTGCCCTGACCCTTTTCCGTCAGTGCCATTTGGTACATGCCATTGAGGGTGGGGCAGATGGTGTGCGCTATGAACTGTGTCTCTCACGCCACAGCGATGTAGATGACGACCGCCATGTTCATTTCTTCTGCGAGCGATGCCAACACACCTTTTGCCTTGACGACATCGCCGTTCCGCAGGTGTCTCTGCCTGAAGGTTACACCCTCTCGGAGGTGACATATATCCTGCGTGGTGTCTGTCAGGATTGCGCAGGCAGATAACTTTGCAACCAGGTTGCATTCACTATTGCTTAACTTTGTTGCCGAAAACAGGTAAGTATCACTCTAAAAGCAATAGTATTATGTCAGAACATACGCATCATCACGATGATCATCACGGCCATATCAATGGCAAACTTGTCCGCGTAGTCATCACTGCCGTCCTGCTCGTAGGCAGCATTGTAGTGGAAAAGACCTGTGCGCTCCCTCTTTGGCAATTGCTCCTGCTCTATCTGGTTCCCTACTTGCTCATAGCCTACGATATCCTGAGCGAGGCGGTTGAGGGAATAGCCCATGCCGAACCTTTCAACGAGCACTTGCTCATGGCCATTGCCACCATTGGTGCACTTTCCATCGGTTTTCTGCCGGGCATGGAGAACGCCTTTGCCGAGGCTGTGTTCGTCATGTTGTTCTTTCAAGTGGGCGAACTCTTCGAGGACTATGCCGAGGGACAGAGCCGCCGTTCCATTGCCCACCTGATGGATATCCGCCCGGATAGCGCCACCGTGGTCGACGGCAAAGGCCTGACCACCGTCTCACCCGATGCCGTTGCCGTGGGAAGTATTATCCAGATACGGCCCGGAGAGAAAGTACCACTCGACGGAATCGTCGTGGAAGGCACTTCCAGCATGAACACCATGGCGCTGACGGGCGAGTCGATGCCGCGAGACATCACTGTGGGCGACGAGGTCCAGTCGGGCTGTATCAATGCTGCCGGACTTATTAAGGTACGGACCACCAAGGCGTATGCCGAGTCCACCGTAGCCAGGATCATCCAACTGGTTGAACATTCCGGTGAGAAGAAATCGAAGGCCGAGACTTTCATCCATCGCTTTGCAAGGGTATACACCCCACTGGTGGTGTGTCTGGCATTGTTAGTAGCATTCCTGTTCCCATGCTTCAGTGCCAGTTATTCCGCCAGTTTCTCCTTGTGGCTCAGCCGTGCCCTGACCTTCCTGGTGGTGTCCTGCCCCTGTGCACTGGTCATCAGTGTTCCCCTCACTTTCTTTGCAGGCATAGGCGGGGCTTCGAGAAAAGGCATTCTGGTGAAGGGTGCCACCTATTTGGATGTGCTCTCCAAGGTGCAGACCGTTGTTTTCGACAAGACAGGCACGCTCACCCAGGGGATCTTCAAGGTCCGCGCCGTCCATCCCGAACGCATAGACGAACATCATCTCCTTCACCTTGCCGCGCATGTTGAGCGCCACAGCACCCATCCCATCGCCCTTTCGCTGCGTGCGGCTTATCCCAACGAGGCCGACGACTGTGCCGTGAAGGACATTACCGAGATTGCCGGTCAGGGCATCCGTGCCAATGTGAACGGGCACACGGTCTGCGTGGGCAATGAGAAGATGATGCAGGCGTTGCAGGTTGACTGGCATCCCTGCCACCATCCGGGCACCATTGTCCATGTGGCCATCAATGGTGTCTATGCCGGTCATATAGTCATCACCGACCAGATAAAACCCGAAGCTGCTTTAGCCATCCGGCTTCTCAAGGAGCAGGGCGTGCGAAAGACGGTCATGCTCACCGGCGACCATGCTCAAGTGGCCGACAGTGTTGCCGCTGCTGTTGGGGTGGATGAGCACCATGCCGGACTCCTCCCCGACGAAAAGGTGACCCAAGTGGAGCGCTTGCAGGCAGAATTGTCCGCCGGACAGGCTCTGGCTTTCGTTGGCGACGGTATCAACGATGCTCCGGTGCTGGCACGGGCCGATGTCGGCGTGGCAATGGGTGGACTGGGTTCCGATGCTGCCATCGAGGCGGCCGATGTCGTACTCATGGACGACAACCCGATGAAAATAGCCACAGCCATGGCCGTTGCCCGTAAGACGCTGCGCATAGCAGGGCAGAACATTGTCTTCGCCATAGGCATCAAGGTCCTCGTTCTGCTGCTGGCGGTGCTCGGTTTTGCCTCCATGTGGATGGCGGCCTTTGCCGATGTGGGTGTCATGGTGCTCTGTGTGCTCAACGCCATGAGGGCATTGAAACAATAAATTCCGAGAATTTTGCTGAAGGAAGCAACAGGCTGAATATCAGCATATTATAAAAATGCGCACCAACTGCTTGGTGCGCATTTTTCATTTGGGGCTCAAACGCATTCCAACTGCCGCCCAAATGCACGCTGTTTGGGGCTCAAATGCATTGCGTTTGGGCCTCTTTTGGAAAACGCCTGTTGCAGAGGCGGAATATGAGGGTCACGAATCGGCATTTGTTTGGTTGTTTCAAGAAATAGAATTACCTTTGCAAAGAACCTCATAATCATGGAACCATGGAAAAAACACTCGTACTTTTGAAACCCAGTTGCGTTCAGCGCCACCTCATCGGTGAGGTGCTGCATCGCTTTGAACGCCGCGGACTGCGCATTGCAGGTTTGAAAATGATGCAGTTGTCCGATGAAATCCTGCGCGAACACTATGCCCATCTCGTCGACAAGCCTTTCTTCCCGTCGCTGGCAGCCTCCATGCAGGCTTCGCCTGTGGTAGCCTTGGCCATCGAGGGTGTGGATGCCGTACAGGTGGTACGCACCATGACGGGCGTGACCAACGGTCGGCTAGCCGCTCCCGGCACTATTCGCGGTGATTATTCAATGAGCAATCAGCAGAACATTGTCCATGCATCCGATTCCGTGGAGAATGCAGCTATTGAGTTGCGCCGCTTCTTCCTCCCCGAGGAAATCTTCGACTACGAGAGCGGTGCCCGCGCATTCATCTACGGCGATGGCGAAGGATAGGCCTGAAGTCCACGCAGAGACAAAGCTCTTATTGCGCTAAAGAAAAACCGCCCGAGGATTTTAACCCTCGGGCGGTTTTCATATTAGATAGCAGGCAGACTTTTATACCTGTTCGGTCCAGTCTTCCTTTGTCTTGCGAACATAGCTTTGGTAGCGCAGTTTAGCCATGCGCTCGGCCTCGGCAAAGAGTTCGTCGGCCTCGTTGGGGAAGGCTTTCTGTACAGACAGATAGCGTACTTCGCCCAGGAGGAAGTCGCGGAACTTCTCCCACTGCGGCTCCTTCGAGTCGAGTGAGAACGGGTTCTTGCCCTCTTCGGCCAACTGTGGGTTGTAGCGCCACAGATGCCAGTAGCCACACTCAACTGCACGAGCTTCTTCTGCCTGGCTGCGACCCATACCACCCTTGATTTTCAGGCCGTGGTTGATGCAAGGTGCGTAGGCAATCACGAGCGACGGTCCGGGATAAGCCTCTGCCTCGCGGATGGCTTTTAGGCATTGTGCGTTGTCGGCACCCATGGCCACCTGGGCAACATAGACATAGCCGTAGGTGGTTGCAATCAAACCGAGGTCCTTCTTGCGGATGCGCTTTCCTTGTGCGGCAAACTGTGCAATGGCACCCAGCGGGGTAGCCTTCGACGACTGTCCGCCAGTATTGGAGTAAACCTCTGTGTCAAGCACGAGCAGATTGACATCCTCACCGCATGCAATGACATGGTCGAGACCGCCGTAGCCGATGTCGTAGCTTGCACCGTCGCCACCGATAATCCACTGGCTGCGCTTAATCAGGTAGTGTTCCAATGTCTGCAGTTCCTTGCAATGGGGACAACCGATTTCGGCACCGCCTGCAATGAATGGCTTCAGCAGGGCAGCCAGACGCTTGGTTTCGTCGGCATCGTTCTGCTTTTCAATCCATTCCTCAGCCAGCGACTTGAACTCGGCGGGACAATTCTCATCGGCAGTAGCCTCGCGCAGCAACATACTCACACGCTCTTTCATCTTCTTGTTACCGAGCACCATGCCCATGCCGAACTCGCAGAAGTCTTCGAAGAGCGAATTGTCGAACGCCGGTCCCTGACCTTTCTCGTTCTTGCAGTAAGGCGTGGAGGGAATGGATGCCGAATAGATGGAAGAACAGCCAGTGGCGTTGGCCACCATCTCGCGGTCGCCGAACAACTGGCTGATGAGTTTCACATAGGGAGTCTCACCGCAGCCGGAGCATGCACCGGAGAACTCGAAGAGCGGAGTGGCAAACTGTGAGTTCTTCACATTGGCCTTGATGTCGACGAGGTCTTGTTTGCTCTTTACATCGCGCACGAGCTTGTCCCAGTTCCGTGCCTCTTGCTTCATCTCGTCGGTGTCCGGATTGAACGGAACCATGGAGAGTGCCTTGCCCAGCTTCGGATTGCCCGGGCAAACATCTGCGCAGTTACCGCAGCCGAGACAGTCGAGTACGGAAGTCTCAATGCGGAAGTGCATGCCTTTCATGGCGGCCGGAGCCTTCATCTCGATGGTGTCGAGGGCATTGAAGCCTGCCAGTTCCTCATCGGTGAGCACAAAGGGGCGGATGGCTGCATGAGGACACACATAGGCACACTTGTTACACTGGATACAGTTTTCCTTGTTCCAAACCGGTACGAATGCTTCCACGCCGCGCTTTTCCCATGCGGCAGTGCCGTTCTCCCAACTGCCGTCCACCGTATCGTGCTTGACAAAGTCGCTTACCTTCAGCAGGTCGCCCGACTGTGCGTTGATGGGGCGTACCAGTTCCTTGACGAATGCCGGGGCGTCGTCTTCCACCTTGGCGTCGTCTGCAAGGCTGGCCCATGCCGGATCTACGGCAAGTTGCTTGTATTCGCCGCCGCGATCAACCGCAGCGTAGTTCATGTTGACCACATCTTCGCCCTTCTTGCCGTAAGATTTTACGATGAACTTCTTCATCTGCTCCACGGCGAGGTTCACTGGGATAACGCCTGTGATGCGGAAGAATGCCGACTGCAGAATGGTGTTGGTGCGGTTGCCCAGCCCAATCTCCTGTGCTATCTTGGTAGCGTTGATGTAGTAGACGGTGATGTTGTTCTGTGCGAAGTAGCGTTTCACCCTGTTCGGGATGAAGTTGACCAACTCTTCGCCGTCGAAGATGGTATTGAGCAGGAATGTTCCGTTCTTCTGCAGGCCGCGGATGACATCGTACATGTTCAGATAGGCCTGCACATGGCATGCGACGAAGTTAGGTGTGTTCACCAGATAGGTGGAGCGAATGGGGGTATCGCCGAATCGGAGATGGGAGCAGGTGAAGCCGCCGGACTTTTTCGAGTCGTAGGAGAAGTACGCCTGGCAATATTTGTCGGTGTTGTCGCCGATGATTTTAACGCTGTTCTTGTTTGCCCCGACCGTACCGTCGGCTCCGAGGCCGTAGAACTTGGCCTCAAAGGTGCCCGCTCCGCCCATGGGTATTTCCTCTACTTCTGGCAGGGAGGAGAAAGTGACATCGTCGACGATGCCAACGGTGAAGTGGTTTTTCGGCTCATTGAGTGCGAGATTGTTGAAAACGGCAATGATCTTGGCCGGTGTGGTGTCGGCAGAGCCCAGTCCGTAGCGTCCACCGACGATGAGCGGCTTGTCGTCTACATCGTAGAAGGCGCTCTTTACATCGAGGTATAGCGGCTCTCCCTCGGCACCTGGTTCTTTGGTGCGGTCGAGTACGGCAATGCGTTTCACGGTCTTGGGCACGGCTGCAAGGAGGTGCTTCACCGAGAATGGGCGATAGAGGTGCACGCTGACCATACCAACCTTCTGTCCTTGTGCATTGAGATAGTCGATAGCCTCGCGTGCGGCTTCCGAAGCAGAGCCCATGAGGATGATGATGCGGTCGGCGTCCTCTGCGCCATAGTAGGAGAAGAGGTGGTATTCGCGTCCGGTGATTTCGCTGATCTTGCCCAGATAGTGTTCAACCACCTCCGGTACATTCTCGTAAGCCTTGTTGCATGCCTCACGGTGCGTGAAGAATGTTTCGGGGTTCTCGGCCGTTCCGCGTGTGACGGGGCGTTCTGGCGATAGTGCACGGTCGCGGAAGCGCTTGATGTCGTCGGGATCGAGCAGTTTCTCAATGTCTTCCTGCTCCATCATTTCAATCTTGTGATATTCGTGTGAGGTGCGGAATCCGTCGAAGAAGTTGACGAACGGAATGTTGGTCTTGAGCGTTGCCAGATGTGGTACGGCTGTGAGGTCCATCACTTCCTGTACGGAACCTGAGCAGAACATGGCAAAACCGGTCTGCCGGCAGGCCATAACATCCTGATGGTCTCCGAAAATACAGAGGGAATGGCTGGCCAGTGTGCGGGCCGACACATCGAACACGCAGGGCAGCATCTCGCCTGCAATCTTGTACATGTTGGGAATCATGAGGAGCAATCCCTGCGAGGCGGTGAATGTTGTGGTCAGTGCACCAGCCTGCAATGCGCCGTGCAGTGCACCGGCGGCACCGCCTTCGGACTGCATTTCCTGTACGCTGACGGTCTGGCCAAAGAGGTTCTTACGACCGCGGGCAGCCCATTCGTCTACATGTTCTGCCATGGGGGAAGAGGGAGTGATGGGGTAGATGGCAGCCACTTCAGAAAACATGTAACTGATGTGTGCGGCTGCTTCGTTACCATCACAGGTGATAAATTTCTTTACTTTTGCCATAATGATTAATTAGTTTACCGATTTACTATTTACTGATTTTACTATTTATATTTTCTTGCTGGGAAAAGTGCGTAGTGAAAGGGGTTATTGGTATATTTCCGCGAGTTTTTGTTCGATGCGTTCTCCGCGGAGTCCGCGCTCGACAATGTTGCCGTCGGGTCCGAAGAGGATGATGTGTGGAATGCCGCTGATGCCGTAGAGTTCGGCAGGTGTGCTTCCTGCGTTGATCATCTGGGGATAGTTGATGCCCAGTTCCTTGATGGCTTTCTCTGTGTCGGCTGGTTCGTCGGAAACGGCTACGCCCAACACGATGAGTCCTTTGCCGGCATACTTGTTATGGGCGGCAATGAGGTTGGGTATCTCTGCGCGGCAGGGAGGGCACCACGAGGCCCAGAAGTCGACCAGTGTATACTGCCCCTTGCCCACATAGTCGGACAGTTTGGCGACCTTTCCGTTGTATTCGGTTTCGAAGTCGACGAAGGGGGTGCCTTTGCTGTGCTGCTGTTCGACGAGTTGGAGTTCCTTGTTCTTCTTGTTTATCTCGTAGTAAATGTAGGCTCCGCATCCGGCAATGACGAGGATGAGTGCCACGAAGACGCCAAGGAGAACTTTGAGGGCGGTTTTTGCTGTTTTGTTCATGGTGTGTGTGCCTTGGGTATTTAATTTGCTTGCAAATTTAATACAAAAATCCGAGTAGCCACAAAGGTATGTGGTTGTTTCTTCCGATTTCCGTGTTGTACCTGATGTAAATGTTGTCTTCCTTCTGTGTGGGTTGCTTGCTGCCGAGTGCGTCGTAGATGATGAGCCGGCGGTCCTTGTTGAGTACGAAAGTGTCGGGCTTTTCGGTGCTGTTTACGGTGTTCTTATCCCAGAGGGCATTGAGCATGAAGGTTTGCATCACTTCCTGTTGTTTCACCTGTATGGGGTAGATTGCGTACATCAGGTTGGTGTTGTGGAGCATGACGCGTGCAGGTTTCTTGTGCAGGGTCTCTTCGTTGCGGTAGAGAATGTTGATGAGCCGGGCGTCGGCAAGGTACTTGATGTACTTCATCACGGTGGCGCGGCTGGTCTGGATTTCCCTTGCCAGGATGCTGATGTTGGGTGTTTTCGATGCGTTGCAGGCCAGCAGATAGAAGAGCTTCTTTATCTTGGGAAGGTATTTCAGCTCGATTTGCTTGATGAGCAGTATGTCCACCTCGGTTATCATGTTCATGGTCTTAAGCAGATTTTCCGAATAGTTGCGCTGCTCCTGGAAGAAGGGATAGAAACCGTGGTGAAGGTAGTCCTGGAAATACTGCTTGGGACTGACCCTTGACAGTATCTCGCGTTGGATTTCGCCGTTGCGGAGGAGTATCTCTTCGAGGGTGTAGGCAGGCAGTTGCAGGCCGGTCTTTATGTTGATGAACTCGCGGAAGGAGAATCCTCTGAGGTTGTAACTCTTGACGATTTTGCCAATTTCCGGGTTTTCCTCTTTCAGCCGCATCACGCTGGAGCCGGTGAAGACAATCTTCAGTTGCGGATAGCTGTCGTAGCACTGCCGGAGTTCCTGGCTCCAGTTGTGGTCCTTGAACACCTGATCGATGAGTAGCACCCGCCCGCCTTGTTTCACAAACTCGCCGGCAAAGGCCGTAATGCCCCGTCCCTGGAAGTAGAAGTTGTTCATGTTGATGTAGAGACACTGGCGGTCGTCAAGCGGGAATTTCTCCTTGGCATATTGCAGGAGGAAGGTGGTCTTGCCCACACCGCGCGTCCCCTTGATGCCGATGAGGCGGTCGTTCCAGTCAATCTCGTCCATGAGCATGCGCCTGACACCAGCCGGTGTGTGCTGGATCAAGTAGGCGTGCGTACGATAGAAAGCGTCGAGCAGGGACATGGAATGTGAAGGAGGGTTAATGGCTGTAAGTGAAAGCAGCAACTGCAAATATACAAATAATTTTATTATTTCCCCCATCTGTTCCGCTGTTTTTCCGCATGGGTGTTTTCATTGCACTTTTTATCCGTTTTGCAGCGGTGGCTGACAGCACGCAAAATTCTTCTAAAATCTTTACATTTTCCAAAAGTGTGCAATTCCGCAACCAGGTGGAGAGACACCATTTTTATGTAAATTCGGGGCATTTTTCGGTCAGTTTATGCCCGTGCGCGACATGACGGTTTTCCGTTTGGGGCTCACTTGCATAGCCGTTTGCCGTGTTTTGAAATGCGAAAACCGTCCTTTCGGCTTGCAACTGGGGCTCGTTTGCAGTGCGTTTGGGCGGCAATTGGGAAATGGTTTGAATGCGAAAAACTGACATTTTTCTGCAATTTGTTGAGTGCTAACAACTTGCAAAATGCTTGACATTTCCGTTCTTTTACCGTCGATTGTCCGGATATTCGCCCTTGGAGCCGGATTTTGCGTCAGCAAACGGCAGTGTGCAGTAATTTATCTTGACATTTTATTGCTTAAAAGAACACTGTCCGCACTTGAAAAAACAAATTTATTTTGCTCTTTGCCCGCTTAGTCGTAACTTTGTGGAGGAGTGTTGTCAGACGGCATCACCGCAAAACAAGGTATACAGGAATGAGACTTCACATATTCAATCCCGACCATGACCTGGCGCTTGCAGCCAACCTGGCCAACTATACAGCCCCGCATGCCGGCCGAGAACTGCGTGCCGACCTTGGTTTCCTGCCCGCACTGTGGGCAGAGAACGGCGACTGGGTGCTGGTGGACGACCTCGAGTCAACGGCCTTGTACACCCGCCACATGGGACAGTACCTGCATCAGGTGCGCTACCTGACCTTCGACGAACTTTCCAGAAGCTATGTCCAACCGTCCGAAATCTGCGTGTGGGGCTGGAACAAGAGCCTCCGACGGCAGTTGTTGCGGCACGGCGTGGAGGAAAGGCTCATGCCGTCGGACGAATACATCGAACTGTACCGGCAGTTCAGCAGTCGCCAGTGGGCGGCGGAACACCTGCTCGCACCCTTGGTACGGAGCCATCCGCAACTGCTGGGCGAAGCCGTCTGCTGCCGCAAGGTCCCACATTTGCAGCCTCACACCGTGCTGAAGTCGCCATGGAGTTCAAGCGGACGGGGAGTGCGCTATGTGGAACGGGCCGACGACAGTGCCCTGCGCCGATGGGCGGAGAATATAGTACGCCAGCAGGGAGCCGTCATGCAGGAACCTTATTATAAAAAGGTGAGGGACTTTGCCATGGAGTTTGAATGCACGGCCGACCGCCGGGTGGAATACCTCGGGCTCTCGCTCTTCCAGACCGTCAGGGGAGCCTATACCGGCAATCTCATTGCCACGGAGGAGGAAAAGACGAAGGAACTGGGGCAATATGTAGACAGCGGCTTGCTGCAACACCTGCGCCATGAAATCATCACCCTCATTTCCAGCCACATAGCGCCCCACTATGTAGGGCCGTTGGGCATTGACATGATGATTGTCAGCCATCCGCAGGCCGGGGATTCCTTCATGGTTCATCCGTGTGTGGAGATGAACCTGCGCCGCACCATGGGCCATGTCGCACTGGCACTGACGCCCAGACAGCCGCAGCCCTGGCGGATAATGCGTATAAAATATACCGACCGCTACCGGCTGCAGGTGTCGCCCTATCTGGAGAATATCGTCAACAACGCCCTGATATGAAAAATCCCACTCGGACATTTCCAAGTGGGATTTCTCTTATTTGTTCATCGCTATCAGTCAATCACCCATAGAATCAGGGCAACGAAGGGCAGTAGCAAGGCCAGGAAGAGGAGGCAGCGCCATGTCAGCCGCTTGATTATCTTGTGGCGACGGCGGTTGCGGAGGTTCCAGTTCTTGAACTTCTCACTTTCGTCCAAGTGCTCCTGCTTCAGTGAGCGCGATGAATTCTTGCGAAGATCAAATTTCCAATCGTCTTGCATAGTTCTATTCTTGTTTTTAGATAAATGCAATGGTCAGACCTGCCATGACGATACTTACCATCGACATGAGCTTGATTAGGATGTTAAGCGATGGGCCGGAAGTGTCTTTGAAGGGGTCGCCAACGGTGTCGCCGACGATGGTTGCCTTGTGAGCAAAGGAGCCCTTGCCGCCGAAGTTGCCTTCTTCTACATTCTTCTTGGCATTGTCCCATGCACCACCTGCGTTGGCCATGAACACGGCGAGGGTGAAACCACCGGCCAATCCGCCAACCAGCAGGCCAAGCACACCAGCCACGCCGAGAACCAAACCAACGATAATCGGGATGATGATGGCAAGGATTGACGGGAAAATCATCTCATGCTGGGCAGCACGGGTGGAGATTTCCACGCAGCGGCCGTAGTCGGGAGTGCCGGTCCCTTCCAGGATGCCTGCAATCTCCTTGAACTGACGGCGTACCTCAACAACCATCTTCTGGGCTGCACGGCCCACTGCTTCCATGGTCAGACCGCAGAAGAGGAAGGCTGCCATGGCACCGATGAAGGCACCAACCAGCACTTTCGGGTTCATCAGGTTAACCTGGAAATAGTTCATGAAGTCGGGAATAGTGGCCTGAGCGGCACTGATGGTGTCGCCGGCAAGGTTGGTCAGTGTCTTTCCGGAACGCTCCATGGCAATCTTGATTTCCTCAATATAGGAAGCAAGCAGTGCCAGGGCGGTCAGGGCTGCAGAACCAATGGCAAATCCCTTGCCCGTAGCGGCTGTTGTGTTGCCCAGTGCATCGAGTGCGTCCGTGCGGTGACGAACCTCTTCGCCCAACTCGCTCATCTCGGCATTACCACCGGCATTGTCGGCAATAGGACCGTAAGCGTCGGTCGCGAGGGTGATACCCAAAGTGGAAAGCATACCTACTGCGGCGATGCCCACACCGTACAGACCGTGTGCCAGGGCCTCGGCGTTCATCTCCATGTTGAACCCGTTTGCGCAGAGATAGCTCATCATGATGGCCACACCAATGGTGATGACGGGGATGCAGGTCGAAATCATACCGGTACCGATACCCTTAATAATAACGGTTGCCGAGCCTGTCTGGCCTGCTTCGGATATCTTCTGGGTCGGTTTGTAACTGTGAGAGGTGTAGTATTCGGTTGCCTGGCCGATGATGACACCGGCTGCCAGGCCGCTGATAACGGAGAACGACAGGCCGAGCCAGTTTTCAATGCCGAGCAGGTAGAGGATGGCGAAGGTGGCAGCGGCAATCAGCACGGCGCTGACATTCGTACCCAAAGCCAGCGACTTGAGCAAATCGCGCATGGTTGCGCCTTCCTTTGTGCGTACCAGGAAGATGCCGATGAGCGAGAGGAATACGCCAACGGCTGCTATCAGCATAGGAGCGATAACGGCTTTCAACTGTGCTTCGCCGGCACCTGCAAAGGCTGCAGCACCGAGAGCGGCTGTGGAAAGAATCGAACCGCAGTAACTTTCGTAGAGGTCGGCACCCATACCGGCCACATCACCTACATTGTCGCCCACATTGTCGGCGATGGTTGCAGGGTTGCGTGGGTCGTCTTCGGGAATGTCTGCCTCAACCTTGCCTACGATGTCGGCACCAACATCGGCTGCCTTGGTGTAGATACCACCGCCGACACGGGCAAACAGGGCCTGAGTAGAGGCACCCATACCGAAGGTAAGCATGGTTGTCGTAATGGTAATGAGGGCGACATCGGAGTCAGCATAGAAGTAGCTGAGCACGATGAACCAGATAGCAATGTCGAGCAAGCCGAGTCCTACCACGGTAAGACCCATCACGGCACCCGAACGGAAGGCAATCTTCAAACCGCTGTCGAGGCTCTTGCGGGCAGCATTGGCCGTACGGCCGCTGGCATAGGTGGCGGTCTTCATGCCGAAGAAACCTGCCAAACCGCTGAAGAAACCACCGGTGAGGAAGGCAAATGGCACCCATTCGTTCTGGGCATGGAGCACATACGCCATGAAAGCGAACAGTGCTGCCAGCACGATAAATACGATGAGCACTACTTTGTACTGCTGTTTGAGATACGCCATGGCGCCGTCGCGGACATATTTGGCAATCTCTTTCATTCTGGGTGTGCCTTCGTCCGCCTTAATCATGGTACGGAAGAAGTAGTAGGCCATGGAAAGCGCTACAATACTGGCTATCGGAATAAGCCAAAATACAGTTGGAATGTTGTTCATAATCTTAAATTATAGGTTTAATTAGAATCTGAAATCAAGTTCGATGTCTACCATATTGTAGTCGTGCTCGGCCAGAGAGCGGTCGTTAACGCGGACTACTTCTGCATTGATTTGCAGGTTTTTGCTGATGAGGTAGTTGGCGCCAATCTCATAGAGGGTCTTTGCACTGTTCCATTCACCGTTCGAACGGTACATGTCATAGCGTGCCTTGGCGTAGAGTTTCTTCTTAATGATAGGTGCAATGGTCAGTGCATACACACCGTCTGCCTTGTCGCCGTTGCTGGCTAGGGTGCAGTCGGCGGCGTTCTCGGCTTTCTGGTAACGTGTCTTGAACGCTTGTCCGGTCGAGTGGATGTATTCCGAACGGAAGGTCCAGTCGTTTATCTTGTATTCACCCGAGATGGCGTAGCGGCGCTGCGACAGGCTGCGGGTGCCGGTTTTCTGTTCTTCAACGCCCATGTTGTTCACTTCGGTCCATGTCCCCTTGCGAGCGTAGGAACCGGTCCAGCCGAAGGCACCGATGCGCATGCCTTTTACGGGCATCACCCAGAGGCCTCCGATGAGGTCTTTGCGCTGGTCTACATCGCCGGTGTTGATGCCTTGTCCGTTGAATACGCCCACCTGGTAGTGGAGCAGGGCCCGGCCGTTGTTGTCCTTCAGGAAGTCGCCTTGCAGCTGGATACCGATGTCGCGGCCGTTGCTGGCATGTGTGCCGGCCCTGTCGCTGAATCCTGCCAAAGCATTGACATTCTGGCTGTATCCGAGGAACCCTTGGTCAATCGGATGCATGGGATTCTCGAAGGTGAAGGGGCGCTTGAACTGTCCAACCTTTACCATGAGATAGGGGAGCTTCTGCCATTCCACGAACAGGTCTACCACGCGGGGAGAACTGCCGAGGTTGGCCGTGTTGCCGTTAAACTGTATTTGTGCTTTCCAGTAGAAGTCGTTGGCGATGCGTCCGTCGAGCGATATACGAGCCAGTCGGAGCTGGAAGGTGTTCGACTTGGCGTTCTTCTGGCTGCTGGCCTGATATTGCAGCATGCCGTAACCGCTTAACTTGACATCTTGGATCCAGGAGGGCAGTTGAATTTTCTTTTCTTGTGCCATCGCACTGCTTGCCACGAACAGTGCAGCAAGCAAGCAAACGAGTGTCTTTTTCATAGTCCTAATAATCTGTTCTTTATAAAATCCGTGCAAAGTTAAATTAAATAATTTAATTAAGTGCAAATTTAGCAGACTTTTTCTTGGCGGCGGATTGGATGGAGGTGTGGCGGGATGGTGTATTACCTCCTTTCCAGTTGTACAACATTTTCCACATGTGGCGTGTGCGGGAACATATCGACCGGTTGTACGGCGGTGACCTTGTAGGCCTCGTCCAGCAGGGAGAGGTCGCGAGCCTGGGTGGCAGGGTTGCAACTGACATAGACAATTCTGTCGGGCATTGCGCGGAGGATGGTCTGCACCACATCGGGATGCATACCGGCACGGGGTGGGTCGGTGATGATGACATCGGGCCGGCCATGCTCCGCAATGAACTCATCGGAGAGGATGTCTTTCATGTCTCCGGCGTAGAACATGGTGTTGTCGATGTGGTTGAGTTGGGAATTTATCTTGGCATCCTCAATGGCTTCGGGCACATATTCAATCCCCACGACCTGCCGGGCCTTGCCGGCCACGAAGTTGGCGATGGTGCCTGTGCCTGTGTAGAGGTCGTAGACGAGTTCGTTGCCGGTGAGTTTGGCAAAGTCGCGGGCCACGCAATAGAGGTGGTAAGCCTGGTCGGTGTTGGTCTGGTAGAAGCTTTTCGCACCGACCTTGAACCGGAGGTCGCCCATGGTTTCATAGATATGGTCGTTGCCCTTGAACACTTTCAGTTCCAAATCGTTGAATGTATCGTTGCACTTTTGGTTGTTTACATAGAGTAATGCTGTGATTTTCTGATATTTGTATGCGATATGTTCAAGTAGTTTTAGTGCCTTTTCCTCGTCACCTTCCTGGTCGAAATGGAACTGAATCAGGACCAGCCATTCGCCCGTATTGGAGTTGCGCACCATGACATCTCTGAGGAGTCCGTGTTGTTGTTTCAGGTCGAAGAAGGTCATTTCCTGCCCGGTGGCATAGCGGAAGATTTCGTTCCTGATTTGGTTTTGCAGGTCGTCCATGAGCCAGCACTTCTCGATGGGGTAGATTTTGTCGAACGCTCCGGTGATGTGGAAGCCTATTCCATTGCGGTTTTCGATACCTTGCTCGCCGTTGCCAATTTCCTCTTTCGTGAGCCATCGGCGGTTGCTGCAGCCGAAGTCCAGCTTGTTACGGTATTCGTAGATTTTCTGTGAGCCCATGATGGGGCGGAATTCCGGCAGTTCCACCTTTCCGATGCGGGTCAGCTGGTCGTACACCTGTTGCTGCTTGGCCTTGAGCTGCTCCTCATAGGGCAGGTTCTGCCACTTGCATCCGCCGCAGATTCCGAAATGCTTGCAGGGCGGAACGGCCCTGACGGGGCTCAGCTGGTGGAAGCGCACCACCTCTCCCTCGGCATAGCTGTGCTTCTTTTTCCTTATTTGGATGTCCACCACATCGCCGGGAACGCAGAAGGGGACGAACACTACGAGCTGACTTCCTGGCAGGCCGTCGTGCGCCGGCACGGGGATGCGCACCAGCGACTTGCCTTCGGCGGCGATGTCGGTGATGGTGATGTGTTCAAACAGGGGCAGGGCTTTCTTCTTTCGTGTCATATTGCTGGAATTTTCGGCAAAGGTAAACATTTTTGTCAATTTCCGGGTTCAAAACAGTCGTTTTTCAAAAGAGCCCCAAATGCATTGTGTTTGGGCCCCGTTCGCCGTCCGTTTGGGGCTCAGTTGCATTGCGTTTGGGCCTCAAACGGAAACCGCACAAGGGACAGTTGGTGTGCAATTTCTGCAAAGTGCTGGTTGACAACGGCTTAACAAAAAATGGCGACAGCCGCCGGCCATCACCATTCTCGCAAGGAAACTAAAAATCGGTTTGGTAAAATCTTGTTACAAAAATATCCTTTATTTCTTCAGGGTGAAACAGAACTGTAGTCCGCCTTCCTTGGGCTTGCTTGCCGTAATCCTGCCGCCGTGCACCTGCACGGCATTCTTCACGATGGCCAGTCCCAGTCCCGTGCCGCCCATCTCGCGGCTTCTGCCCTTGTCTACGCGATAGAAACGCTCGAAGAGCCGGCTCAGGTGTTCCTGCGGGACACCCACGCCATTGTCGCCTACGGTGAACTTCCAGTATCTAATCAGTTCCTGTGCACTGATTTTCAGGGATGTTCCCTCACCGGCATAGTTCAGCGCATTGTCCACCAGATTGCGGAAGATGCTGTAGATGAGCGAGGCATTCCCTTGGATGGTAATGTCCTCCGGCAGGTCGAGTCTGACGGTCATCCCCTTTTGTTGCAGTTTGAGCGTCGACTCGGCAATTACCTCTTTAATGATGTCTGCGACATTCAGCGTCCCGATATCGAGCATGTTGGCGGCATAGTCCATGCGGTTCAGCGTGGAAATGTCCTGCAGCAGATGGCTCAGCCGCTGCGTTTGGGCATGGCACTTGGCTATGAACTGGCGTTGCATTTCCGCCGGCAGGTCGTTGTTTTCGAGCAGTGTCTCGGTGTAGCCCATGATACTTGCCACCGGCGTTTTCAGTTCGTGCGAGATGTTTTGCGTCAGTTCGCGGCGCATTTGGCTCTCCTTTTCGGCCTGTTCGCGGCTGATGCGCTGGTCCATTCGTCTTGAATAGCGGTGCAGTACGAAGGCAAGCGTGCCCCAGATGGCGATTGAAAACCACAGCAGATGCCAGTCGAACGGGTCTTTCAGTGGCTGGAACTTATAGCGGTCGAAGTCCTCGAAGAGGATGAACAGGATGCCATAGACAATGAAGATGGCCATGACATTGATGAACATCTTCTGCCCTTCAGTAAGTTTCTTCATGTGTTTGTTCTTTAAGTTGGCTTCGGTCGAACCCATAGCCATAGCCTTGCCGGGTGACGATGCACTGGGCGTAGACACCGATTTTCTTTCTCAGGCGGGTAATGTTCACATCGATGGTGCGGTCGGTGACAATCACTCCCTGCGGCCATACCCTCTTCATGAGTTCCTGCCGCGAGAAAACCGCCTGCTCGTTGTTCAGGAAGAGCAGCAGCAGTTCCAGCTCCGTCTTGGTCAGGTAGATGTCCTTGCCGTCGAGCATTGCCGTCTTCTTGTCGCAATCGACACTGAGTCGCCCAAAGGCCAGTACCCCTTGCAGCTGTTTTCTGGCTTCGCCGGCCGTCCTGTTCAGCACGGCACGCACCCTGGCTAGCACTTCCTTGATGGAGAAGGGCTTGGCTATGTAGTCGTCGGCGCCCAGGTCGAACCCTTCCAGCGTGTCGCTCTCGGCATCGCGGGCAGTGAGGAATACGATGGGGATGGCTGCCGTTTCCTGCTTGCCTTTCAGCAACTTGGCCATCTCAAAGCCCGACATACCGCCCATCATCACATCCAGCAGGATGAGGTCTACGCCGGAAATGTCTTTCTCCAGCGCCTCCTCGGCCGAGTGGGCGGCAATCACCTGATAGCCCTTTGTGCTAAGATTGACGAGCAAGATTTCACATAAATCCTGCTCGTCGTCGACTACGAGTATCTTTGTTTGCCTTGTCATAAGTGCAAAGATACAAAATTTTTTAAAGGATAACGCCCTCTTCAGTGATTTTCAGATGGACATCGGGTTGCCCTTTCCTGTCCAGTTCAACCTCAAAATAATCCTGCAGGGGTGTTTCCACCCATTCTGCATCGTCGATAGCGTAGTCGGGATAGTTGGCGTTGACGGCTGCCACGACGGCTGCGGGCAGCTCGGTCACGGCAATGTCGGTCTCGGTCATCACCCAGGTGCCGTCCGTCTGGAACCAGGCTTCCATTTCCCTGCTGTCCTTGCGGAACTCGGCATTCCACATGTTCTGCTCAAATTCCCATTGGGGAACAATGCCCGGGTACATCAGTTCGAAGGTTGCTGCCACGGCAGGTGGGGCGTTCAGTTCGTCGTCGCTGCTGCAGGCAACGGTCGTTGCCGCTGCAAGGCCAAGGAGAAGGCTCATGAGGAAAATGCTTTTCTTTTTCATCTTGTTCATTGTTTTGGGTTAGACTGTATTGCTGTTCATCTTGTTTTCCGGTATGGGAGCCTGCCTTCAGATGCCCAGTCGGGCCTCGGTCACATTGAGAATGTAGTCGCACATGCGCTCACATTCGCCGATCAGGTCGAAGTAGATGCTGCCGCAGGCATAGGAATAGCGGTGCTCGTTCACATCGACAATGTTCTGTTCGCGCAGTTCCGACCGCAGTTGGTTGATGTCGTTCTCCAGCGCCAGCGTGCGCTTGAAGTCAATGTCTTCCCTTCTTGCGGTCAGGCAGTGGCTCATTTCCTGGAGAGCCTGTGTGCCGAGAGCCTGCATCTCGTCGATGTTTTGCAGTTGGACGGGGGTAAACTCCACATTCATTTCGTATTTTCTCCGGCAGGTGCGTGCCATGTTATAGCAGGAGTCGCCGATGCTCTCCAGCTCGCTCACCTCGCGCATCATGGCCCGTATGTTGGCCTTTGTTTCGTCCGAGAGGTGCGCATCGCCTACTTGTTCGAGGTAGGTGGCAATCTCTGCCTCCATGTTATCGGTGATGCCTTCGTACTTTTCAATCCGGCTGAACAGCGTGGCAAACTGTTCCTTGTCTGCTTCGTGGACCAGGTTCTTCACCATTTCGAACATGCGCTCCACGCGGCTGGCAAACAGTGCCACTTCCTTGCGGGCCTGCATCACGGCTATTTCCGGTGTCTTCATCAGGCCGCTCTCAATGTATTTCAGCCGTTCGGGCTCGTGGTCGTCCTCCTCGTTGCCGGCTTTCCTGCCCTTACCCTTGATAACCCGGCAAACGATTCGCTCAATCTGTGGGATGAACCAGACGAGCACGCCGGTGTTGATGAGGTTGAAGCAGGTGTGGAAGGCGGCCAGCACGAAACTCAGCTTGGCGGCGTTTGCCATGAAGGCTTCGGGCGTTGCGGTCTCTTTCTGGAGCGTGATGTCGAATCCCACCAGCGAGCATACCATGTTGATGAACGGATGGAAAACAATGAGTACCCAACACACGCCGAACAGGTTGAAGAAAATGTGGGCGAAGGCGGCCCTTCTTGCCTGTGTGTTTGCGGTAAGTGCGGCCAGATTGGAGGTGACGGTCGTTCCGATGTTCTCGCCCAGTACCAGTGCGATACCCTGATAGATGGGCATGGCTCCGCTCGAGCAGAGTATCATGGTGATGGCTATCACGGCTGCCGACGACTGCACGCACATGGTGAGCACCCCTCCGATGAGGAGAAAGAGCAGGGTAGTGGTGAAACTGTTGGGGTCGAAATGGGCGAAGAAAGCCAGTACGGCTGGATTCTCACCCATGTTCATGTCGATGCCGGTCTGGCGCAGGGTGCCCAGTCCCAGGAACATGAACGAGATGCCGAAGAGGAACATTCCGATGTTTTCCTTGCCCTGCCGGTAGATCAGGAAGATGCCGACGAGGAAGGCGGGCCATACGAAATTGGTGATGTTGAAGGAGAATCCGGCCGACATGATCCATGCCGTCAGCGTGGTACCGATGTTGGCTCCCATGATGACACTGATGGCCTGGGCCAGCGTCAGCAGGCTGGCGTTGACGAAAGAGACGGTCATCACGGTGGTTGCGGTGGACGACTGTACGGCGGCTGTCACCAGCAGGCCGGTCAGCACGCCCGTAAATCGGTTGGTGGTCATGGCTCCCAGGATGTGGCGCAGTTGCGGACCTGCCATCTTCTGCAGGGTTTCGCTCATCAGTTTCATGCCGAACATGAGCATGGCGAGCGACCCAAGGAGGCGGAACGCAATGGAAAGGAATTCGTGTGAGATAGTCATTGTTGTTGAGGTTGAATGTTGTGGCAAAAATACCGCAATCCGCTCTGGTGCCACACAAAAGCGTATTACAATCCTGTTACATTTCACGAATCGTTGAAATTTATGTTAATTCCTGCGAAAATCTTTGGCGGTTAAGTGGAAAAGGCTACATTTGGATAGTGAAAACAACTCTCTTAACCAATAAAACTTCAATCCTATGAAAAACTATTTTGACTTGAGCGGCCAGGTGGCAGTTGTCACCGGATGCTCCGGCGGCCTTGGAGTGCAAATGGCACGGGCACTTGCCAACCAGGGATGTGCCATCGTTCCGATTGCCCGCCGTATGGAAAAACTGGAAGAGGTGGCTGCCGGACTCCGTGCCGAATTTGGCGTGGAAGTGCTTCCCATCCGCTGTGACATCACCGATACGCAGATGGTTGACGACACCGTTGCACAGGTGATGAAGCACTTCGGCCGTATAGACATCCTTATAAATAATGCGGGCACGGGCGCGGTTGCTCCTGCCGAGGATATCACCGACGAGCAGTTCGACCACGAAATGAAAATCGATCTCTTCGGCACTTTCAAGGTGGCGCGTGCCGTTGCCAAGCAAGCTATGATACCAGCGCAGTACGGCCGCATCATCAACATTGCCTCCATGTACGGCCTTGTTGGCAACAAGATTGCTCCGGCATCGCCCTATCATGCTGCCAAGGGCGGCGTGGTGAACCTCACGCGGGCACTGGCGGCAGAGTGGGGTAAGCATGGCATCACCGTCAACGCCATTTGCCCGGGCTACTTCTGGACACCGTTGACGAAGGATACGCTCGACACTGACTGGTTCCGCGAGTACGCCAAGGGTGCCATCCCCATGGAACGCTATGGCAAGGAGGGCGAGTTGGACTCTACAGCCATCTTCCTCTCATCGCCGGCATCCACCTATGTCAACGGCGTCAGCATCGCAGTAGACGGAGGTTATACCTGTATTTGACCCCTGCTTTTGCAACATTCTGACAACCAGTTTGTTACAACCCCTTTCCGAAAGAGCCCCAAACGCATTCCGTTTGGGGCTCTTTCGTGTTGCATCTGGGGCTCAAATGCACTGCGTTTGGGCCTCTTTTGAAAATCGGGTCGAATCCATCGTGCGTCACACCCTTCCCAGTTCCCTTTGGGATGGTATGAAAAACCAAGCCTTTAATTTTTGTTTTTCGCTCGCTTAATCGTATCTCTAACTGGCGTTGAAGATACTCACGCTCGGAAAAACAAAACTTTTATGCCGAGTGTTTAATCGTATCTCTAACTGGCGTTGAAGATACTCACACTCGGAAAAACAAAGTGTTTATTTTGCTTTTCGCTCGCTTAATCGTATCTTTGCCAAGAGAAAAGACACAACATATAAGCTGAAATGGACAATTATAACGAGCAGAACACTCAACCGCAGCCTGTACAGCAGGATGCCAATACCACCCAGCCGCAGGACGCCCCGCGCCAGGAAATGCCTCCGCTGAAACCCGACAGCAATCTGGTCCTGGCCATCTTCACGACAGTCTGCTGCTGCCTGCCATTAGGTCTCGTAGCAGTGATAAAGGCTTCGAATGTCGACAGCCTGTACTATATGAAGCAATATCAGGCTGCACAGATGGCTGCCAACGAGGCGCACAAGTGGAGTATGATAGGTATTGCCGTCGGCTTTGCGGTGTATGTCATCTACATTGGCATCTATGCCGTTGCCTTCATTGCCGGACTTTCCGGAAACCTTTAGCCCGCCAGCGTGAAAAGAATAGCCATCGGTATGCTCTTCTTGGTGGGACTGGCAGTCTTGCTGCTGGTCGACCCGGCCGAGAGCGTGTGGATGCCGAAGTGCCCCATCAAGCTGTTGACAGGCCTGAGTTGTCCGGGTTGCGGCTTCCAGCGTGCCGCCCATGCCCTGTTGCAGGGGGATGTGCTTGCCGCATTGCGCTTTAATTGGTTCTTCCTTCTTGCGGGTCCCTATCTGCTGGTCCTCATCTTAGAAAGTTTCTTCCTGAAAGGAGAGTGGCAGCAGAGGGTGAGACACTGGGCAGAGAACAAATATGTGGTGTGGTTCTACATCGTTGGTTTCTGTGTGTGGTTTGTGGTGAGAAATCTTCTAAACATATAAAAGCATTATGGACGAACAGAAAATCAGACAGATTGTGGCAATCTATGCCAACCGGCTGCCGCTCGCGTCAATCGATCCTCTAGTTGCCCGGATTCAAAGCAAGGGGATGGATGAAAACACTCTCCAAATCACGCTGAGCCAGTTGAAAGACCCTACCATCTCGCTCCTCATCTCCATCTTTGCCGGTACGCTCGGCGTTGACCGCTTCCTGCTCAACGACATCGGGCTGGGCGTGGGAAAACTCCTTACCGGTGGCGGCTGCGGAATATGGTGGCTCATCGACCTTTTCCTGATTATGGATGCCACCAAACAGAAGAACTACGAGTCGCTGCTCATGCAACTATAGCTCACTTTTCGCTGGTTTAGGAAACCGCCTTCCACCATCTTCAAATTATCCGCATGTAAATTAAAAACTGGAAATGTGTGGAAAATCCCGTATTTTTTCTTGTATAAATATTTTGCCGAACGGAAAAATGATTGTAATTTTGCACAAACCTAATAAAATTGTGTAATTTTTAAAGATATCTTTACCTAATTATGAGTGAAAAAAGAGTGTATACCTTTGGTAACGGTAAGGCCGAAGGTAATGCAAAAATGCGTGCGGAACTGGGTGGCAAGGGTGCCAATCTGGCCGAGATGAACCTCATCGGTGTCCCGGTTCCTCCAGGATTTACCATCACAACCGATTGCTGTAATGAATACTACGAAGTAGGTCAGGAGCGCATTATGGAACTTCTGAACGACGATGTCATGGCTGCCGTTAAGCACATTGAGCAGCTCATGGATTCCCGGTTCGGCGATCCCGTGAACCCGTTGCTCGTATCTGTCCGTTCTGGCGCCCGTGCTTCCATGCCAGGTATGATGGACACCATCCTCAACCTCGGCCTGAACGACGAGGTGGCCGAGGGAATGGTACGCAAGACCAACAACCCCCATTTCGTCTACGACTCCTATCGTCGCTTCGTACAAATGTACGGCGATGTGGTGCTGGAGATGAAACCCGTGAAGAAAGAAGACATCGATCCGTTCGAGGAAATCATCGAAAAGGTGAAGGCCGAGCGTGGAATAAAACTTGACAAGGACCTCAGCGTCGACGAACTTAAGCGTCTCGTTGTCCTCTTCAAGCAGGCCATCAAGGAGCGCACAGGCAAAGACTTCCCCAGTGACCCAATTGAACAGCTCTGGGGTGCCATCTGCGCCGTGTTCCGCAGCTGGATGAACGAACGCGCCATCCTCTACCGCAAGATGGAAGGCATACCCGACGAATGGGGTACCGCCGTGTCGGTCATGGCAATGGTGTTCGGCAACATGGGCGACACTTCGGCAACAGGTGTTTGCTTCAGCCGTAATGCCGCCACCGGAGAGAATGTCTTCAATGGTGAGTACCTCGTCAATGCACAGGGCGAGGATGTGGTGGCCGGTATCCGTACACCACAGCAGATTACCAAAGTCGGTTCACAGCGGTGGGCCGAGCGGGCAGAAATTTCCGAAGAGGAGCGGCTCGCCAAATATCCGTCCATGGAAGAGGCTATGCCCGAAATCTATGCCCGCCTGAACCAAATTCAGGAAAATCTGGAGAAACACTATCACGACATGCAGGACATGGAGTTCACAGTACAGGAAGGCAAGCTCTGGTTCCTCCAGACCCGTAACGGCAAACGCACAGGTGCTGCCATGGTGAAGATAGCCATCGACTTGCTCCATGAGGGCGAAATCGACGAGAAGACCGCCATCATGCGCTGCGAGCCCAACAAACTCGACGAACTCCTCCATCCCGTATTCGACAAGGCTGCCCTTGAAAGGGCTGAGCCAATCGCACAGGGACTTCCGGCATCGCCAGGTGCTGCCTGCGGACAGATTGTGTTCCATGCCGACGATGCAAAGGCAAGGCACGACGATGGCTATAGGGTAGTGCTCGTCCGCATCGAGACCTCTCCTGAAGACCTTGCAGGTATGGCCGCAGCCGAAGGCATCCTGACCGCCCGTGGCGGTATGACCAGCCATGCAGCCGTGGTGGCTCGCGGTATGGGCAAGTGCTGCGTCAGTGGAGTAGGAGCACTCAACATCGACTACCACAAGAAGACCGTTGAGATAGACGGCGTAGTATATAAGGAAGGCGACTTCATCTCGCTCAATGGTACCACAGGAAAGGTTTATGCCGGAGAGATACCCACACAGGCTCCCGACCTCACACCCGAGTTCCTTGAACTGATGGAACTTTGCGACAAGTATGCCAAACTTCAGGTACGCACCAATGCCGATACTCCCAACGATGCGAAGATTGCACGCAATTTCGGCGCAAAGGGCATTGGACTGACCCGTACCGAACACATGTTCTTCGAAGGACAGAAAATCATCGCCATGCGTGAGATGATTCTGGCAGAGACATCGGAAGACCGCGCCAAGGCCTTGGCCAAGTTGCTGCCTTATCAGAAGGCCGACTTCAAGGGTATCCTCGAGGCCATGGACGGTTGCCCCGTCAACATCCGCCTGCTCGACCCGCCACTCCATGAGTTCGTACCCCACGATTTGGCTGGACAGGAAACCATGGCAAAGGAAATGGGCGTAAGTCTTGAAACCATCCAACGCCGTGTAGACTCCCTGGCAGAGAACAACCCGATGCTCGGTCATCGCGGCTGCCGTCTGGGTATCACCTTCCCCGAAATCACGGCCATGCAGACCCGTGCCATCCTCAGTGCCGCCTGCGAGCTCAAACAGGAGGGTAAGGACCCGCAGCCCGAAATCATGGTGCCGCTCATTGGTATCCTCTACGAGTTCAAGCAGCAGAAGGCCATCATTGAGAAGACCGCCAAGGAAGTCTTTGCAGAGTATGGCGTTGAAATCCCGTTCGAAATCGGAACCATGATTGAGATACCCCGTGCTGCCCTCACTGCCGACCGCATTGCTACCGAGGCAGAATATTTCTCCTTCGGTACCAACGACCTCACCCAGATGACTTTCGGCTACAGCCGCGATGACATCGCTTCATTCCTGCCTGTCTATCTGGAGAAGAAAATTCTGAAGGTTGATCCATTCCAGGTGCTTGACCAGCACGGAGTAGGGCAGTTGGTAAAGATGGCCGTCGAAAAAGGCCGTGCCGTTCGTCCGAACCTCCGCACGGGAATCTGTGGTGAGCATGGTGGTGAACCTTCATCGGTTAAGTTCTGCGCAAGGATTGGTCTTAATTACGCAAGTTGTTCACCTTATCGTGTGCCCATAGCACGCCTTGCAGCGGCGCAGGCCGCCGTCGAGGAATAGACGAAAAATGCTGAAAATTAGCTACATAAAGGGCAAGTATCTGGGAAACAGGTACTTGCCCTTAAATTTTTGTACACATTCTGCACGTTCCAAATGCAGAATAAGTTGCCAAAAATGGGGCAAATGTTTCCCAAATTTCACGTTTGTGTTTCCCAAAACATTTGAATGTTTCCCAAAAATCGGCGCGTGTTTCCCAAAAAAATCTCGATGTTTTCCAGATTACAGTTCTACACTAATCGATTTCAAAAGGCAATTAAGTACATAATAATAACATTAAATTAATTTTCAGCAATGGCAACACTAAAAGCAATCGTAAAGTCAAAGATGAAGAACGGGATGTACAATGTTTACATCCGCTTCACTCACAACAGACAGTTCTCCTACCTGAGAACTTCTTGGATGGTTAATGACAAGGGACTAAGTGATGACAAGAAAGACATTATTGATCCTTTCGTCATTCAACAGACTTCTATCTTGATTGAGAAGTTCTACACTATCCTCAATCAAGTTGACACGTCTAACTGGACAGCCAATGAACTGTTAACCTATGTTTCGGACTTCGGAAAGGATATGTCTTTCTCTGACTATGCGAGAAATCACATTGACAAGATGATTAAGAGAGGACAAGAACGTACCTCTCGCAACTATAAGTGGGCGTTGCAGCACATGGAGAAATTTGCCGAGACAGACAATCTCAAGTTCTCACGCCTTACATCTGCTTTCCTTAACCGATGGATAGAGTCTCTTTCAGGTACTACCCGTAGCAAGGAGCAGTACCCTGTTTGTATTCGTGAGGTCTATAAGGCTGCCTTGAAAGAGTTCAACGATGAGGAACTTGGCATTCACAAAGTAAACAACCCTTGGGGTAAGGTTGTCATCCCAAGAAGTGACATCCCAGAAAAGCGTGCCATTCCTGCAAGTATGCTGCGTAAGTTCTTCAGTGTCATTCCTGACAGAAGCCGGTTCACCAATCCCCTGATGGAGGTTGGTCAGGACGTAGCCTTGATTTCATTCTGCATGTGCGGACTGAATGCCGTTGACATCTTCAATGCCAGAAAGGAGCAGTATGTGAACGGTATTTTCCACTATGAGCGTCAGAAGACAAGAAACAGCCGTTCTGACAAAGGCTACTTTGAGGTGCGCGTTCCAGAGTTTCTGAAGCCCACCTTTAATAAGTATCTCTCAAAGAATGAAAGTTCTCCTTGGCTGTTCAACTTCCACGACCGCCTTTCGACCTCTGACTCCTTCTGCGCGAATGTAAATATAGGAATCAAGCAGATATGGGATAAGGTGGAGCCTGGCTACAGAGCATCCTTGTATGCTTTCCGTCATAGCTGGGCAACCATTGCACAGAACGAGTGTGGAGCATCTTTGGCGGATGTTGACTTCGGTTTGAACCACTCCATGCACAAGATGGCCAAGGTATATGTGAAAATAGACTATACTCCGGCTTGGCTTCTCAATGAGAAAGTGATTGATTTCATCTTCTTCACCGACAAGGAATCCAAGCATGTAGAAAAAGAAGATAAAACCTTTGAGAGAATATCTAAGTACAACAATATCCATGCAGAGGCGTATGTGATGGGTAAGAAGGTCGGTGAACTGGAAGACACCGGCTTTACGAACGTGGACCAGATAATGGACCAGCTCGTCATTCAACTTCCCAAGAAAATACACAACGTCCGCGTCCAGTTCAAGATTACCAACGTGGATAAGAATCTCACACAGATGTATCAGCGTCTTGTTTCTTGATGCTTCTCTTTTGACAGACAGAAAAAGGAACTCAGATATGGTTTGCCGCCTTATCTGAGTTCCTTTCGTTTAGAAGATTTGATTGTTTACAGAAGATAGTTCTGCTGGATGCTTGCCAGTTTCTGTAGATCAACGAGCCTATACCGTTTCTTGCCAGGAGATATTCTGACCGGCTGTAACTTTCCGCTCTTTATCCATCTCTCTACGTCTGCCCTGCCGAACATCCTGAAGGCTTGTGCCTGACTGATTTCGAGCTGCCCTTTCTCCACCTGATGGATGCGCAGCGCAACTTTCGTCGCCAGAGAGTCAACGAACTGGTCGAAGGTGACCGTCCTGTCAAGAAATTGAAGTTCTGTATGATCGTCCATATGCCTTATGATTTAATCTGATTGGAGGGGCTACCTCCGCAATTCTGTCTGCAAAGGTAGCCCCTGATAATCACAAGTATGCAGAAGCCAACTATATAGGAATTTGTATATAGTTGTTATATAGCACTTCTGTTTGCAGTTTGTAAGATTGCTTGCATTTTACAAGCTTTCTTTCAGTCTGTTGATGAACGTCTCGCAGGTGTCATAGAACCCCAGTTCTTCATCCAGGATGTTTGAGTTAGGCTTCTTACGGAGATTCGCATACCTTGCCTGTGATAATCCGCACCGCAGCTGACTTGCCCGCAGTGGCTTGTTGGTTGCCGAGGAAGCCACCAACCTGCAATCCTCCATAATCATCTGCCAGGAATGAGGAAGGAGGCCATGCTCACGGAGTTTGCCGAAGAATAAAGCAACGTGTCTGTTGACAGTCGCTTGCAGCGGCTGTTGCAACTGACATTCAAAAAGGTTCCTGATGTCATCTTCAGTAGCAGCAGGCTTGAACAGGCTCGTTGTCTCTGCAAACTTTGTGATAAGCCGTATCTGTTCCTCACTGAAATGAGCCAGATATACATGTTCCGGCTCATCGAGGTTCTTGCCAGTGTTGAACAGTTCGTCCATCCTTCGACAGTCCTTCTCCTTGAAGCAATCCTTTGTGAAGAAGGCATCCACAAGGTCACGGCGTTCTTCCAACAGTTCCTTCAAGGCACACACACGCATGACATGAAGCCTGATGTCAGTTTCCTGATTGCTCGTGCATGGCAGGTGGTAATAATAGAAATCGTTCACATAGCGGGAATACGCCTTCTCGCCGTTGCGGATTTCAGACTGGTACTGCTCATAGGCAGCACGGTAGAGTTGCCAGAGTTCATTTTCCGGCAGCTCGTTCTCCGCTTTCTTTGCACAGCATACACTGCATGGGTACAAAAAGAGAGAGTGCAGGGTTTTTCTTTAACCTTTTCATCTTCTTTTTGTGAATTTGGATGTTGTTGATAATTTTTATGATACAGGCACACTGTCTGGTATGCCTTTTTGCTTGCTTTTAGAATGTTTGAGAGGGCTGTTTCGCGCCATCAAGCCAATGATGCCATCAAACAACGCAGCCCTGTTGTTGCGCCTGTTGAAGCGATAGTAGTATTCATCCAAGTAACCCTGGATATGTTCAACTGACAAGCGACGATGCTTGCCGTAAAGCCAAGACCTTAGTTCCGCCAGATGCTTGTCGCACACGGTCAGCAACGAATTGTCTTCAGCAATCTCGATGTCGAAGTTTGTGACGAGATGACTATATATACTTTCTTCACTGACATACACCTTGGCATCAACGCTGATGTGCTGCTCCAAGAAAAGCAGGATGCAATCTTCAGATGCACAGTCCATCAACTGACCATAAGCTTTTCCTATCTCGCCGTTTCCAAGTGCCTCGACGGCCACACAAATGACCTTCCCCTCAGGCGTGTCATCCTGTTTTGTAATACAGAATGAATTCAAAACAACCGCTCCAGTCAGAAGCCTATTTTGTTGGCCATTCAGAGCCAGTTGAATCTTCCGTTTGAACTCCCAGATGGTTTTCTGCCTGATTCCATATTTCTTGGAGAGCATGGAGGAAGAAGCACCATCCCCTAACCGGCACAAGTCAAATACGATGTGGAAAGCCGTGTGAACAGAAAACTTCAGCTTCTCAAACATGGTTCCGGCGGTCGGACTTTCGTCATATTTACAGCGAGTGCATCTACGCGAATAAGGCAGATGCCCTTTGCAGTAATGCGTATTGCCGCATTTCTTGCAAACGAACTCTTCTCCGTCCCATTTGAGACAGGAGATATACTTGTAGCAATCATCATCACTTTTGAAACAGTCATTGAATCTTGCAAGGCTTCTGCCTCTAAACACTACTCTCTCATTCATGGCACAAAGGTACAGAAAAATAATGAAAATAGTGTTGCCTAAACGCCTAAATAATACCAAAAGTACCGAATCGGTTTAATAAACTGTCTTGAAATGCAGATGTGACATCAGCAACAATCAAAAAAAGCATGAAAAGGCCAACAAAACCAAGCAAGAGAAACAAACCGACCTATATAATCACGAAACAAATCTCCGTATATAGTTGCCATCTGGAGGAACGTCGCTTTCTGCCTCTACCTTTGTATTGGCTTTCGCCACACAAGGAGGTTTCTACCCCTAAATTCCTAATCAAATATTTACAATCTATGGCAAAAAAGGAAATTGAACATTTAGAGAAACGTATCGAACTTCTGGAAATGCAGGTCAAGGAATTGAAAACGGTTGAGCCGGACATCATCAACCAGCGTTTCAAATCCATAGAAGATACGCTCTATTCCACCAAGGACATTCTGAACATGAAAGAAGTCTGCCAGTATCTTGACATTTCCCAGAGTCTTCTCTACAAGCTCACCTGCAATGGAGAGATTCCCCATTTCAAGCCGCGTGGCAAAATCATCTTCTTTGAGAAGAAGGAACTAATCAAATGGATAAAGAATAATGGCAGTCATGCCCCCATTGATACCCCCGAACCTTTAAGTCAAGAACCAAATGCTTCCTGCAACGATGAAAAAGAAGACTCCTAAGAAGAACAGCATAGATGGTGCCAATCTTCCCGACT
>CALFJA010000075.1 GCA_937877605.1 uncultured Prevotellaceae bacterium | reverse complement strand
GCCCTTTCCGTTGTCGATGACCTGGATACTGGTGCGACCGGCATCGACCACGGAGACCTCTATGGAGGTAGCACCAGCGTCAATGGCGTTCTCCACCAGTTCCTTTATGACGCTGGCCGGCCGCTGAATGACCTCGCCTGCGGCAATCTGGTTGGCCACGGAGTCGGGTAATATCTGAATAATGTCGCTCATGCTGTCGATGTATTCCTATTCGTTCAAATACTGCAGTGGTGCTTTCTGACGCTGCAATATCTTCAGTTTCTTGTCATCCGACTTGCCCCGCCAGTTGAATATATCGTCCTTGTCGATGGGTCTGATTCCTTCGAACCAGGCAAAGTTTTCCAGTTTGTCCGCACCCGGGGGTATTTGGTTGACCGGATATGTTGTACCCGAGAAGCGGGTGGTGCGAATCCGTTCCAGTTTTCGCTGCTCGGAGAGGAACATGCGGAGCGTGTCGGTCTCCAGATAGTTCATACCCATGAGCGTACTATCCTTCTCATCGATGGGGTAATAGATAGTACAGACATTACCCATGGCCTCCGTCCGACGCAGTTTCCCGTCGGTGAAATAGGCCCGCATGTCCTTGGATGAGATTTGATTGTAGCGGTCGTACTGCGGCATGTACTCCACCGAGAGCGCCTGTCCAATCACTTCGGCCTGCCGGATGGTGGAGTCGTTCATGTAGACAAGTATTTTCTCGCCCAGCAACTGGCGCCCTTCGTTCCACACAATCGGGTCTTTGTACATGGTCATGCAGGAATCTTGCGAGTTGAACACGAGAGAATCGCAGACAGCCTGCACATCATTGCGGTAGGCCCTGACCTTATCGAAGCAGTGGACCTTACGGTAAACAGAGTCTGTATTGATGTAGAAGGTTTCTATCTTGATGGAATCGGCATGGGCATAGAGGGTGTCTCCCTGCGAGAAGTCCTTTAGCAAGGCTCGCTTGGTGGCATAGCCGTAGCCTGTACCCTCGTTGTAGTGAAGCTCGTCGCAAATCAGTGAGTTCTTGTTTTCGTTGTCCACATAGATTACATTGCCGTAACCGAAGGAATCGCCGTCCTTCTCATAATAGAGGCTATCGCCGGTTATGGTGCGCTGTTTGTCCACAAGCGTAGACCGTCCGAAGAGTTGTGCCTGTTTCGTTCCGGTGTTGTAGTAGGCATCTTCCGTATCGACGGAACTGTCCTTGGAGGTTATCTTCGAACCTTTCCCCAGGACATGTGCCAGTTGTGAGCGGGTGTCGTAGTAGAGTGTGTCGGTAACAATCAGGTTGTCGCCGCTACGCATCTTCACATTGAAGAAGAATTCAGCCTGTCTGGTGGTCATATTATATTGTCCCCAGTCTGCCACGAGTTTGTCGTTGCCGTCGGTCAGCGTGCCTCCTTCAAAGAAATAGGCACTGTCATAGAGGCGGTCGTAGTTCAGGCTGTCGGTGTTCAGCACCTGTTGACGGTGTCGGAGGACGACATGTCGGCGTGCCTGCAGCATCTGCGAGAAGCCGTCGTAATGAGCATAGTCGCAGCTCATCGAGAGGGTGTCGCCCTGTTTGAACCTGACATGTCCGAAAGCCTTCAGCGAATTGGATTCCTGGAAGAAATAGGCGGAGTCGCACCATACATAGGCACCCTGGTGGCGGAACTGCACATGTCCCTTTGCTATCTGCGCATCGGGGTTAGGGCCGTTCACATCGTAGCGCAGTTCGTCGGAATGCACCAGATAGACGCGCTCGTTGGACTTGCCTTTCTTCTTGGGGGCAAGGTGCGACTGTGCCACGGAAAGGCCAAGCACACAAACGGCGAGGGCACTCACCAATCGCGGTGTCCAGGCACTGTTCCGCTGTTTGCCCTTCCTACTCATTTAACCCAGCCCTCGTATTCAAAATTACAGTTCTTGTAGCGGTCGTTCATTCTGACATAGGTGTGCTTTATTTTCTCCACGACCCAGTCGTGAAGCACCTGCTTCCGCTTCTTTTCCAGCACGACATTCTTCATCACCTGGAAGTCTTCGGTGATGGTGGCGCGGTGTCCGTCCACCCTGTTTTTCAGTTTAATGATGGCACAGACGCTCTTACCTTTGTCGTTCACCATCTGGAATGCGTTGGAGATTTCCCCTATATTGAGTTTCTCCACCTCCCGGGCCACTTCCGTGGGCAGGTCTTTCATCTGGAATTTCGAGGTGCGCACCCCGTTTTCCACATCGTTGTAGGCCATGAGGCCATGGTTGTTGCGGGTGTCCTTGTCGTCGCTGAAGGAAGCAACGGCCTGCTCGAAGGTCTGTTCACCCGAGCGGATAAGGCTGGCTATGGAGTCGAGCTTAATGCTTGCGGTGTCCAAAGCCTCGGCCGATACGACCGGTTTGCGTAGTATGTGGCGCACATTCACCTTGTCGCCGCGTTTGTCGATAAGCTGGATGATATGGTAGCCGAATTCCGTTTCCACGATTTTGGATATCTTGCTGGGGTCCGTCAGGTTGAACGCCACATTGGCAAAGGCGGGGTCCAGGAGGCCGCGGCCAGTGTAGCCGAGTTCACCTCCCTGGCGGGCCGAGCCTGGGTCTTCGGAATAGAGGCGGGCAAGCGTGGAGAAGGTGGTCTCGCCGTTGGTGACACGCTCGGTGTATTCACGCAACAGGTTCTTCACACGGTTGATTTCCTCCTGGCTGATTTTCGGCTGGAGTGTGATTATCTGCACCTCCACCTCGGTGGGTACGAAGGGGATGCTGTCCTGCGACAGGTCCTTGAAATGGTTGCGGACCTCGGCAGGCGTAACCGTAACATCCTCCACCAGTTTGTCACGCATGCGCTGGATGAGTTGCTGATTCTTGAAGTCGTCGCGCATCTGCTGCCTGATTTGGGAAACGCTCTTGTGCATGTACTCCTCAAGCTTTTCCTTCGAGCCACCCACCTGCTGTATCATGTAGTTTATCTGGCGGTCGATGCTGCTGCTAATGTCCGATTCGCTCACCTCAATGCTGTCGATGGCTGCCTGATGGAGATAGAGTTTCTGTACTGCGATCTGCTCGGGAATGGCGCAGTCGGGATTGTCTCTCCACGACTGTCCGTCCATTTCGCCGCTGAGTCTGACCACTTCCACATCGGACTTGAGGATTGGTTCGTCGCCAACCACCCATATCACCTCGTCGACGATGCTATGATCGGGCATCGTGCTGATTGTATCATTAGGCAGGACTTGGAGCGATGCCTTGTGCGCGGTTGCCATCATCCCTGCCGACAGCAGGCCGATGAGCAGCAGGGCGAGCCCTTTGAATGTATGTTTCATTGTTTTTATATGCTGTTATTGGTTATTCCTTGATTGAGCTGAGCACTTCCTGGTTGACAACCACACGGTGTTGCTGACGGAGTTGTTTCACCCATTCCTTTTCTCTTTCCTCCTGGAGGTCGGAAACCACCTGCTGGCGGACATCCTCCAGTGCGACGGGGGCCTTGAGCAACTTCCCGAAAACGGCATCGATGGGATAGTCGGGATTTGTTTTCACTGTGGTGTTGAGTCCGAATACCTCCCTGTCCACGAGTGGGCTGTCGCCCTTCTTGAAGTAACCTTTCTCCACCCTGATGCGCAGTATGCTGTCGTTATTGAAGGTGGTGCGCAGCTTTTCGTTCCATTCCCCGAAGGGCGACCCCTTCACTGCCTTCTTCACTGCCTTCACATCGGCGGCGTCCTTCACATGGTAGGCAATTCCCTTGAAGCGGGGCTGATCCCAGGTGTACTGCTTCTTGTGTGCCTTGAAATACTTTTGCAGTGCCGGTTCGTCGCTGGCGGTATTCTCCCAGACGGTACGGTTGGAGATTTCAAAGAGCAACAGTCCGTCGTGATACTCCCGGAGCAGGTTCTTCAGGTCGGCATCTGTGCTCGTCAGCTCGTCGATTTGCTGCCGCAGCACTGTCTCCTTGTCACTTCCCTGTTGCTCTGCCACAGCCTGAAGTTTCTTGTCAAACAGTTGTTGTTTGATACCTACGCGGTCAATGAACTGCACAATGTTCGTCTTGACGGAGTCGTATGGAACATAGTCGCAGCGGTCGAGCACTTTGGCGATGTGCCAGCCGGCCGGCGTCTGGAAAGGTTCCGACACTTCGTCTTTCTGCAGTTTCCACACTACGGAAGAGAATTCGGAGAACACCTGAGTGGATTCCAGCCACGGCAGTTCGCCGCCCTTGGCTGCCGAACCCCTGTCGTCGGAATGGAGGTTGGCGAGTTCGGCGAAGTCCTTGCCTGCCTGCAGTTCCCTGTAGATGGAGTCTATGCGGGCTTTTGCCACGACACCTTGCTCGGGCTTTGCCTGCTGGGGGAGTGCCAGCACGATGTGCGCAGGCTTCACCAGCCCGCCGCCTGCAACGGCACGCTCCTTAGCCTCGGCATAAATGCGCTGTGCTTCTGTTTCCACATCGGCGTCGGTGACTATCGAAGGAAGTATTTGCGGGTCGCGGTAGGAAGCATATTCCTCCCTGAATGAGGAGAGGGTGTCGAGCCTGGCGTCCAAAGCGGCCTGCACCTTGAGCTTGTAGTTGACGAAGAGGTCGATGTATTCTTCCAGGTTCTTCTTGTCAACCACGCCTTCAGCGTTGTTCTTCCGATAGGAATAAAGGAACTCCGAGAGCGTCACCGGGTTGTCGTCGATGGTGAGCAGTACGGGGTCTTGCTGGGCACTGGCTGTCAGCGCAAGTGCGCAGAGACCGAACATCAAAAATAGTTTCTTTCGAATCTGCATGATTTTATGTGTTTTTGTTGTTTTCGCGTTTTCCTTATGCACAGGCACATAGTTCGGGCAAAGTTACGAATAAAAAATAATTTGCCCCTTTCTTTTCAAGAAAATCCCCCCATATTAATACGATTTAACGGTTATGAAGCCCCTCTTCCTTCCCCATTCCACCCTCATCCTTCCTCCTTCCTCCGTCAACCATCCTCCCCATAACTGAAAATTTCACTGCTCTCAGAAACGATTTTTCGCCACGAAAGAATTTCCGCTGGCGTCTGAGCGGCATTTGCATGTTTTTCCGCAAGTCGCTGACAGAAAGCAAGTTGTGTGTTCCCGTAAGAGGTCTGGGGCTGTGCCGGCCTGCAACTGAGGCTCTCTTGCATTCCAACTGCCTAGGTCTTGCAAGCCAAAACCCTAGGTATCATCGTCCTATCGGGGCACTTTTGCAAGCCCAACTGGGTCCCAATGAGGAGAAATGAGGAGGGAGGAAGGTGGAAAGCGGAAGGCAATTTAAACGAAAACGGGCAATTTTAACATTTCTTTTGCGATTTTCCGAAGGGCGTTTTCCGACACCCTTACGCCGTTTCGCTAAAGTAAATTCCAGCCTTTCGGGCTTAACGGGTTGATAATCACCTCATTCCCGAATCGTTGCCGAAGAGCTTTGGTCTTTGCGTACCGTCCTCCCGATACGCAAAGAGGTGCACCCCGTCGCACGGGATGCACCTCCTGCATGGTTGTTTGCCGGGCTGCCTTAAAACTAATTGGCCATTTCCGAGAGAAACTTGATGCGCACCAGTTGGAGTTCTTCCTCCGTATAGTCGCCGTCGAACTCCTCGATGGCATCGTCGATGCTGCCCGTCTCGCTCTCACAGAAGAAATCGTAGATTTCGTCTATCTGGTCGTCGTCCAACAACTGCTCTATATAGTAGTCGATATTCAGTTTGGTTCCGCTGTTGACTATGGTGAAAATCTCTTCCAGCAGGGTCTCAAAGTCAAGTCCGAGCGACTTCGCTATCTCTTCAAGGTCTATCTGCCGGTCGATAGCCTGGATGATTTTCACCTTCGATATGGATTTCTTCGGCACGGTCTTCACGCTCTGGTTCTCCGGCCTTACTATCTCGTTCTCCTCGCAATACAGTTTGATGACCTTGCAGAACTCCCCGCCATAGCGCTTGGCCTTGCCTTCGCCCACGCCCTGGATGTTCTGCAGCTCCTCTAACGAAATGGGATAGAGCGTGGCCATCTGCTCAAGCGACACATCCTGGAAGATGACATAGCTGGGCAGGTTTTGCTTGCGCGCCACATCCAGCCGGAGCCCCTTCAGTATGGCAAAGAGTTCGGGGTCGAGTGCACTGCTGCCTCCCGGTGCCACATCGTCCTCGTAGTCGTCCTTGTATTCAATGTCTTCCACGATGGTGAAGGGCTGCGGATCCTTCATGAACCGCTTGCCGGCAGCCGTCAGCTTGAGCAAGCCGTAGTTCTCCACATCCTTTTTCAGGTAGCCAGCGATGAGCGCCTGACGGATTACCGGGTTCCAGATTTTGTCCATTTCATCGGCACCTGCACCGAATTCCTCCAGCAAATGGTGGTTGTGCGAAGTGATGTCGTCCGTCGGCCGCCCCTTGACGAAATCGACGACATAGTTCTGCCGGAAGTCCTCTTTGAGCACTTCCACAGCCCGGAGGACAATGAGCAGGGCATTCTGTGCCTCTATCCTTTCCCGCGGATGCAGGCAGTTGTCGCAGTTGTGGCAGTTGTCCTGATCGTATTGCTCGCCGAAATAGTGAAGCAGCATTTTCCTCCTGCACACCGACGACTCGGCATAGGCGGCGGTTTCCTGCAGGAGCTGCCGTCCGATATCCTGCTCGGCAATGGGCTTGCCTTCCATGAACTTCTCCAGTTTCTGCAGGTCCTTGTACGAATAGAAGGCTATGCAACGCCCTTCCTCACCGTCGCGTCCGGCACGGCCGGTCTCCTGATAGTACCCCTCCAGACTCTTGGGAATGTCGTAGTGGATGACAAACCGCACATCGGGCTTGTCAATTCCCATGCCAAAGGCTATCGTGGCGACAATGATGTCAATGCGTTCCATGAGGAAATCGTCCTGTGTCTGTGACCGTGTCACGGCATCCAGGCCGGCATGATAGGGCGCGGCCTTGATGTCGTTGGCCAGCAATATCTTGGAAAGTTCCTCCACCTTCTTGCGCGACAGGCAGTAGATGATGCCGCTCTTGCCGGCGTTCTGCTTGATGTAGAGGATTATCTGCCTGTCTATCTCCTTGGTCTTCGGCCGCACTTCGTAGTACAGATTGGGACGGTTGAACGAACTCTTGAACTCCTTGGCGTCCACAATGCCCAGGCTTTTCTTTATGTCTGTGCGCACCTTATCGGTGGCCGTGGCGGTCAAGGCAATGACAGGAGCTTTGCCAATGCGCTCGATGGTGGGGCGGATATTGCGGTATTCGGGACGGAAATCATGTCCCCATTCCGAGATACAGTGCGCCTCATCGACTGCATAGAAGGAGATTTTCACCTCTCTCAGCAGTCTGATGTTGTCCTCCTTGTTGAGCGATTCGGGGGCGACATAGAGCAACTTGGTCCTCCCGCTGCGCACATCGTCGGTCACTTGTTGTATCGCCTGCTTGGTCAGTGAGGAGTTCAGGTAGTGCGCAATGCCCTCCACCTCACTCATTCCGTTGACCACATCCACCTGGTTTTTCATCAGGGCGATGAGCGGGGAAATCACAATGGCGGTTCCCTCCATGATAAGCGACGGGAGTTGGTAGCACAGGCTCTTTCCGCCTCCCGTCGGCATGAGCACGAAAGTGTCGTTGCCGGCAAGCAAGTTGCGGATGATTGGCTCTTGGTCGCCACGGAACTGGTCGAAGCCAAAGTACTTCTTAAGGGGTCTGTAGATGTCGTACTTACTCATTGGAGGGGGTGTTCTTAGTTGTGTTGTTCTTGAAGATTGGATTTGTCGAGCTGCGCTTTTACATAGTCTACATCTATCTTGCATTTCTTCCGGTGGGAAGACGGAGCCTCGAACATGGCGTCCATCATGATGGTTTCTACGATGGAGCGGAGTCCGCGGGCGCCAAGTTTATAGCCGACGGCAGTTTCCACGATAAAGTCCAGGGCTTCCTGAGTGAATTCAAGGGTAATACCGTCCATCTTGAATATCTTCTTATATTGCTTGATGATGGAGTTCTTGGGCTCTGTCAGGATACGGCTCAGGGCCTCCTTGTCCAGCGGCTTGAGATAGGTCAGCACCGGCAGGCGCCCTATCAGTTCGGGAATCAGCCCAAAAGATTTCAGGTCTTGCGGCAAGATATACTGCATCAGGTCCGACTTGTCTATCTTTCTTTGGTTCTGTACCGACTGGTATCCCACCGTATGAGCGTTAAGCCGCTGGGCTATTTTCCGCTCTATGCCGTCGAAAGCGCCGCCGCAGATGAAGAGGATATTGTTGGTGTCGACATGCACATATTCCTGGTCGGGATGTTTCCTGCCGCCCTGCGGCGGCACATTCACCACCGTTCCCTCAAGCAGTTTGAGCAATCCCTGCTGCACGCCCTCGCCACTTACATCGCGGGTAATGCTCGGATTGTCGCTCTTACGGGCTATCTTGTCAATCTCGTCAATAAATACGATGCCGCGTTCGGCCGCCTTCACATCGTAGTCCGTCACCTGGAGGAGCCGCGAGAGAATGCTTTCCACGTCCTCACCCACATAGCCTGCCTCGGTGAACACCGTTGCATCGACAATCGTGAAGGGCACATCGAGCATCTTGGCAATGGTCCTGGCCATCAGGGTCTTGCCCGTTCCGGTGCTGCCTACCATGATGATGTTGCTCTTTTCTATCTCTACCTCGTTGTCGTCCTTGGGCTGCTGTAGGCGCTTGTAGTGGTTGTAGACCGCCACCGAGAGGAAGCGTTTGGCCTGTTCCTGCCCGATGACATATTGGTCAAGATGGTCTTTTATTTCCTGCGGGGTCGGAATTTTATCCAGTTTGAACTTTTCGGGCGAGTTCTTGCCGTAGTAGTTCATCTCACGGACCACCTGATAGGCCTGTTCTGCACAGTCCTCGCATATGAATCCCGTGAGCCCGGATATCAGGAGGCGCACTTCCTTGTCGCTCCTTCCGCAGAAACTGCAGGTCTTCTTTGGCATTATCTCTTCTCCAGGACTTTGTCTATCATGCCGTATTCCATTGCCTCGGCGGCCGTCATCCAGTAGTTGCGGTCACTGTCGGCCCACACCTTGTCGTAGGGTGTGTGGGAGTGGTTGGCGATGATGGTGTAGAGTTCTTTCTTGTATTTCTGTATTTCGCGTGCCTCTATCTCTATATCGGAGGCCTGTCCGCTTACACCGCCGAGGGGTTGGTGTATCATCACACGGCTGTGTGGGAGTGCAAAGCGCTTCCCCTCCTCGCCTGCCACGAGCAGTACGGCTGCCATCGAGGCTGCCATTCCGGTGCAGATGGTCGACACTTTGCTGGAGATGAACTGCATGGTGTCGTAGATGCCGAGGCCTGCCGTCACGCTTCCGCCGGGGGAGTTGATGTAGATGGAGATGTCCTTGTCGTTCTCCACCGAGTCGAGGTAGAGCAACTGGGCCTGCAGGATGTTGGCGGTGTAGTCGTCTATCGCGGTTCCCAGGAAGATGATGCGGTCCATCATGAGGCGCGAGAAGACATCCATCTGCGTCACGTTGAGCTGCCGTTCCTCGAGGATGTACGGGTTCTGGTATTGCGACTGGACTTTCAGCACATCGTCCACCATCTGGCCGTTCAGTCCGAGGTGCCGGGTCGCATACTTCTTGAATTCGTTGTTCATTGCTTCTCTTTTTTAATAAAAATGTATATGCAAAAAGCCGGGTTGCCAACTTTTTCTCTCTCTTCGTTAGACAAAGATAAGAAAAAAAGTTAACAACCCGACAAATTCCGGAAAAAATATCTTAATTTTTCTCTCTACTGTTCTGCAAACAGTTTATTAAAGTCCTCGAGGGTTACTTTTTTCTTGGTTATTTTCACCACTGTCTTGAGTTTTTCGATGAGTTTGGCGTCGATTGCCCGGTCGATGTATCCCTGCATGTTGTCGCCGCGCTTCATGATGTCGGCGGCATAGCGGTCGAGGTCTTCGTCGGGGATGTTGGTCATGCCGTACTGTGCAAACTGCATGCGCACGCTGTCCTTTACGACTGCCTTCACATCGTCGTCGCTGATCTTGATGTCGTTCTGCTCAACGAGTTGCTCCTTGATGAGGTGCCAGTTCAGTTCGCGTATGCTGCCCTCGAAGTTCTTTTCAACGAAATCGGGCTCCTTGTCCTTGTTGTTGTTCTGCATCACCCGCTTGAGCAGGGCCTCCGGGTATTCCTTCTTGCCCACTTTCTTCTCGCAGAGTGCGCGGATGTCCTGGAGGAATTTGATGTCGGCCTGGGGCTCCAGTTGCTTCCTGATGTCGTCGGCAACGCGTTTGCGGAAGTCTTCCTCGTTCTTCACGGCGTCCTTGCCAAGCACCTGGTCGAAGAGTTCCTGGTCTACCGCATGCTTCTTGAAGCGGCTGATTTCGGTCACTTGGAAGGTGAAGTCGCCTTCGTGTTCGGCCACTTCCTCGCGCTTGATGCGGAGCAGGGAGGACACTTCGGCATCGTTTTCGGGGTATGCCTTGCGGGGATTGAAGGTGATGATGTCGCCCGGCTTGGCGCCGTCGAACAGGATTTTCTGCTCTTCCACCTTGATGTACTGTGGCATCATCGACACATCCGAGAGGGTAATCCCGCCTTCCTTGGTGTTGCCTTCGGCATCGAGTTCGCGGAGGTCGCCCTTGAGCAGGTCACGCTCGGCAGGGTCGTAGGCGTCGGCTTTCTCGTAGCTGCCGCTGCGCGAGGCATACATTTCCACCTGCTGGTCGATGAGTTTGTCGTCGACCGTGATGTCGTAGAACTTCACTTTGTCGTCCTCGCCCAGCTGGATGTTGATTTCGGGAGCCACGGCGATGTCGAACTTGAAGGTCAGCGGGCCGTCCTTTTCCAGGTCCTGCGGCTCCTGCTTGTCGGAGGGCAGGGGTTCGCCGAGCATCTGTATTTTCTGTTCTCCTATGTACTTGTAGATTTCCTGGCCCACCATGTTGTTGATGACATCCATCTTCACCGGTGTGGCATAGACGCGGCGGATGTGCGACATGGGCACCTGTCCCGGGCGGAAACCGGGCATCTGCGCTGTCTTGCGGCGCTCTTTCAGTTTCTTTTCAACCGTTTCCTTGTAGTCTGGTTCTTCAATGGTCAGCGTGAGCAAGCCGTTGATTTTGTCGGGATTTTCAAATGTCAGTTTCATTTTATCTTTCTGTTTTGGATTTATCTTTGACAAAGGGGCGTTTTTTGCGACTGCAAAAGTAGTCTTTTTTTTGCTTTCGTCCTAAAAATGTCCCGATTTTTTGCCGTCCCTTCCAAACACCTCCCTAACAGTCTGGTTTCCAACGGCTTGCATTTAGGCCCCAAACGGAAGCCGTTTGGGGCTCATTCGCAGTGCGTTTGGGCTCCGGTTGGAGTGCGTTTGGGCGGCTTTTGGAAAACGGCTGTCCTTCACCCGTTTCCCCTTCCTTTCCGAAACATAAAAAAAGACTGCCTCCGATGGGGGCAGCCTGCTATGATTTTGGCGGTTTGGCCGTTTGGTGGTCTGGTGGTTTCTTGTTTCCCTGTTCCCCTTATGCCTCGTCTTCCTGTTGTTCCTGTGCGCGTTTCTGCTCGTCAATGAGCTGGAAGTCTTTCTTGCGCAGCACGAACGAGGTGGACAGGTACTTCTCCCTCACCACCTGGTTGGAGGCAAGTTCCTCGGGCGTTCCGTGGAAGAGTATCCTTCCCTCGAACAAAAGATAGGCGCGGTCGGTGATGGTCAGCGTTTCCTGTACATTGTGGTCGGTGATGAGGATGCCGATGTTGCGGAACTTCAGCCGCCAGATGATGTGCTGGATGTCCTCCACGGCGATGGGGTCTACGCCTGCAAAAGGCTCGTCGAGCATGATGAACTTAGGCTCGATGGCCAGGCAACGGGCTATCTCCGTACGGCGGCGCTCGCCACCCGAGAGGCGGTCGCCGAGGTTCTTGCGCACCTTCTGAAGGCGGAACTCCTCAATGAGGCTCTCCAGTTTCTCCAACTGGTACTCGTGCGGCTTGCCCGTCATCTCCAGCACGGCCATGATATTGTCCTCGACGCTGAGCTTGCGGAACACGCTGGCCTCCTGCGGCAGGTAGCCAATGCCCGCACGGGCACGCTTATAGACCGGATAGTCGGTTATTTCCTCGTCGCCGAGATAGACATGGCCGGCGTTCGGGACCACCAGACCCGTGGTCATGTAGAACGAGGTGGTCTTGCCCGCACCGTTAGGACCGAGCAGACCGACAATCTCACCTTGCCGCACATCGAAGTTCACGCCGTTGGCAACGGTGCGCTTGCCGTAGATTTTCACCAGGCCTTCCGTGCGGAGCACCGTATTGCCTTCGCTATAACCATCCATTTTGCTTGCTTCGTTCATTTCACTATATTTGAAACCGCTGGCAAAAATACTAAAAAAAAACAAAAGGCAGCATCGCATCGGCAAGAACATGTGTCACAGAGAGAAAAAAAATGAATGCATGTCACTTTGTTTTATTATTTGTTTATCTTTGTACCTGTGCCCTCTAAGAACATTAACCCCTAACATACAACAAATCATGAACCGACTTACATTACCTGAACGCAAAGGATGCTTCCCTTGCATCCTGCTTTTACTGGTTTTCTTACTGATGCAAACAACTGTCAGTGCGCAAAATACTACGGAAACAGAAAACGGTCCTTACAAGGAAAAGACATTGAAGACGGAGAGCGATGGTTTCCAATGGTATCTGGTAACCGACGAGTACAGATGCAAAGGAGCACTGGATGTCAATGGAAAGGTGCTAATTCCATTCTCCGGCTGGTATAAAGATGTGCACTATGCCGATGGCTTCCTCTATGCACGCGGGGAATGGGCATCCAGCGCAACCTATGCCTGCTATGACAAAGACGGGAGAATGCTTATTTCCAAAGGAAAGTACAATAGAATCCACTTTATAAACAGCGAGAAATATTTTTGGGTGGAAAGAAACGGGAAAGAGGGAGCCTGCGATATGACGGGAAAAGAAATCGTTGCCCCACAATATAGCGGTATCGGCTATGATAAGGCTAAAGGCTTCTTTTACCTGCATCAAAGCAACAACTGGGTATATCTAAACATTTTCCTGCCCGGTGATGAGAAAACAATTACTGCGCCCAAGAGATCTGCAGAGATTAATAAGGTATGGCTGGAACAAGACACCGAAATCAATGGCCATAAATCACTGAAGGTCTATTGCGATTTGACAATTGAAGGAATGAACAACCAGCTTGCCAACATGGAAGTGTGGATAAAGAATTCCAAGGGCAAATGGCATAAATTCTTTGGTAACGCCACCTCGCCTGAGGGCGTAAGCTACAAGCGCCAGGAATTTGTGCCACCCTATGAATCAACTTACTATAGTGAATTGTGGACGGTCATCTACAATGAGGACCTGAAACCTGGCAGCGGCACGCGACAATACCAGGCAATAGTCCGGATAACCGACAATGACGGTCATGTCCTGGCAGAAAACCCACCCGTAGCGTTCACCGAAAAGACAAAATCTGAGACGAGATACAGAACCACACCATACATTCCTTCTCAGAATATCACCTACAACGCCAAAAGGGTTTCGCCAAATAGCACGCAAAGAAATGGAAAGAGTACAGTAAACAACACCGTTCAGACTTCTTCCAGGTCTGGAAAACAAACGAACACTAATGAAAACCTTGCCAAGCATGCACATGAACGGACTAAGAAAAACTTGGATTACCAACATTCGCTTACTTATAAAAGGACATATGATGATTACGAAGATAAATTGATTGATATGAGCAAGGGCAGAAGACAATATGATGACAGGAAGCGAAGAGACTACCAAGATAGCATGAGAAGAATCCGCCAGAGATGCGAAGCCCAAGGTGTCTGGATATGGAACACATCGAAGTGGGAAAACTGGAACGGGAAATGAAGGCCCGGTAGCATACGACAACAGCAAGGAATAGAATAAAAAACAACCGAATAGCACCCACGCGACCAAAAACAATATTGCCTTTAAACATTTTATTTGCACTTTTTCCTTACTTTTGCAAGGTCGGAAAGGTAACTTGAAAAGATGCTGACACTGAAGTTCATACACGGTTTGCTCGAGACATTCGGCCGCTACCTGCTGCTCATGTGGCGCACCTTCGCATGGCCGGAGCGCTTCCGCATGTTCTGGAAGAACTATGTCACCGAGATGCAACAGCTGGGCATCAACTCCATTGTCATCGTACTGCTCATCTCGTTCGGCTTCGGCGCCATCATCTGCATCCAGATGAAACTGAACATCCAGAGCCCGTGGATGCCCCGATGGGTGTCGGGCTACACCACCAGGGAAATCATGCTGCTGGAGTTCTCCTCGTCAATCATGTGCCTCATCCTGGCCGGAAAGGTCGGATCGAACATCGCATCGGAGATTGGCTTCATGCGTATCTCGCAACAGCTCGACGCCCTTGAAATCATGGGAGTCAACTCGGCGTCGTACATCATCCTGCCGAAAGTGCTGGGATTCATCACCATCATGCCCGTGTTTGTCGTCTTTTCCACCGCCATGGGCATCGTAGGCGCCTATTCCACGGCCTATGTCGGGCACATCATCACGCCCGAGGACCTCACCGCCGGCCTGCTGCACGACTTCAATCCGTGGTTCGTGTGGATGAGCATTATCAAGAGCCTCTTCTTCGCCTTCATCATTTCCAGCGTCTCGGCGTTCTACGGCTTCACCGTGAAAGGCGGAGCCGTGGAGGTGGGCAAGGCCTCAACCGATGCAGTGGTGAACAGTTCCATCGCCATGCTTTTCTCAAATGTCTTCCTCACACAGTTGCTGTCATGATTGAAATAAAGGACCTCACCAAGACATTCGAACAGACAACCGTGCTCGACAGCATCTCGCACACCTTCGAGACCGGCAAGACAAACCTGATCATAGGCCAGAGCGGCAGCGGAAAGACCGTGCTGATGAAGAACCTCGTGGGCCTGCTCGAACCCACCAGCGGCTCAGTCACATACGACGGGCGCGACTTCGTGGCCATGGACAAGCACGAAAAGGCGATGCTACGCCGCGAGATGGGCATGATTTTCCAAAGTGCCGCACTCTTCGACTCCCTCTCCGTCATGGAAAATGTCATGTTCCCCCTTGACATGTTCTCCAGAATGAACTTCCGCGAACGGCAGAAACGGGCCATGGAATGCCTCGAGCGCGTAAACCTGCGGGGGGCGGAGAAACTCTATCCGGCCGAAATCAGCGGCGGCATGCAGAAGCGCGTGGCCATCGCCAGGGCCATCGTCATGAACCCCAAATACCTCTTCTGCGACGAACCGAACTCCGGACTCGACCCGAAAACTTCGCTCGTCATCGACGAACTCCTCTCTGGCATTACCCACGAATACGGCATGACCACCATCATCAACACCCACGACATGAACTCCGTGATGGGTATCGGACAGAACATTCTCTTCATCTACAAGGGAAGAAAGGAGTGGACGGGAAACATGCACGAGGTAATGAATGCGAAAAACCAGCATCTGAACGACCTCGTCTTTGCCTCCGAACTGTTCAGGAAAGTGAAGGAAGCGGAACAGGAAGAGGAAAAACACACCCACTGAGAGAACTGCATCCCCAACAGAAGCCATACGGAAGAACCGCAGGAATACAACAGCAGCAGCCCCAAGCCAGAAAAACTTGGGGCTTCTGCTATCTATGCGAAAGGTGGAAAAGGAATACTCGTTTCCGAAGAACCGACCGGCAACGGTCATTTCAAATACCACTTGCCGTCGTTCTTCACCATAGGCACCACCACCTGCTCCGCATTTCCGTTGCCGTAATGGAACAGCAGATAGGCATTGGCATGGATGCTGTCGGGCTGCAATTCACCTCTTATCACCGAAATCTTGCTGATGCCCTGATGGAGCGAGTCCTGCTGCTCGAGAAACATCTCGGCGGCAAGGATGAGTTGGTCGCGGTACGACGACGGGATTGGGTGCTCACGGTAGGTCGCATCCACAAAAGCCTCCGTCTTGCCCTTGAGCAGATAGTTATAGCTTTCCCTTGCCACGCGGGCAGCCAGCTCGCCTTGGTCGCGACGACCGCAGGAAAGCAACGACAGCAAAAGCACTGCGATACAAAGTTTCCTCATAACGCTCATCTTATTTCTGCCGGATGAACACATTGATGGGGCAGCCCGACAGGTTCCAGTTCTCGCGGATCTTGTTCTCCAAAAAACGGCGGTAATTCTCCTTCACATACTGCGGGAGGTTGGCATAGAAGACAAAAGAAGGAATCTGGGTGTTGGGCAGCTGTGCACAATATTTTATCTTGATGTACTTCCCCTTGATCGAAGGCGGCGGCGTGTTCTCAATAATCGGCAGCATCACCTCGTTCAGTTTCGTGGTGCCGATGCGCTGCGTACGGTTCAGATAGACCTCTTTCGCCAGCTCGAGCACCTTGAATATGCGCTGTTTGGTAATGGCCGAGGCAAAGACTATGGGAAAGTCGGTGAACGGAGCCATGCGTTCGCGGATGGCATTCTCGAATGTCTTGATGACTATCTGGTCCTTGTTTTCCACCAGGTCCCACTTGTTCACCACCACGACGAGCGACTTGTTGTTCTTCTGTATCAGCTGGAAGATGTTCATGTCCTGCGACTCGATGCCGCGTGTGGCGTCGATCATGAGTATGCACACATCGCTGTTCTCAATGGCGCGGATACTGCGCATCACGCTGTAGAACTCCAGGTCCTCGCTCACCTTGTTCTTCCGGCGGATGCCGGCAGTGTCGACCAGGTAGAAATCAAAGCCGAACTTGTCGTAGCGTGTATAGATGGAGTCGCGCGTTGTGCCGGCTATCTCGGTCACGATGTTCCGTTCCTCGCCGATGAAAGCATTGATAATGCTCGACTTCCCGGCGTTCGGACGGCCCACGACTGCAAAGCGGGGAATGCCGTCCTCGGCCTCGTCAATCTTGTCGGCATTGAGCTTCGAGAGAATGAGGTCGAGCAAATCGCCGGTTCCGCTGCCCGTAGCACTGCTGATGCACTGCGGGTCGCCCAGCCCGAGTTTGTAGAACTCCATGGCATCGTACTGCTCGTTGTTGTTGTCAACTTTATTGGCCACCAGTATGACCGGCAGCTTCGTGCGGCGCAGGATGAGCGCAACATCCTCGTCCCAGTCGGTCAGTCCCGACTTCACATCGACGAGGAAGAGTATCAGGTCGGCCTCTTCCGTGGCCACTATGACCTGCTGGCGGATGGCTTCCTCAAAGATATCGTCGCTCTTCACCACCCAGCCGCCGGTGTCGACCACGGAAAATTCGCGGCCGTTCCACTCGCACTTGCCGTATTGGCGGTCGCGGGTGGTGCCGGCTGTGTCGCTCACTATGGCGCGGCGTGTCTTGGTCAGTCGGTTGAAAAGTGTTGACTTGCCCACATTGGGGCGGCCTACTATTGCTACGAGATTTGACATTTTCTTTTTCTTTTGGATGGGGTTGGGATTAAAACTGCTGGGGTTACTCGGGATTATAGCCGAAGAGGTCGAGTTCGTGTTTGTTCGAGCGCCAGTCCTTGTCCACCTTTACATAGGTCTCAAGGAATATTTTCTTACCGAAGAAGCGTTCCAGCGACTTGCGGCTTTCCGAGCCCACGCGCTTCAGGGCGATGCCCTGGTGGCCTATGATGATGCCTTTCTGCGACTCGCGCTCCACATATATCACGGCACGGATGTCTATCCTGCGCTCCGTTTCCTTGAAACTTTCCACGCTGACTTCCACCGAATAGGGTATCTCCTTGTCGTAGTAGAGCAGGATTTTCTCCCTGACTATCTCGCTGACGAAGAACCGTGCGGGTTTGTCTGTCAGCTGGTCTTTGTCGAAATAGGGGGGAGATTCTGGCAGGAGTTCGTAGATGCGCTTCAAGAGGAGGTCCACGCCGAACTTGTTCAGGGCGGAGATGGGCAATATCTCGGCGTTGGGGAGCAGCCGGTGCCAGGTGTCCACGAGGTTGCCGAGCCCTTCCTGGTTGGTCTGGTCAATCTTGTTGATGAGCAGCAGGACGGGTATCTGCATCTTCTGCACCTTGCCGAGGAAGTCCATGTTCTTCTCGGGGTTCTCCACCACATCGGTGACATAGAGCAGCACATCGGCATCCTGCAGGGCCGACTCGCTGAATGCGAGCATGGATTCCTGCAGTTTGTAGTTCGGCTTGAGCACGCCCGGGGTGTCGCTGAACACGATTTGCATGCTGTCGGTGTTCACTATTCCCATGATGCGGTGGCGGGTGGTCTGCGCCTTGAAGGTGGCGATGGAGATGCGCTCGCCCACCAGTTGGTTCATCAGGGTCGACTTGCCCACATTGGGGTTGCCTACGATGTTGACGAATCCGGCCTTGTGTTGTTTCTTTTCTGCCATTTCGGGGTGTTTTTGTGAACAATGAAGCGCATCTTTCTTAGGTTGGTAAGAAGGATGCGCTTTGTTGGATGAGGATTACTTGATTATTTCTTTTCAGCTCTTTTCGCACCGTCGTACGCCCACTTGTAATAGCTGGCACCGTGTACGAAGCCTGCTCCGAAGGCGGTGAAGACCAAGCTGTCGCCCTTCTTCAGTTCGGCTTCCTTGTCCCAGAGGGCCAGCGGAATGGTTGCCGCGCTGGTGTTGCCGTACCGGTCGATGTTGATGACGGCCTTCTCCAGGGGAATCTCAGCGCGTTTGGCAACGGCTTCGATGATACGGTAGTTGGCTTCGTGGGGGAACACCCAGTCGATGTCGTCAACGGTGAGTTGGTTCATGTTGAGTATTTCCCTTACATCGTCGGCCATGGCCGTCACGGCATAGCGGAACACTGCGGGGCCTTCCTGATGGATGTCGTGAAGTTCCGTACCGATATTCTCCTTCGTGGAGGGCATCACCGACCCGCCCGCAACCATGTGGAGGTAGGGATAGCCCTGTCCGTCGGTGCGCAGGAAAGAGTTCTGCATGCCTATGCCTTCCTCTTCCGTGCCTTCCACGAGCACTGCGCCGGCTCCGTCGCCGAACAAGACGCAGGTCTGACGGTCGTTGTAGTTGACTATCGACGACATTTTGTCGGCCCCTACCACAATCACCCGCTTGTACCTGCCGCTTACAATCATGCTGGTGGCCAGGTCGAGGGTGTAGAGGAATCCGCAGCATGCTGCCGACACATCGAAGGCAAAGGCGTTGACCAGCCCAAGCCTGCCGAGCACGAGCGATGCCGTGGAGGGGAACTTGTAGTCCGGAGTGGTGGTGGAAACAATGAGGCAGTCGATGGATTCGGGTGCTGCTCCGGTGCGCTCAAGGAGCTGTGCCACGGCTTTCTCGGCCATGTAGCCGGTGCCCAGGCCCTCGCCTTTGAGTATCCGGCGTTCCTTGATGCCCACACGGGTCATTATCCATTCGTCGCTTGTGTCGACCATGTGCGAGAGTTCCTCGTTGTCGAGCACATAGTCGGGCACATAGCCACCGACGCCTGTAATGACTGCTTTGAGCTTATTCATTGGCTAACTCGTTGTCCATCTCAATGGCCACCTTGCCCCTGTAGTATCCACAGGTGGGGCATACGGTGTGATAGATGTAATAAGCGCCACACTGCGGGCATTTTGCCAGCGTAGGTGCTACTGCGCCGTCGTGTGTGCGGCGCTTGGCGGTACGAGTCTTCGACTGTCTTCTTTTAGGATGTGCCATAATTCTTTAATTAAATTAATCGTCAGACTTAAGTTTACTGAGTGCGCTCCAGCGGGGGTCGACGGCATTCGGGGTGTCCGCATCGCTGCTTCGGGCAGCTGACAGCTCTCTGAGCTTCTGTGTCATGGCATCATTGCATTTTCCAGGTGCATGAATGTGCCTGATGGGAATGGACAACACGATGAACTCATAGATGAGCCACGCCACATCGATGATGGGGTTGTTGGCGTCTACGGTAATCATGTCATCGTCGTCGCTGGCGGTCTCGCCGAGCCGGACCACCACCCGGTTCTCCGCGGAGATGGGCTGGTCCATCGGGTCGAGACATAGGTCGCACGGAATGCTTACCGTCCCAGCGGTGCTGAAAAGGAACTCGAAGAAACTGCTCAACTTGCGTATAGTCAGCGTGCTTTCAAGGTTTCCGCTTTGCACTTGGGCACCGTCGAGCGAACGGAAATAGGCATCGTCGAGCGTGAAATGCAGGTGCGTCTCATCGGCTGTCAGACTTTTCAAATCTATTCTGTATCGCTCCATAGGCTCGCATTCGGGTTGCAAAGGTATGAATAAGTGCGCAAAATACAAAAACTATAAAGATTTTTTTGGTTTTTAATTTTCCGACGGAATCTCTTCCGGGGCTCTGGAAAGGCATCTTCCGGCGGCGGAAAAGGTACGGGAATACGGAGGTGAAAACAAGGTTCCGGACTGGCGTTTTCCAACCGGGGCCCAAACGGAGTGCGTTTGGGCTCCGGTTGGCATGCGTTTGGGCGGCAGTTGGAAGGAGTTTGGGGCCTAAACGGAGAACGGCGCAGCGGGTATCGCTGCGCCGTTCTTGCAAATCTTTGGCTATCAATGAATTAAAACGAATCCCAACAACGCTTACCATCCACCGCCGCCAGGACCTCCAGGGCCGCCTCCGCCACCCATCGAGCCAGAAACGGCCGTGCTGGCTGTGTAGGATGCCGTGGAGCCGCCGCTTACGGTGCAGCCCGTGGTGAGGCTGTAGAAGGTCGAGCCACCGCTCACCGAACAGCCTGTGCTGACCGTGTAGGACGAACCCGACTTGAGCGCGGGAGAGGAAATCATCAGCGCAGTGCCCGTCTGCGACGAGGGCGTACGGTAGGCAAGCAGCGTGGTGGTGCCGCTCAGCAGGCCGATGTTGGTGCCCAGTTGGGTGGTCAGGGCGATGCTGGCCTGCTTCGAAGAGGAATCGATGGCCTGCAGGCCGCCGCCTATGGCCACCACGGTGCCACCGTTGATGTAGGCCTTGTAGTTCTCGGCCGCATCAAGGCCGCATTCGGGTGCGCCGCTGCCCTCGGCTATGACCACGCCACCGTTAATGTAGAGATTGCCGTTGGCATCGATGCCGTCGTTGTTGGTAGCGCGTGCATAGACATATCCGCCGCTGATGGTCAGGTGACTGGCGGAGTTGAGAGCATCGTCATAGCAATAGCACTCCACGGTACCGCCTTCGATGGTGAGCAGGGCCTTGCTCTCAATGCCTTCACTGCCCTCGCCTCCCGTGCAGCGCACCTTAATGTGGCCGCCGCTGATGGTGATATTGCCGTCGCACTTGATACCCTTCGGAGAAACGCTTCCGCTGTTGTCCTTCTTCCGGCTGCCGGTGGTGATTACACCGATGGTGCCACCGTTGATGGCGATTTCCGTATCGCAGTTCAGTCCCTTGCCGCCGATGCCCGTGCTCTTGACATAGATTTCACCGTCGTTAATCACGATGTTGCCGTCGGCCTTTACGCCGGCGCAGGCACTGTAGTCCTGGTCGTCCTCGTCGTATTCGTAGGTACCGCTGGTGGTTATGGTCGTCCTGCCGCCGTCCAGGGTAAAGTCGCCGTCGGTGGAGATGCCCTTCGAGGCCGTACCCGTCACATTCACATTGATGACTCCGCCCGTAACGGTCACCGCATCGTTGCCGCGTATGCCGTTGCCTGCCGAGGAATCGACCCACACATTCACGCCGGGCATGAAGCGCACATAGTCGTCGCTGCGGATGCCCGCCTTGCAGTTGGCGTCCACTTCAAGATAGCCGGCACCGCTGAACACAAGCTGTCCCTCGCTGAAAAGACAGGCCTTCATGTCCTCCGTGTCCACAGCGTCGGCATAGGAGGTGCCGTCCTTCAGGTAGTTCTGCGTACCGTCGGCAAGGATGATGAAGGTGCGTTTCTTGCTTTGGTTGTTCAGCGCGGCACCGTCCGGATTGGTAATGTTCACGCCGTCGAGCCGGATACCCTGCTTCTTGCTGCTGTAAAGTTTGAAGAAACCGTCGGAGGTCGTACCGCTGAGCACATACAAATAGTTGGCCGAACCCGTGTTGTTCACCACCACATCGTTGCCGCTGATGCTGACATATCCCTCGTCGTCGCCCTCGACGGTGGCCGAACCAGAGGTGCTGAAGGTGATATACACAGTCTTGTCGAAGGTGGTATTCTCAACATAGTCATCGTCGTCGGCATCAACCACGAGGGTTTCCGAGAGGGCCTGCTTGTTCAACGAGATGGAGAAAGAGGCAACATCGCTGTTGGAAATCACATCGGACAGCACATCCGTGCCGGCCGTCTCACTCTCGTAACCGCCGTTCCCTGTGCTGTCGTCGCCACTGCATGCAGCAAACAACAGTGCTGCCAGTAGCAAAACGGGATAAAATCTTACTGTTTTCATACCTTAAATGGACTAAATGAAGAAGAAATATAATATAGGAAAGGTGTGTCTGCTCCTCCAGGAGAGGGGGAACCACCTTGAAGAGGGAGCCGCGCTCAGCGCGGCAGTTCAATGCGGAAAGTGGTGCCTTTGCCCAGTTCGCTCCGCAACACATAGATATGTCCGTGATGGTATTCCTCCACAATGCGCTTGGCAAGCGACAGCCCGAGTCCCCACCCGCGCTGCTTGGTGGTGAATCCAGGACGGAAGACATTGTTCTGGTCCTTCTTCTGGATGCCCTTACCCGTGTCCGACACATCGATGACGACCCGCGTGTCGGTCTGCTCCACATGGAGCGTAATAGTGCCGCCCTCTTCGCCCATCGCGTCGACGGCGTTCTTCGACAGGTTCTCGACCACCCATTCGAACAGCGAACCGTTCAGCCGCACCACAATATCGTCGGAAGGCATTTCCTTCACCATCCGCACGCGCTTCGAGGTGCGTCGGTCCATATAGTCGATGACATGAGAGAGCACCTCGTTCAGGTTGGTCTCCACCGGCTCGGGCAGCGAACCTATCTTCGAGAAACGGTCGGCAATGAGTTGCAATCGCTTCACATCCTTGTCCATCTCGGGCAGCAACTGGTCGTCGGGATAGGTCTCCTTGAGTATTTCCGTCCATGCCATGAGCGACGAGATGGGGGTGCCCAGCTGATGGGCTGTTTCCTTCGACAGGCCCACCCATACCTTGTTCTGTTCAGCCCGCTTCGAGGTGAGCAGCGCAAAAATGGCCACCACAACGAAAATAAGCACGATGCCCAGTTGTACATAGGGCCAGATGGCCAACCGCCGGAGCATGAGCGACTCGTCGAAACACACATCGATGTAGTCGCTGTCGTCGGTATCGTCGAGTTGTATGCGGATGCTCCGCCCGGAGGCCTGCATGCTCTTGGCGCGCGTCGAGAGGTAGGACAGCGAGTCGGCGGAAGTGGATTCCGAGAAGTTGATGTTGCGGAAGGCCGTCACCTCACCCTGCTCGTTGCACACGACAATGGGTATCGTGGTGTTGTTGTCAATCACCGAAAGCACCAAGGCCAGGTCGGTGGTGTCGTCTGCCTTGTTCAGCGACCGCATGGCCTCGGCCCAGACCTCCATCTTGTTGCGTTCCTCGCTCTCCAGATCGCGGGTGAGCAGATGGGACACCACAAGCGAGACAACGGCGATGAGCACCGCTGACACCACAAGGAAAATCTTTACTTGGCGTATCTTATCTGTCCACTGCATACAAAAAAAGAACGGGATGCAACGCTGCTTTATTGTTGCATCCCGTTCTTTTTCACAAAACATAACATAATTTTCAGTTCTGCAGGATTTCCCTGAACCACTACGGCACTGCCATCTTCCTGCCGCCAACCACATAGATGCCCTTGTTCAACCCCTGCACGGAGAATGTGCCATACCTGTTGGTTGGCACCCTGCGCCCGTCAAGGGTGTAGACTGCAGGTCGCCGCGTGCCTCCCGTCGCGGAAACGGCGGGCAGGGCAATGTCCGTAAGGCTGTTGTCGAACGGGAAACTGGCGGGCACGAAATGTATTTCCTCCTGCCGTATTTTCAGGTAGGCCCTGTTGGCGGTGTTGTTCACCAGCAGGCCGTCGGTGCCTGGCTGGTAGTAGAAACCAACGGAACCGGCATCCTCGTATTCGTTGAGCGACAGTACGAAATAGTAATAGCCCGCCTCGTTGTCAGTCTGGTCGGCGTCGCTGCCGCAGAGCAGGTTGACGGTGCGTGCAACGGAAAAGTCGAACGGTTGCGGAACAAGGGTCTTTTCGCCCTCCTCAACGGAATAAAGCAGCACGGGGAGTCCGCCTGGCACAACATTCCGGGCATCGTCGCTGCCGTCGTAGAGCCAGTCAATCTGCAGGTGGTTGTCGTCCAGTCCTGTCACCACGCCGGCTTTGACATCGGCAGGCAGTTGCATGGCCGTGGAATGGTAGAAAGTGGCATAGTGTGTGGTTCCAATGGTCACCGTATAACTGCTGCCGAGCGCATCCAGTTGCGTCACTTCATCGACAACTTCCTCGGTCTGCGCCGCAAAGGGGAACGAATCGTTCAGGCCGGCATCCCACTTCCAAATGTTATCGAAGTCCCAGGCGGCATCCACATAGGTCTGTTTGTCCTGCAACTGGGCGTAGGTCAACGACTTGCCGTTGTGCTTATACTGGCTGACATCCACTGCCGCGCCGTTGTTTGTCACCACCATGTCGGACGAAGCCAGATTGGCTCCAGTCGTTGTCTCCCCCTGGAAACTGGTCTTGCTGGTATAGTAGCCTGCAATTCGGCCGATGTATTCCTGCGTGCCTGTGGTAGTAGCCTCTATCAGGTCCTGCGCTGCCACCAGCCCTGCTATGCGCACATAATCGGTGCTGCTGCCGATGGTGGCACTGCTGGCATAGCCTATCGAACCGCCTATGTTGCCATTCATGGACGAAGTGAACACACGGCCGCGGCTGATGTCGCTGGTAAGGTAGCCTCCTCGCATGTCACCGACAATGCCGCCCGTGCCGGACAGGCCATGCACATCACCCTTGAACTGCGAATAGAGAATGCCGCTGTAGTAGGAACCGTCGGAATAGGTGAACTTGGTACTTTCCAGAAATCCGGCAATACCGCCAGCCACCGAGCCGTAGACCAGACCACGGGAATAGCAGCCTGAGATGCGTGAATTGGAACGCCCCGCTATCCCGCCGGCATACTGGCTGGCGCAATTGTCCGTGCCGATCGTGCCGACAAACCAACTATGCTGAATCAGATAGAGGTTGGCATGCCCCACCAGTCCGCCTGCCGTGTTGGCAGAAACGATGTTGGCGTGTACACCACAGTTGGTTATCGTTGAATTGATGCCGGTATAAGTATCGTTGAAATAGCCGCAGAGTCCGCCGGCAGCCGATTGTGTGGCGTTGACGGTTCCGCGGAAGCTGACCGACGAGAGCGTGCAGGGCGAACTGCTGTTATAGAGTTTGCACTGGCCTGCCACGCCGCCCACATAGTTTCGCCCGGTGACGCTGCCTTCCACCGTCAGGTTCGAGATGGAGCCGCTCGTCACCAACCCGAACAGCCCGACATTGTCGGTCGTCGTGCGGTTGATGTAAAGCCCCTTCACGGTCTTGCCGTTGCCGTCGAACGAGCAGCGGAACAGACGGACGGGCATCCAGCCGTCGGTGGGGCTGCTGGCGGCAATGTGGTCAGTCAGATCAAGGTCGTTCATCAACTTGAAACAAACCTGCGAGAAAGCGTCGACCTCGGCCAGTTGTGCTGCCGTTTCAATCTGGTACGGGTCGGACTCCGTACCACTTCCGGCACCGGAGAATGTCTGCGCCAAGCTTGCAAGGGGCAACAGCAAAGCAACTGTCAAACTGCAGAGAAATGTATTCCTCATTGTCCTATTTCAATTGCTTTCCGTCAGAGAAAGCCTTGCCGGCAATCTCGCCCAGGGCGATGTAGTTGTGATGGACAGGGTCATAGGTGATGAGTTGCATGCGCTCCACGGCAGGCTTCCCGTCGTCGGCAAGATAGCGCTCGTCGCACAGGATGTTCACCACCTCGGCAACGAGGTAACAACCCGACTCCGACTCGTCAATCTTTTCCTTCACGCGGCATTCCAGCGTCAGCGGCAGGGCGGTGAACAGCGGGGCTGCCACATCCGGAGCCTGCTCCACCTTCCAACCGGTCTTCAGTACCTTGTCGGGGTCTTTCCGCCCGCTCACAATGCCTACAAAATCGGCTGCCACCAAAGTGTCGACCGTAGCAAAACCTACCGTGAAGTCGTCGGTGGCAGAGAGGTTGTCGGTCGTCGCATGCGACCCCAGCGAAATGACAATCTCCTTCATGTCCCACTGACCCGCCCACGCAGCGTTCATCGCATTGGGACGACCTTCACGGTCGTAGGTGCCGATAACGATCACCGGCTGTGGCAGAAACCAAGGCTTCTGTCCAAAACTCTTCATCATAACAGTATCTTACTTAATAATGATTTTATGCTCTTTCGCCGATTACACGACAGCGACAACCGCCTATCCAAACGGCGATTACCTACACAAAATTAAGCGGAAACCCACAAAACGCAAAATTGTTTGCCAATTATTTTTGAAAAAGCAGGGATTTACACCTCCGAATAGAATCCAACAAAGAATGATACTTAACTCAAAAAATAGTTTTTTTGCCTTCATAATTCTATTTTATTAATTATTTATTTATACTTTTACAACGCCATTCGGAACAGATTTCATTTGTAATAATGACTTTAATGGGTGGCAAACATACATAGAAGGCGTTTCTAACGCTTTAGTTTTGACAGTGTAAGAATCTCGCAAATTCAAACTGTTCGTCAAAAATAAAGCAACAAGAACGCCCTTAAGATGGTATATACCCCTCTTTTGAGGCTATATAATCATCTCGTGGGGCTTTTCGCGTTGCTCGTTTCGACGGACAGGGCATGCGAGAGCCTTTACACTGTGGAACGGGCATTAGACTGGCTCCACGTTTTTTATGCACCAAACCCAACTTACAGAAGTAGTTATAGGGAGCCTGACTACATGTTGATTTAGGCTTATTAACTTGTAATGAACACTATTGATTTATTTGCAGGGTGTGGAGGCATGAGTTTGGGCTTTAAAATGGCCGGTTTCCATAGCATTTTTGCAACTGACATCGATGAAAATGCAGGGAAAACCTTTACCAGAAATTTTCCCACCACCCCATTCAAAGTAAAGGATATTTCACAAATAACCAAAGATGAAGTGGATGCTTTACTTAATAATCATATACCTGATGTCATAATTGGGGGGCCTCCCTGCCAGGGATTTAGTTTGGCAAATAAACAAAGAAATAAAATAAAAGATGACCCAAGGAATAAACTCTTTTACCAGTTTGTAAAATTCATCGATTGGTATAATCCAAAAGCCTTTGTGATGGAAAATGTAAAAGGATTATTATCAATGAAAAAAGGTAAAGTAATTGAAACAATTATCGAAGAATTTTCAAATGCAGGAAGTGGATATGCGGTTAATTATTCCATCCTGATGGCATCTGATTATGGTGTGCCACAAATGCGTGAAAGAGTAATTATTATTGGATTAAGAAAAGATTTGGGTATTTCTCCTTCGTTTCCTCAAAAAACAGATACTCGAATTACCGTAGATGACGCAATTTCAGACTTACCCGTAATTCATGCTTCTGAAGGAATAGAGATTCAGGATTATACATTGCCTCCTCAAAATAGTTACCAAAGACTTATGCGGGAGAATTCATCAAAAGTGTATAATCACATAGCGATGAAACACACACCGAGAATCATAGAGCGATTTAAAGCCATCAAGCCCGGTGAAAATCTTTTGGATGTATGGGATACTCATGGAGCTGTAAAAAGAGGGGCTCCTCGAGAAAAATCCGAAACGAAGTTTTCACAAAACAATCTTCGGGTTTGGGGGGACAGACCAGCTCCGACAATCGCGGCATCCTTTCAAAGTAATTTTATTCATCCACATCTAGATAGAAATTTCACAGCAAGAGAAGCTGCAAGGCTTCAATCTTTTCCCGACACTTTCATATTCGAAGGTATGCGTACAAAAATGAGTTGGGAAAAAGGATTAAGTCAATACCAGCAAATAGGCAATGCAGTCCCTGTCCTATTAGCATATCACATCGCAACACATCTAATAAAAATATTGAACTATGCAAATGAAGTATAATGAAATTAGTGATGAATATAACTTTTTATGCGATTCACTAAATGAGAATCCTCAGTTGTCACACGCTTCAAATATTTGCACCAAGTATGAAAGATCTGTTAAATCCAAAGAAAAACAAGCTCTGGAAGCAATTTCCCCAATTTACAAAGAGTACTTATCGCGCAACTATATTTAATTGGATATTCAAAAAGCATAATTGTAAAAAGAGTAGAATTACTAAACGCATATTATCATGATTTTTATAACTTAAATATGGATGGCGTGTTTACTTCACAAAGTAAGTTCCGTTCAACTATCCTTGAAGAATTTATGTTTATTTTATTTAAAGATTATATTACCCATCTTAAAGAGACATATAACGATGCACGAAATGTAATATTCGGAGGACCAGCTAAAGCGTATACAAATCTATACTTTACCGCCAAAAGTATCAAAGATTTTATCTCTATGCCTAATGTGGAAATAAATGTAAAGGATCAAGATTTTGCAATCTGTAGAAAAGTAGACATAAGTATAGATGATACTCCCAAAGAAATAAAAGTCCCAATAGTAGCTATAGAGAATAAGACATATCTGGATAAAACAATGTTGGAAGGCGTAATCGCAACAGCAGAAAAATTAAAATCAGGGAACCCCTACACCAGGTTTGTAGTAGTAACAGAGAACTATGATGTTGATTTAAAAGTCGATCCCATCTATTCGCGAATAGATCAAATATATGTTTTGCGTAAGTCTAAAAGGAAAGGAGAACTTCAGGACATAGATTCGAATGTGGTATATAGACTTTTTACAGAGACGAAGAAGCATATTGAACGGCCTTGGTCTAATATTGAAGAAAAGATGCGAGAAGAAGGTGTTATATTATAACCACATCTAAAATTATTCAGGCTCCCGCTTCGTGGGAGCCTGATTATTGTATACACCCTTATTGTCTTAAGTACCCTTATCACAAGGGAATAATCTTACATAGGGTCTCAAAGAGATCCACTTCCCGTAACTGCCGGCACTTACATAAGGGTAAACCGTTCATTCTTTCATCCCCTTCCTTCGGAGCCGGGCACAAAAAAAGAGGGCCCTGCTCCTGAACGGAACAGGGTCCCCGGTAAAAAAGCGGCGGCCTCCTACTCTCCCACATTGCATTGCAGTACCATCGGCGCAGACGGGCTTAACTTCTCTGTTCGGAATGGGAAGAGGTGGAACCCCGACGCAATAACCACCTTAAATAAGGCAGACATAAGGAAAACAAGCGGAACCGCGGCTGAAAGTATAAACAATGCACCGAAAGCTTCGGGCAATTAGTAGCGCTCGGCTTTGACGTCGCCGTCTTTACACCTGCGCCCTATCAACGTCATCGTCTTTGACGACCCTCAAAGGAGTTCTAATCTTGCGGATGGCTTCGCACTTAGATGCTTTCAGCGCTTATCCGAACCAGACGCGGATACCCAGCGGTGCACCTGGCGGCACAACTGGCAAACCGGAGGTCTGTCCATCACGGTCCTCTCGTACTAGTGACAGATCCACGCAAAACTCCAACGCCCACGATAGATAGAGACCGAACTGTCTCACGACGTTCTGAACCCAGCTCGC
>CALFJA010000074.1 GCA_937877605.1 uncultured Prevotellaceae bacterium | reverse complement strand
GGGCCACAATATTGCGGTCGTCGCCGATGTAGACAAAGCGTTCAAGGCGCTGCAGGAGCGAATAACCATCGTCAACGAGGAGTGAACTGTCGTCTATGACCAAAGCGTCGAAATCGTAGCCCTGTTCGAAACTGCCCACTTTTCCGAAGAAACTTCCTGCCGACTTGGTGGCAATCCAGAAGGCTTCGGCCAAGGAGAGGAAAGCACACGAATTGTCTTGCTGGTAGTGCATCTTGCTCACCTGAATGGCGTAGATCATCATGCGGAAGATACTGAAGTCATGCCCCCCGCTCACATCGCTGCCAAGTCCCACGGGGATGCCGGCATTGAGGAAGCGGCGTATGGGTGCCATTCCCGAAGAGAGGTTGAAATTGGATGTAGGACAATGGGCAACCATGACCTGCTGCTGGCGGAGCATTTCGAGTTCATCGCCATCGCTCCAAATACAGTGAGCCATCACCGTAGGCGTCTGGCCGAACAGCCCATAGCGGTAGTAGGCATCAGCATAGTGGCGGCTCTCGGGCTCCAGCTCTTTCACCCAAGCAATCTCACCGTGGTTTTCAGAAAGGTGCGACTGTACAGGCAGGTTGTAGTTCTTTGCCATCTCACCACAGGCCTGCAGCAGTTCAGGAGTGCACGAGGGAATGAAGCGCGGCGTGACGATGGGGCGTACGCGGGAACCCTCATGCCCAAACTCCTCAACGAGACTGGCGTTGGCCTCAATGGCATCTTCCACTTTCTCCTGCAATCCTTCAGGGCAGTTACGGTTCATATTCACTTTCCCGACCAGTCCACACATACCGGCTTGGTCAAGAATACGCATAAGCAGGCGGGTACTTTCCAGATGGACCGAAGCAAAGGCCACGACGCGCATGGTGCCATGCCGCCACAAGTCGTGAACAAAATGACGGTACATCTTCTCGGCGTAGGCCGTGTCGGCATACTTGAGTTCCTCCGGGAAGGTGTAGTTCTGGAGCCAAGGCAGGAGTTCCTCGTCCATGGCAATACCCTGGTTGCGGTACTGGGGAGCATGGACATGCATGTCGTTCATGGCGGGAATGAGCAGACGGTCGCCCCAATCGGTAACGGGACAGTCGGACAGATGCTCGGGCAGTTCCCGATAGACGCCCTCCACCTTGCCGGCGTCCACAGCGACATAACCACGAGGAATCACCTCAAACTGGTTGCTCTGAGGCGTGTAAATAATATTGGCGCGATAAATTTCCATAGTATCAGTTAGTTAATGGTTATTGTTTTATTGTTGCAAAGATAACGATTATTCTTAATAAAAGGCGCAAAAAAGATTCTTTGCTTTTTTCTTTTTCAATTGCAAAAAGATATTTTTTAGGGTAAACATCATGGTTTTTTCAATAAAATAGTAACTTTGTAATCGAGATAAACCTACTAAAAACAAGAATATGTTACACAGTTTCACCAAAAATTACAACGATTTGTCGACGGAAGCAGGCTTCCAGTATGAGTTTTTCTGCGACTGCTGCGGCAACGGATTCAAGTCTACCTTCAAGGAGTCAACCACCTACGACAGCCGCAAGCGTACCGAGGGATTCGGTCATGGCGCAAGTATTCTGGGCAATCTCCTTGGAGGACGCATGGGCAATTTAGGCAATTTCATTGAAAGCGGTGCCAACATGCTGCGCGACCGGCTGGACGACCGTAGCCCTCAGTGGCGCAGGGAACAGGAAAAGACCTTCGACGAGGCACAGGAAGAGGTGAGGTCGATGTTCACCAAGTGCCCCTCGTGCAACAACTGGGTCTGCTCCGATTGCTGGAACGAAGAGGAAGGCTTGTGCATCAGCTGTGCTCCGCGTGAGAGTTCGTATGTGGCCAAGGCCCGTAACGAGGCCATGCGGAGGAACATTGACGAGCAGGCAGAAAAGGCCACCGTTTGGCAAGGGAAGATTGAAGAGCGCACCACACTGTGCCCCCATTGTGGCAAACCTGCCGGACAAGGCAAGTTCTGCAACAACTGCGGACAGCCGCTCAGCCTGCTGAAATGCCCCAACTGCGGCGCAGCAGTGCAACAGGGAACAAAGTTCTGCAGCGAATGCGGACATCCCGTGGGTGGAAAGACGGTTTGCCCGAAATGTGGCAAGGAACATGAGCCCGGTACGAAATTCTGCGGCGAGTGCGGAACGAAACTATAACCAAAAATGGGGAAAATCTATGAATGCAGGCTGACTGTCAACGGTCAGTCCGATTCGGTGAATTGCTCCATCGGCAATGAAGCCATCGAATTTACCTCCGCCAAAGGTCGGCGCAGCCTTGACTATGCCGACCTGCAAGACTTCCGCCTGATTAACTACCACCTCAAACTCATCTCTGCTTCGGGAGAGTTGGAGGTGTCGGAACTGGGACATGACACGGAACCGTTTTTCGAAAGCCTTTGGAATGCCTACAAGAAACGAAGTTGGGAGGCGTTGTTCGTTGAGGGTGCGTCCCAATATTCCGGCGAAGGAGACTATGCCTTTACGGAACAAGGAGCAGCACAGCACGGCATTGCCAAGGTGGAACTCTTTGACGATGCCCTCTGCCTCTGTCCGCACGATAACCTGGCACGCCGCATCCCGCTCTGTTTTGTCCAAGTGCCTGCATGTGAAGACTTCGGAATAAAGTTGCCCCTTGACACGGGCGACACCTACCAGATTCGCCGCATAGGGCGTGACACCCAGGCCGTGTTCGAAAGAATATGCACCCTGCAGAAAGCAGTGTTGAAACAATGGACTAACCTGCATCAGGAACTCACCCACAATATCGGACAACGGCTGGGCGATAAATTGCAGAATTATAAACACATGCAAGACTGCGGATGCAGGATTGTTTCCGGACTGTACCGCCTTGACGGCGACGGGTTCTGGTTTGCCGGACTCAAAAATGGCAAGGCTGCCGTGGAACTCGTCACACAAGAAAAAACTGCCACCTATCTTTATAGATACGACACGCCAGACAATGCTTTCGAGTATTCCATCCGGCACGCTATGGAAAGTGTCGGACTGCACCGCGAGGTTATATTCGCCGACTTGTCAGACAAGCCCTTGTACAGGATGACCGTGGAACGGAACTACCACCTGCGATTCCTTCGCGAGCACAACTGCGAGAGAGTTATTCATAACCAGTCGTGGGACAAGAATATCTCTGACTTCTTTCAAAAATAAAAGCAAAGAAATATGAAAAAGATTCTGTTTGTTATCGGTTCATTGAGAACGAAATCTTTCAACCGCCAGTTGGCTGACATGGCCAAAGAAATGATAGGCAACCGTGCCGAGGTGTCGGAACTCGATTACAGGGACCTGCCGCTGCTGAATCAGGACATTGAGCAACCGGAACCTTCTGCCGTGGCGCGTATCCGAAAGGCTGTCGACGAGGCGGATGCCCTTTGGATTTTCACACCGGAATACAACTTCAGTTACCCCGGGCACTTGAAAAACCTGCTTGACTGGCTCTCCCGTCCGGTAAAGCCAATGGACTATGCCACACCCACCTGCATCAACGGCAAGCAGGTCGCCATCAGCGGAGCCGGAGGTAAGGCTGCAACTGCCAACTGCCGGGCAAAACTAACAGAACTGCTCACTTTCATCAAGGCTGATGTACTGGCAGGGCAAACAGGCATCGCCGTGCCTGCAGAAGCATGGGCAACAGATGTGCTCATCCTCGACGATGAACAGAAAGCACAGTTAAGAAAACAAGTTGAAGCAATGGTCGGGTAAGCGACCACGCCGCTTTTATGTCCTTTGCAGGAGCAAACATATTATCTAAAACCTATACAGAGAATGGGGATAGATACTACCAATTATTATTGGCTGCAAGCAAATGGTGCTTACCATAAAAGTTTCATGATTTGCTTTTCATCTGCTTGTTCCTATACGCCATGGGGGTGCAACCGAAGTGCTGCTTGACAAACTTGCAGAAGAACGACGGGTTAGGCATGTCCACCTGATGGGCAATCTCCTTGGCCGACAGCGATGTATTAAGCAGATAATAGCGTATTTTCTCTATCAGTCGCTCGCGAATCCAGCAAGAGGGTGTCTTCCCTGTTTCATGTTTGCAGATGACGGATAGATACTTGGGCGTGATACACAATTGACCGGCAAAGTATTGCACCGTATGATGGCGACTGTCATCCTCGATCAGCAGCATCAGGAAGCGTTCCACTTTGTCGCTCTGCACCGAGGGGTACGCATCCTCGTGTGTGCTTGTTCCCTCAGAGGTTTCATGCTTCCGCTTGTCAATGATGGTCAGGATGTCATACAGTATGGCCTTGTGCAAGCCGCTCATCGATAGTTCTGAATACCTTGACGCTTCAGTTGCCAATTTCTTCCCTATCAGAATTTTGTATGTCCGGAAAAGTCTCCATTGCTCTTCCGTCAGGTGTATCACCGGGTTTTCGTTGGCAAAGAAAACATCCCGCAACACTTTCTCGTTGACGAATACTGCGTCTTGCGACTGCGTCGCCGGAAAACAATAGATGCCGCATGAGAAATCGCTGCTGTGCAATGCGTCCGTCAGCGTATGGAAACTGTTGCAGAGCAGCATGTCGCCAGCCTCTATCAGGTATTGTCTGCCGTTAATGTCTGTCTGCAGCCTGCCATGGTTGCATATCAGCACAATGAACATGTCCGGACGGAACGCCTTCTCATTCACCGGGAACTGACTGATGTTGTCGGCCATCAGAATCTTTCCGTCCATATAGGTCACTCGCTCAATGTTTGCCGCCTTTTCTTCCATACCTGTCGTTTTGGTTGTAAAGGTAAGAAATCCTGAGCATTTACTGATTACCTGTATTTACCTTTAAGTGTTCTATCTGTAACATTTTGACCCATCGGAGCCGTTTGGTTATATTCTACGGGAAATGTGGGACATCAATGAAAGGGGAAAAGAACATAACTTCGCGGCCGGTTTCTAAATGTATTCAAGATGAAGAAAGATCTATTGACGGCACTATCGGCCATCATGGCAGTGCTCATGCTGACAGGGTGCGGAAAGAAGACGGAAACGGAGATGGCTCCCACGAAAGTGAAAGTAATGAATGCACAGACTTCCTCCGTGCCGAAGGAGACCGTTTTCTCCGGAACAGTCGAGGAAGATCAAGCCACATCGCTTTCATTTCCAGTACCAGGAACGGTGAAACGCGTATTGGTATCGGAAGGACAGCGTGTGACGAAAGGGCAATTGCTGGCTGTCATCGACGATACTTCGCTGCGCAGTGCCTACGCTTCTGCCAAGGCAACGCTGACACAGGCAGAGGATGCCTATCAGCGCATGAAACAGTTGCACGACAACCACTCGCTGCCTGACATACAGTGGGCTGAGGTGGAGTCGAAACTGGAACAGGCGCGGTCGATAGAGGTGATTGCCCGCAAGAACCTGGCCGATGTCCGTCTGACGGCTCCCTCGTCTGGTGTGATCAGCCGAAAAAGTACGGAAGTGGGGCAACAGACTGCACCAGGTATGGAGGTGCTAAGAATGATTGATGTGGCACGAGTGAAGATGAAGATTAGCATACCCGAGCAGGAGATGGCATTCGTTCATGTCGGTATCCCTGCCACGGCAGAAGTGGAGGCACTCGGTGCACGCTCATACGACATAAAGGTGTCGGAGATTGGAACAACCGCCAATCCGCTGACACGCAGTTACGATGTGAAGTTCTCGGTCAGCAACAGCGACGGAGCCTTACGACCCGGCATGCTTTGCACCGTGAAGCTGGCGATGGATACCTCTGCCGCATCCGAGGAGGGTGTAGCCATCCCTGCTACTGCTGTGATGCTGACGGAGAAGAACACTCACTATGTCTGGGTGGTTCGCAAGGACAAGGCACACCGACAGGATGTAACCATCGCCGGAACGGCCGACCATGGTGTGCGTGTCCTGGGCATCGACCCTGCCTGTCAGGTCATCACCGAGGGCATGCAGAAAGTCTATGAAGGCTGCACGGTGACTATTATTAAATAAACGGACAGGACTGGATTATGAACATCGTAAAGACTTCATTCAACCATCACCGCATCGTCATCCTGCTGGTGACGGTTCTGATGATATTCGGCGTATACGCGCTGAAATACATCAATAAGAACGAGTTTCCCGACTGTACGGTGCGACAGGGCATCGTGGTGGCCGTATGCCCCGGCTCTACGGCTGAACAGATTGAACAGGAGGTGACGAAACCGCTGGAGGACTACATCTTTACCTACAAAGATGTCCGCAAGGAAAAGACCACCTCGACCTCAATGAGCGGCATGTGTGTGGTACAGGTGCAACTGAACGACGAAATCTTCAACAAGGAGGAGTTCTGGGCAAAATTCAAGCACGGAATGAACTATTTCAAGGCTCAGCTGCCAAAGGGTGTGGTGGCCGTGGTGGTCATGGACGACTTCGGCGACTCGTCGGCACTGCTCATCACAATGGAGAGCGATGACAAGACCTACCGCCAACTGGCCGACTATATGGACGCACTGAAGGATCGGCTGCGCACGGTGGAGGCCGTGGGACGCATGGCGGTGACGGGCATGCAGAAGGACCAAATCAGCATCATACTCGACAACGACCGATTGGCTGAATATGGACTAAGCGACCAGACGCTGGCCATGACGCTCTTCGCGAAAGGCTTTTCGACAACGGCTGGACGCATCAAGGACAGTGAGGGAGAACAGCCCATCTATGTGAATCGCTCGGAAGCTAATGTGGAAAACATCGAGAATATGATCGTGCTCTCCACACCGACGGGCGATGTCGTACGGTTGAAAGATGTGGCCGACATCCGACGCGAATATCCCTCGCCGGACGCTTATATTACAAATAACGGACATAAGTGTCTGCTGCTCTCTGTGGAGATGAAGAAAGGCAAGGACATTGTTGCTATGGGCAAAGCAGTGAAGGAGCAGATAGAGGAATTCAAGCAGACACTGCCAAAAGACATCACACTCTATAACATCACCGACCAGTCGAAGGTCGTCGACGATGCAGTCATGAAGTTCCTTAACGAACTGGCCATTGCTGTTTTTGCCGTCATCATCGTGGTGATGCTGTTGCTTCCTCTGCGCACTGCACTGGTATCGGCGGCCACCATCCCTATCACTATTTTCATCTCACTGGGACTGTTCATGGCCTGCCGTCTGGAACTGAACTGCATCACGCTCTGTGTGCTCATCCTCTCACTCGGCATGGTCGTCGACAACTGCATCGTAATCATCGACTCCTATTTAGAGAAACTGGGACAGTTGCCGCGCGACTTGACGCAGGCAGAATACGACCGATTGCGCAAAAACGCCAGCATCGATAGCGCAAAACACTTCTTCCCAAGCATATTCTCGGCCACACTGGCCATCTCCGTAACATTCTTCCCCATCCTCTTCACCGTGACGGGCATGCCACTCGACTTCCTGCAGGCGTTCCCATGGGCCATCAGCATCGTGCTGTTCACATCACTGCTCGTGGCTGAACTCCTGGTGCCCTATCTGCAATATGCTTTCATCAAAAACCCACTGAAACCTCGGGAGAAGGAGCACCACGAGAACATACAACTGCAATCGGGAAAAATGAAATGGAAAAAGCACCATACGCCGTCACTGCTCGATCTGCTGCAGCGGGCATACAACAAAGTCATCGTCTGGTGCTTCCGACATACAGCCTCTACACTGGCCGGAGGCACGGCAATGGTACTGTTGGGCGTGGCACTCATGGCTACAATCCCACAGAAACTCATGCCCGTGGCCGAGCGAAACCAGTTCGCCGTGGAGATTTATCTGCCGACAGGTGCTTCCTTGGAGAAGACCGCTGCCGTTGCCGACTCCTTGGAGCACATGATGCGACAGGACCCGCGCGTGATCTCGGTGGCGGCTTTCCATGGCTCCGGCTCACCGCGGTTTCAGTTCTCCTACGCTCCGCAGAGGGGCGGCGCAAACTTCGCACAGTTCATCGTCAACACACTCAGCAACGACAACACGGTCGACTTGCTCGATATGTTCCAAGACAAATACAGCGATTTCTTTCCCGAGGCCTACATCCGCTTTAAGCAGATGTCCTATTCCGAGGCAGTCGCACCGCTGGAGGTACGACTCTATGGCGAGAACCTGCAACACCTGCAAAGGGCAGCCGACTCCATCCAGACAGTACTGCGACAGTGGCCGGAACTCGCCATGGTGCGCAACGACCTGTATGAGCCCAGGCCATCTAACCGTATAGCACTGCACGAAGATATCTCCCGACGACTCGGACTCTCTAACTTCGGCATACAATCAACACTGGCCATGCGATTCTCCAACGGCATCCCAGTGGCGAGCGTGTGGGAGGACGACGATGAGGTGCCGGTGGTCATCAAAAGCAACCGCGCCGACAACGCTACCATCAGCATCCTGGAAAACGAACAGCTGCCCGTCATGGGCGGACTTGCCCACCTGCCGCTCCGACAAGTGGCCGATGTCTCTACCGCGTGGGAACGCGGAGCCATTCCGCATCGCAACGGCAGGCGATGCGTAACCGTCAGCGCAGAGTTTAACCGAACCCTACACCCTAACGGCATCGCAGAGAAAAAGAAAGTGCAACAGCTCATCACCAAGCAGAAAACAGCCTTCCTCCCAGCCGACGTGACCGTCAGCTATGGTGGCGACTTTGAGGAATCAAACGACAATATGCCTAAGGTGATGAAGGCACTCGCCATTTCAATCATGATTAATTTCTTTATACTGTTGTTCCACTATCGTAATGTCCGCACGGCTACACTGCTGCTCTGCTGCTTCGCCTTGTGCCTGCCCGGGACCGCCATCGGTGTCAAACTGATGGGGTGTGACTTCGGATGCACCTGTGTGATGGGAGTCATCAGCCTGTTGGGTATTCTCGTTCGTAACAGCATCATCATGCTCGACTATACCAACGAGCTGATTGATGAAGGACAGACCTTGTATGATGCCTGCCTGCACGCTGCACAGCGCCGTATGAGACCTATTTTCCTCACCTCGGCAGCAGCTTCTATGGGGGTGCTCCCGATGGTAACTGGTGGCAGCGAGCTGTGGGTGCCGATGGGTGCTGTCATTTTCTTCGGCACGCTCATCACCATGCTGTTCATCCTGACCATCGTGCCTGTTGCGTATTACACTGTTAACAAAAATCTCGTACATCAAACATCAATAATAAAAGAATGAACAGAAAACTCTTTCTCTTGATTGCTGTGTTTTGCTGTGCCGGAATGTCTGCCCAACATACCTACAGTTTGGAACAGATTCTCGACGCTGCCCGCCAAAACAACATCGCCCTGCGCACAGCTCGCCATAATATCGAAGTAGCCAGTGAGCAACGCAAGGAGGCTTTTACAAAATACTTCCCCAACATCAGCGCCACCGGGATGTGGTTCAATGCCAATAAAGGCACGGCAGAGAAGACACTCAATCCCTCGGAGATAATTTCTCCTGAGATGGGGGCAGGCCTGTCTCAAATGCTCCCTCCAGAGGCTTTGGCAGCACTCGCCAATCCCGTCAGCATCTCCATGATGAAAAACGGCACCATTGCGGGTGTCACCGCCATGCAACCCGTCTTTGCCGGAGGACAGATCGTCAACGGCAACCGCTTGGCGAAGGTCGGCGAGGAGGCTGCACGCCTGCAACTGCAACTCTCCGAGAACGAAGTGGAGAAGACTGCCGAGCAATATTTCTGGCAGCTCATCTCCCTCCAGGAGAAGATGAAGACCGTTGCTGCCGTCGACACCATGCTCAGCGACATCCATAAGGATGTGGATGTTGCTGTCCGCGCCGGTGTCACTCTCCGCAACGACCTGCTGCAAGTGGAACTGCGACAGAACGAGGTGGCCAGCCAGCGGCTGAAACTGCTGAATGGCATCAGCATCGTCCGCCTGTTGTTGGGACAATATTGCGGACTGCGGGATACCTGTTTTGTACTCCGTTATAATACAGATGCCGTGTCCATGCCGCTGAGACAAGACCACGAGCAGGCTTTGTTTGCGACGCCAGAGTACCAACTTTTGGGCAAGCAGGTGGATGCCACTAAAATTCAGAAGCAGATGGAAATCGGCAAGAACCTGCCCACCGTGGCTGTCGGTGCGGGCTACAACTACCACAACCTGCTCGATAACGACCATTCCTTTGCCATGCTCTTTGCCTCTGTCAGCGTTCCAATCAGTGATTGGTGGGGTGGTTCCCATGCCATCAAACGCAAGAAGATTGCCTACCAGCAGGCACAGGAGCAATTGGCAGACAATGCCCAACTGCTCACCATCCGTATGCAGAACGCTTGGAACAGCGTCGTAGAGTCGCAGCAGCAACTGCAGATTGCCCAACGCAGCATCGAACAGTCAGAAGAAAACCTCCGCCTGCACCGCAACTTCTACCGTGCCGGCACCTGCAAGATGAGCGATCTGCTCGAAGCCCAACTGCTCTACCAGCAGTCGTACGACATGTACACCGACGCATACGCCGAACTGCAAAACAAGATTCTTGAATACCGACAGTCGATAGGGGAATAAATAGAGTGGGATTCCCCATCGAGCGGTTGCATAACTGAAAATTTGACTGCTCTGAGAATCGCGTATTTGAAAACAAAAGTTTGCTCGGGGGCGTATGAGCGGAAAATCGCGCATTTCCGCAAGTTACTGATTGTCAGCGAGTAACGCGTTTTTGCACCGCAAAAGAGTTTGTGCAGTTTCGCAACTGAGTAGGTTTTACACGCCAAACGGATAGCTTTCAGCGTGCAAGGGGATTGGTATCACGCCATGAAACCAATCCGATTGCAAAGCCAACTGGGCCTCAGTGAGGGGTCTGGAAGATAATGGAGGTCATTTTGTGGGATGTCCTGACAAGAAAAATGGCTGATTTTAACATTTCTTTTGCGATTTTTCGACGGCCGTTTTCAGACACCCTTACACCGATTGGTTAAAGGTTTTTACAGGGATCAGCAACTTTGCCGATGAGTGTCAGCCGTTTATCGAAAATCAGTCTTCGTCCCTGATTATCAGGATGGCGGGGCAATAACTTACCCTACATCGTCAGTATTATTTTGCCGCCAGCACCGCCTTTCTCCAAAAGCGTATGTGCCTTGACAATATCATCAATAGAAAATACCTTGCTATATAACGGACATATATCCTTCTCTTCTATCAGAGAGAAAAGGCCGTCAACAACTTCCTGTGTAGGATAATTGGAGAAGAATCCCGTCAGGAACACACCATTGGGGATATACTTGATAGGATCGAACTGGGAAACGGTGAACACATTGCCCAAAATGCCAGTGTTGCAGACATAACCAGGATGACTTACAGTGAGCAGGGAATCGTGAAGCGTTCGCGGACCAATCAGTTCGAGGACCTTATTTGGACGCTTCTCCAACGACTGCTGGCTGATATGCTCGTCGTCTATCACGCAAAAGTCGACACCGATGTTCCTCAGTTTCTCGAACGATGATTCCCGGCGGGCGGCGGCAATCACTGTGGCTCCCATGCCTTTTGCCAATTGGATTGCAGCTTGCCCTACGGTGCTGGTGGCTCCACGGACAAGCAATGTGTCATTCTCATTCAACAGCAAACACTCTTTCAGTGACCCGTAGGCCGTATAGTAGGTTTCCGGAATAGCTGCAAGGGAAATCCAGTCTTGTTTGGTATTCACCTTAAACACATTCTTTGTCGGTAACAGCGCATATTCCTGATAACTGCCGTTGAATGAGCGTCCCATGCCTCCCATAAGTGCGATGACTCTGTCTCCAACACGGAAACTGCTGTCGCTGGTGTCGGCTATCTCGCCCGCACACTCAATGCCCGGCACAATGGGTGTATTTATATAGTCGTTGTCAGCCTCAAACATTCTCAACAGGGCTTCAGAATGATTAAGCCCGGCAGCATGAACCTTCACCAGCACCCATCCCGGTCTGACTTTCGGAACAGGTATTTCGCTTACATGCAGTTCTTCTGCCTTGCAACATTTCTCTAATACAATTGCCTTCATACGCTTACGCTGAATACAAGTTTCCATGTCAATCATGACTCTTTTTGTTTAGATTTGCTTCCAACACTGCGGATCG
>CALFJA010000073.1 GCA_937877605.1 uncultured Prevotellaceae bacterium | reverse complement strand
CTGCCCCTGCTGGCTGTGGAGAACGGCTGCATCGTCTCCAAGGATGCGGACATCACCGTCTGCTATGAGGTGACGCTGCCCGAACTCTACACCGTGACCTCTGCCGAGTACGAGGCCATTCACGGCTGCTGGTGCAAGGCTATCAAGGTGCTGCCCGACTACAGCATCCTGCACAAGCAGGACTGGTTTGTCCGTGAAAGGTATGAGCCGGAACTGCACAAGGACGGCATGAGCTTCCTCTCCCGCAGTTTTGAACGGCACTTCAACGAGCGTCCCTTCCTGAACCATTCGTGCTACCTCTACCTGACGAAGACCACGAAGGAGCGTAACCGTATGCAGAGCAATTTTTCGACTCTCTGCCGTGGGCATATCATCCCCAGGGAGGTGAACCGTGAAACGGCTGCACGCTATCTGGAGGCTGTGGATCAGTTTGAGCATATCATGAACGACTCCGGTTTTGTCAGGCTCCGCAGACTGTCGGATGCGGAAATCGTCGGCACGAAAGAGAAGGCAGGCATCATAGAGCGCTACCTATCCCTGCAGCCAGAGGGCGACAAGTCCCTGCAGGACATCGACCTCGACCCTGCCGAGATGCGCGTAGGCGACAACCGCCTGTGCCTCTTCACGCTCTCAGACGTGGCAGACCTCCCCGCAAAGGTCGGAACGGATGTACGCTATGAGAGACTGAGCACAGACCGGAGCGACTGCCGCCTGTCGTTTGCCAGTCCCGTAGGACTGCTGCTGTCCTGCAACCACATCTATAACCAGTACGTGATACTCGACAACAGCGACGACAACCTGCAGCGGTTTGAGAAGTCATCAAGGAACATGCAGTCGCTCAGCCGTTACTCACGCAGCAATGCCATCAACAGCGAGTGGATTGAAGAGTACCTGAACGAAGCGCACTCCGGCGGTCTCATCAGCGTCCGTGCCCACTATAACGTCATTGCGTGGAGCGACGACGGCGAGGAACTGAAGCGTGCCAAGAACGACATCGGAAGCCAGTTGGCAAGCATGGAGTGCATGCCGAGGCACAACACGGTGGACTGCCCGACACTCTACTGGGCAGGCATCCCCGGCAATCAGGCGGACTTCCCTGCCGAGGAAAGTTTCTATACCTTCATCGAGCAGGCGACATGCCTCTTCATCGAGGAAACGAACTACCGCAGTTCGCTCTCGCCCTTCGGCATCAAGATGGTGGACAGGCTGACGGGGAAGCCCCTGCACCTTGACATCAGTGACCTGCCCATGAAGCAGGGCATCATCACCAACCGCAACAAGTTCGTGCTGGGGCCTTCGGGCAGCGGAAAGTCGTTCTTCATGAACCATATCGTGCGCCAGTACTATGAGCAGGGCGCCCATATCGTGCTGGTGGATACGGGACACTCGTATTCGGGGCTGTGCGCCATGATCAACCGCAAGACGCACGGGCAGGACGGCATCTACTACACCTATTCGGATGACAAGCCCATCTCGTTCAACCCGTTCTATGTCGATGACATGGTTTTCAGCGTGGAGAAGAAGGACAGCATCAAGACACTGCTGCTGACACTCTGGAAGAGCGACAGCGAGAAAGTCACCAAGACGGAATCAGGCGAGTTGGGCAGTGCGCTGAACGCCTACATAGAACTGATACAGGCTGACAGGGACATCGTGCCGTGCTTCGACACCTTCTATGAGTATGTGCGCGACGTGTACCGCCAGCAGATGGCAGAGCGCGACATCAAGGTGGAGCGCGACGACTTCAACATCGACAACTTCCTGACGACCCTCCGCCAGTACTACAAGGGCGGCCGCTATGACTTCCTGCTGAACTCGAAGGAGAACATCGACCTGCTCAGCAAGCGCTTTGTGGTCTTCGACGTGGACACCGTGAAGGACAACAAGGAACTCTTCCCGATAGTGACCATCATCATCATGGAGGCGTTCATCAACAAGATGCGACGGCTGAAGGGCATCCGCAAAGTCCTCATCGTGGAAGAGGCATGGAAGGCGCTGGCATCCGAGAACATGGCGGAGTACATGCTCTATCTCTACAAGACCGTGAGAAAGTATTTCGGCGAGGCCATCGTGGTGACGCAGGAGGTGGACGACATCATATCCTCGCCCATCGTGAAGGAGTCCATCATCAACAACTCCGACTGCAAGATACTCCTTGACCAGCGCAAGTACATGAACAAGTTCGACCAGATCCAGGCACTGCTCGGGCTGACGGACAAGGAGAAGGCTCAGATTCTGAGCATCAACCAGGCCAACGACCCGTCACGGCTCTACAAGGAAGTATGGATAGGACTTGGCGGTACGCAGTCCGCTGTCTATGCCACAGAGGTAAGTCCCGAAGAGTACCTTGCCTACACGACGGAAGAGACGGAGAAGATGGAGGTACAGGCACTTGCCGAAGACCTCGGCGGTGACATGGAACTGGCCATTAAAAGGCTGGCTGATGAAAGAAGAAACAGGCAGTGAGTCAATCACATTATTTATTCACCCATTAAAACAAAGTAAGAATGAAAACAAAAGTATTAGTGATTATCAGCCTCTGCATGACGCTGTGCGTCGGCAGGGCAAGTGCGCAGTGGACGGTCGTTGACCCCACCAATCTGGCGCAGGGCATCGTGAACTCCACCCGTGAGATCGTGCAGACCTCGACGACGGCGCAGAACATGATCAAGAACTTTCAGGAGACCGTGAAGATCTACGAGCAGTCGAAGAAATACTACGATGCCCTGAAGTCGGTGAACAATCTAGTGAAGGATGCCCGCAAGGTGCAGCAGACCATCGTCATGGTGGGTGACATCACCGACATCTACGTGACCAACTTCCAGAAGATGATGCAGGACGAGAACTTCACCGTGGAGGAACTGTCCGCCATCGCCTTCGGCTACACGAAGCTGCTGGAGGAATCGACCGACGTGCTGACGGAACTGAAGAACGTGGTGAACATCACCACACTGTCGATGACCGACAAGGAGCGCATGGAGGTCGTGGACAAGTGCTACAACGACATGAAGCGCTACCGAAACCTCGTGTCGTACTACACGAACAAGAACATCTCGGTGTCGTACCTCCGTGCCAAGAAGAAGAACGACCTCGACCGTGTGTTCGGACTCTATGGCAATGCAAGTCAGCGTTACTGGTAAATACCCGGAAGGAGAAAGCAGAGTATGATGAATATCTTATTAGCCATCGACTTTGAGAACCTGCACACGCTGCTACGCAGTCTCTACGACGAGATGATGCCGCTCTGTGCGAACATGGCAGGTGTGGCAAGGGCGATAGCCGGATTGGGGGCACTGTTCTACATAGCCTACCGTGTCTGGCAGTCCCTCGCCCGTGCGGAGGCCATCGACGTGTTCCCCCTGCTCCGTCCCTTCGCCATCGGGCTTTGCATCCTGATGTTCCCCACGGTGGTACTCGGTACGCTCAATGCCGTGATGACGCCCATCGTACAGGGCGTGGCGACGATGCTGGAGGGCGAGAAACTGGACATGCAGCAGTACCGTGAACAGAAGGACAAACTGGAGTATGAGGCCATGAAGCGGAATCCCGAAACCGCCTACCTCGTCAGCAACGAGGAATTTGACAAGCAACTGGAAGAATTGGGCTGGTCGCCCGGTGACCTCGTGACCATGACGGGCATGTATGTGGAGCGTGGGATGTACAGTCTGAAGAAGGGCATACGCGACTGGTTCCGTGAGGTGCTTGAACTGATGTTCGACGCTGCCGCACTGGTCATCGACACCCTGCGCACGTTCTTCCTCATCGTGCTGGCGATATTGGGGCCTCTGGCATTCGCCATATCGGTGTGGGACGGCTTTCAGTCCACGCTCACCCAATGGCTCTGCCGATATATCCAGGTGTATCTGTGGCTTCCCGTCTCTGACCTGTTCAGTTGCATACTGGCGAAGATACAGGTGCTGATGCTCCAGAACGACATCGAGCGGATGCAGGCAGACCCGAATTTCTCACTGGACTCCAGCGACGGCGTGTATATCATCTTTATGATCATCGGCATCATCGGCTACTTCACCGTGCCGACCGTGGCAAGCTGGGTGATCCAGGCTGGAGGCATGGGCAACTATAACCGCAACGTGAACAGCGTCACCAACCGAAGCGGTGCACTGGCTGGCGGTGCCGTGGGTGCCACAGCCGGAAACGTCGCAGGACGGTTGAGGAAAATCTTCTGAATGTGAAACCAAAAACAAGAAAGAAAACGAAAATGGAATTTAAGTCATTGAAGAACATCGAGACCTCTTTCAGGCAGATACGTCTCTTTGCCATCGTCTTTCTCGTACTGTGTTCCGTGGTGGTCGTATGGAGCGTTTACAGTTCCTACGCCTTCGCGGAGAGACAGAGGGAGAAAATCTATGTGCTCGACAAGGGCAAGTCGCTGATGCTTGCCCTGTCGCAAGACCTCTCGCAGAACCGTCCGGCAGAGGCACGGGAGCATGTGCGCCGCTTCCACGAACTGTTTTTCACGCTCTCACCAGAGAAGAGCGCCATAGAGCACAACGTGAAGCGTGCCCTGCTGCTGGCGGACAAGAGTGCCTACCACTACTACCAGGACTTTGCCGAGAAAGGCTACTACAACCGCATCATAGCGGGCAACATCAACCAGACGGTGAGGGTGGACAGCGTGGTTTGCGACTTTGACAATTACCCGTATTCGGCAACGACATACGCGAAGCAGATGATCATCCGCTCCAGCAACGTGACGGAGAGGTCGCTTGTGACAACCTGCCGCCTGCTGAACTCCAGCCGCTCGGATGACAACCCCAACGGGTTTACCATCGAGGGCTTTACGATCGTTGAGAACAAAGACCTTCAGACCATCAGGCGATGAGGATGTTCAGGACTATCAGGGCAGGAGCCTACAGGTGGTGCAAGGGACTGTCAAACAAGGAAAGCCGTGTAGTGACTTGGGCGATGCTGGCAGTGCTGGGGCAGCTGACGCTATGGACGCTATGGGATGTGATAACAAGCATGTGAAACCATTAACAATGAACAAGAAAGAATGAACAACGAAGAAAAGAAGAAAGACCTGAATCCTCCTGTGACGGGCAAGGAACCGCTCACGGAGGCAGAGCGCATCAAGCGCAAGAAAATGATTGTGTATGC
>CALFJA010000072.1 GCA_937877605.1 uncultured Prevotellaceae bacterium | reverse complement strand
GATTCTTCTTGTGCCGTATGCGTGGCGGTAATTGTGGGGATGCAGGTCAAGCGGCACCTCTTCGCAGACCTCATGTGCCTTTGCAGCATGCCCCTTCAGCCGTTTCTGCACGGCCCTTGCGGTAATCCTCGCATGGATGCCTTTTATTTTGGAGAAAAAGAGATAGGCGCTGGGCACTGGCGACGTACCGTGGAATCTCTGTATATACTCATTCAGCTTCCGCGTAAGTACGGGGGTGAGGTAGAGTGTGCGCACATATCCGCCCTTGCCCGTTACGGTGACGGTGACTTTGCCCTTGCTGTCGGTGTGTATGTCCTCCATCCTGACGGAGAGCGCCTCGTTCAGGCGCGCCCCGGTTTCGTTGAGGAACAGGAGCAGTACGAAGTCCCTTGCCCCTGCGGCAGTGGAGGTGTCGACGGCCCTCATGACGGCTTCGACGGCTGCATCTGAGATGCCTTTCACTTGCGGTTGCTGCACCTTCATCCTCTTAATCCCTGCAGCAGCGTGGTAGAGATTCCCGTATGTGGAGGGCGACCTTCCCTCCATGTACCTGAGGAACTCCCGGATGTGCGACAGGCGCAGGTTCACCGTCTGCGGCTTGTTGCCCCTGCCAGTGAGCCATGCCATCCATTTTTCAATCCTGTCCCGCGAGAAGCATTCCCAGCCCATCTTCTTCGGTGTTATGCGCAGGCTCTCTTCCAGAAACCTGACGTACAGGTCCATTGCGTACTTGTATGCCTCGACCGTGTGGGGGCTGCTGCTGAGTGCTGCCTGCTCCAGCCATGCGGCCATGAAGTTGAATATCTCGGACACGATGTCCTTGCTGTTCTTTATACTGTTCTTTTCCATGACGTTTTACTTTTGTTATCGGTGTTATCGGGTTTATATGGCCGTATCCTCGGCCAGCCTTTCCAGCGCGGCCTCCAGGGGGTCGGCCATCTCGCCCTCAAAGGCGGGTACGAGTGAGAAGTAGTAGAGCGTGGAGGATATGCTGGCGTGGCCGAGCGACTTGCTCAGTGCCAGCAGCCTGTCGGTGAGTCCGTAGCCGATGCCCTGCTCGCGCCATGAGTAGATATTGGCGACGACGTAGTGGTGACGCAGATCGTAGGCCGTGGCACGGGCGGTGTTGTCCTTGTACCATGCATAATTGAACTGGCGGCATAGCCAGTCGTTGCGGTGCGGGGTGTCCTGCGTGGTCGGGAAGAAGGTCTTTCTTCCAGGCAGCAGTCCCTCCACGGCGAAGTCATACTTTGCCAGGAGCTTGAGCATGTCCTCCCTCACGACGACCTGATGCTCCACATAGCCCTTTGTCTGTTCTACGCGTACGACTCCCGTCCTGAGATTGACACATTCTCTCGGCAGCAGCCGACACTCGTTCGGCCTGAGTCCGTTGGCGTACATGAGCCGGAACATGACGGGCACCTCCAGCTCCGTCAGCAGCG
>CALFJA010000071.1 GCA_937877605.1 uncultured Prevotellaceae bacterium | reverse complement strand
GAGCATCTGCCTTACAAGCAGAGGGTCGGCGGTTCGAATCCGTCAACGCCCACGAGAAGTTGCAGCCACAAAGGATGCGACTTTTTTTGTTCCCAGCAGGCAGACCGGATATGTTTTCCTGCAAAAAACTTTGCCAAAATCAAGAAAATCAGCCACTTTTCAATAAAAATGTTACATCGGGATGGCTTCATTCGCCGAAAAAGCGTATATTTGTACACCTTAATTATATACACATGCGTACGCGCGTGTGGGAAAATCAGAATAAGACTTCAATAGCAAAAAAGACTTTTTTAATCAAGCCGTGAGGCCAACACAACAATGGTAAAAGCATCAGAAACCCCCAACGACGGTTTCCTTTCAGAAGAAAAGGAAACCCAGTACCCGGCAAACGAATTATCTCCAGAACACAAGGATGACGCAGAACAACCCGTTCGCGCCCGTCGTCCGCGCATTCGTATCCAACGCAACGCCGAAAGACCCACGCGTCCGGAGCGTACCAGCTTCCGCCCAGAGGGCTTCGGACAGGCATTTGGCAATCAGGACGACCGCGGGCAGCAACGCTTCGACCGGCCAAGATACAACCGCTACGGCGACAATGGGCGCAACGAGTACCAGCATTCACGCCCTACATACAACCGTCCACGCTATAACGAGCAGGAAGGAGACGAACAACCGTCCTACCGCCGTCCGCGTCCCTACCAGCCACAGGCGAAGGACTACCGTCCCCGCACACCGCGCCCACAGCAGGAAGGCTATCCGCAGCGCCATCCTCAGGGCTACCGTCCCCGCTACGGACAGGAGGAACATGAAAACGGCTTCCGTCCATACAGGAACGAAGAGCAGCAGGGCTACCAGCCGCACGGAGGATACCGTCGGCCGCAACAGCGCCGTCCCTACCGCCAGCACACGGCCGACTACGACCCCAATGCCAAGTACAGCCTGAAAAAACGCATCGAATACCGCGAGGAACATTTCGATCCGAACGAGCCCATCCGGCTCAACAAGTTCATCGCCAACGCCGGACTCTGCTCGCGTCGCGAGGCCGATGAATACATACAGAGCGGGCTCATTACCGTCAACGGAGTGGCAGTCACCGAACTGGGAACCAAGGTTCTCCGTACTGACGAAGTGCGCTACAACGGCGAACTCGTCACGCTTGAGAAGAAAGTGTATGTCTTGCTCAACAAGCCCAAGGGCTATGTCACTACCAGCGACGACCCGGAACAGCGCAAGACAGTGCTCGACCTGGTGAAGGACGCCTGCCCCGAGCGCATCTATCCCGTCGGACGGCTCGACCGCAACACCACTGGCGTTCTGCTCTTGACCAACGACGGCGACCTCGCCAGCAAACTGACACACCCCAAGTTCCTCAAGAAAAAAATCTATCATGTATTCCTCGACAAGAACCTTACCGCTCACGACCTGCAGCAGATAGCCGAGGGTATCGAACTTGAGGACGGAGAAATACACGCCGATGCCATCGAGTATGTCGACGAAAAGGACAAAACACAGGTGGGACTGGAAATCCACAGCGGCAAGAACCGCATTGTCCGCCGCATCTTCGAGAGCCTGGGCTACCATGTGGTCAAACTCGACCGTGTGCAGTTCGCCGGCCTGACAAAGAAAAATGTACGCCGCGGCGACTGGCGTTTCCTCACCGAGAAGGAGGTGGATATGCTCCGCATGGGTGCATTTGAATAAACAGATAAAGCAGCAAACAGATATGAAAAGAGCAAAAGTTATCGACATTCTGCAACGGACTGACTTCGGTGCAGAGGTCAATGTAAAGGGATGGGTACGCACACACCGCAGCAGTAAGGTGGTCGATTTCATTGCCGTGAACGACGGTTCTACCATAAAGAATGTACAAGTGGTTGTCGATCCGGCCAAGTTCGATGCCGAGATGCTCAAGCAAATCACCACGGGAGCCTGCATCTCCGCCACGGGAACACTCGTGGAGAGCCAAGGTGCCGGTCAGACTTCCGAGATACAGTGCACCGAACTGAAGATTTACGGGCTCTGCCCCGGCGACTATCCCATGCAGAAGAAGGGACAGTCGTTCGAATACATGCGTCAGCATGCTCATCTCCGGCTCCGTACCAACACATTCGGTGCCGTCATGCGCATCCGCCACAACATGGCCATCGCCATCCACCAGTACTTCCACGAGCACGGATTCTTCTATTTCCATACACCAATTATTACCGCCAGCGACTGCGAGGGAGCCGGGCAAATGTTCCAGGTGACCACGAAGAACCTCTATAAACTGGAAAAGGACGCAGAGGGAAAGATTGTCTACGACGACGACTTCTTCGGAAAACCGACCAGCCTGACCGTCAGCGGCCAGCTCGAAGGCGAGCTCGGAGCCACCGCTCTGGGCCAGATCTATACTTTCGGGCCTACCTTCCGCGCCGAGAATTCAAACACACCGCGCCACTTGGCAGAGTTTTGGATGATTGAACCGGAGGTGGCTTTCCTCGACAAAGAGGGGCTGATGGACCTTGAGGAGGACTTCATCAAATATTGTGTGCGCTGGGCTCTTGACAACTGCAAGGACGACTTGGAGTTCCTCAACAAGATGATCGACAAGACACTCCTGGAGCGTCTCGAGGGCGTTGTTAAGGAGGAGTTTGTCCGCTTGCCCTATACCGAAGGCATTGCAATACTGGAAGAGGCTGTGAAAAACGGGAAGAAGTTCGAGTTCCCTGTGGCTTGGGGTATGGACCTGGCCAGTGAACACGAACGATTCCTGGTGGAGGAACACTTCAAGAAGCCCGTTATCATGACCGACTATCCCAAGGACATCAAGGCATTCTACATGAAGATAAATGCTGACGAAAGGACAGTTCAGGGCACGGATGTACTTTTCCCGCAGATTGGAGAGATCATCGGCGGTTCTGTCCGGGAGGAAGACTATGACAAGCTGATGGGCGAAATCGACCGCCGTCAGATTCCTATGAAGGACATGTGGTGGTATCTCGATACCCGCAAGTACGGAAGTTGCCCGCATGCAGGATTCGGCCTGGGTTTCGAACGCCTCATTCTCTTTGTCACAGGCATGCAGAATATCCGTGATGTAATACCTTTCCCGCGCACTCCGAAGAACGCAGAATTCTAATTGGCGCAGGCAAGAAAAAGCCTCTCCGGGCAACAATGGTTGTCGGGAGAGGCTTTTTTTGTTGAGCAGAAGTGTTATGTTCTGATTATGTCTTTCACCACTTCGCCTGCAATTATCAGTCCTGCCGTGGCCGGAACGAAGGCGTTGCTGGCCGGAACGGGCCGCGCCTTGTTCTCGAGCATGACCTTTTCCATGGGTTCCAGCGGCGGTTCCTTGCTATAGACGACCTTCAGTTGTCCGATGCCCAGTTTGCGCAGCTTCTTGCGAAGGACCTTAGCCAGCGGGTCGATGTCGGTCTGATAGATGTCGGCCACGCAGAAGGCGGAAGCTTCCATCTTGTTGGCAGCGCCCATGCTGCTGATGATTGGTATACCGTGTTCGTGACATCGGCGAATCAGTTCCAGCTTAGCCGTTACGGTATCGACACAGTCCACTACATAGTTATAGGCTGTCAGGTCCACCTGATCGGCCACTTCGGGGAGGTAGAACATGGCATGCGGCACCACTTTGCAGTTCGGATTGATGTCTGTAATGCGCTCAGTGGCTACCTGAACCTTCTTTTTCCCTACGGTGGAATGCAGGGCGATAATTTGCCTGTTGAGGTTGCTCAAACTCACTTCATCGTTGTCGAAGAGGTCGAGTGCCCCCACGCCGCTGCGTGCCAGTGCTTCCACCGCATAGCCGCCGACGCCTCCCACGCCGAAGACTGCCACCCTCGCCTGTTGCAGGCGGGTCAGGGCATCGCTGCCGATGAGCAGTTCCAGTCGGGAGAATTGTTCGTTCATGGTTGTCAGGTCAGTTGTATGTGGTCGTCGAAAATCAGGATGAGGCGTCGCCGGTAGAGGTCGCCCACGGCACGCTTGAAGGCCTTTTTGCTCACATGGAACATCTGTTTGATATCTTCGGCGTCGCTTTTGTCGCTCAAGTTGCATACCCCCTGATGTTCTTGCAGGTAGCGGAGGAGTTGCCCGGCAAACTGTTCGGTGTGCTGCCTGCCCGCAGGTTGCAGCGAGACATCAATTTTCCCGTCGGGCCGCACCTGGGCGATGTAGCCTTTCAAGCGGTCGCCTGTGTGTATGTCCTGGTAGATTTGGTCTTCGTAGAGCAGTGCACCGAACTGGTTGTCGACAATGACTTTGAAGCCTAAGTCGGTTTTCTGCCACACCAGCAGGTTTGCTTCCTGCCCAGGAGTGTAGTCGGGACGGTCGTGGCTTAGGTAGTGTTCCACTTTTGCCGAGGCCATAATGCGGTAGGAACTCTCGTCAATGGTAACATAGACAATGTAGCCCTTACCTTTCTCCATGCGCATTTTCTGCTCGCGGAAGGGGCAGAACAGGTCTTTCATGAGCCCCCAGTCGAGGAAGGCTCCGAACTGGTTTACCCAGCTGCACTGCAGGAAAGCGAACTCTCCCACCCGTGCCTTGGGCTGTTCCGTGGTGGCAACGACGCGTTCTTCCTGGTCTAGGTAGAGGAACACTTCTATTTCCTGACCGACGGTCATTTCGGGTGTCACATACCTTTTGGGCAGGAGTATGTCGCCGGCACGGCCTCCGTCAAGGTACAAGCCGAACTCAACATGTCGCAGGATGCGCAGTCGGTTGAAGTCGCCAAGCAGTAGTTTTGCCATGTTCCGTGTCGTTATTCGTTAACAATGAGTCCGTCTTTCAGTCGGATGGTACGGTCGGTCATGGCCGCCAACTGCTCATCGTGGGTGACGATGACGAATGTCTGGCCCGTTTTCTCTCTCAGTTCGAAGAAGAGTTGGTGCAGTTCCTCCTTGTTTTTTGAGTCGAGGCTTCCGCTGGGTTCGTCTGCCAGGACGACCGAAGGGGAGTTGACCAGTGCGCGGGCCACTGCCACCCGCTGTTTTTCTCCGCCCGAAAGCTGGTTCGGCTTGTGCTGTGCGCGTTCGCTGAGTCCCATGTCCTGCAGCAGTTGTAGTGCCCGTTGCTTTGCTTCCTTGCGTCCTTTTCCGGCAATGAATGCGGGAATCATCACATTCTCCAGTGCCGTGAATTCTGGCAGCAGCTGGTGAAACTGGAAGACGAAACCGATGTGTTGGTTGCGGAAATCGCTCAGGGTGTTCTTCGACAGCCGGCAAAGTTCGGTGCCGTCGATGGTTACGGTGCCGCTGTCGGGTTTCTCCAGTGTGCCGATTATCTGTAGCAAGGTGGTTTTCCCGGCTCCGCTCGGCCCGACGATGCTGACAATCTCACCCGGCTGTATTTGCAAGTCAATGCCCTTGAGCACTTCGAGCGAGCCGAAACTCTTGTGTATTCCTTCAATTCTTATCATGTCGTTTGAATTTCGTGCTTATCCATTCGCTGATTGCCTCGTAGGCGGACCGTTCCTCGGTGTGCTGCGACTGTGTCATGGTCATGTTCTCGCTGAGGTCGCCGTGCTGGTCGGGGAAGATGATCATGAGGTTCGTTCCGTGGTAGTATCGCTTGATTTCCTCCGGCAGACGGTCCTGTGCGCTCTTGTAGGAGATGGTCCCTTTACGGGCAGTGACCACCACGAAGAGGTGATCTGGCGCTATGGTGGTGGCCAGGTGGGGCAGTCCGTTCCAGTGTTCCATACTCTGGTAGTCGGCGCGTATGTCGGGGTGGTTGTTGCGGATGTACTGTTTGATGATGTCGATGGTGTCCTGCCGTCCATGGAACTGTATGCGGCATTCCAGGTTTCCGGTAAGGCGCGCCAGGCGTTCAATCCAACGGTAGAACCCTGGTTCGTATTGTGCGCGCGACGGTACGGCCACTTGTATGCGGCGGATGGTGTTCAGCGGTTGGTGCAGCCGGGCCATGATGATTTGCCGGCTCAGTCCGTTGAAGAGGCTTTGGTGGAACTGCCCCCAGAACTTTGGCGACACCTCGTCGTGCATGTGCATGCCTATGAGTATCTCCGATGCCTGGAACTCCTTGAAGGCGTGCTTGATGCCGTTGGCAATGTTGGCGGCGATGCGGACCTGTGTGGCGATTCTCACATCGGCGGCGGTGCCTATGCGCACCACTTGCTGCAGCAGCTCGTTTCCCACCTGCTGGTTCTTCCGCATGTGTGAATCGTCGTAGACCACATTGAGGGCTACCAACTCGCGGTTCAGCCGCGGGTTACGCATGAGGATGCCCATGCTGATCAGTTGCTCGGCATACTCCGGATACTTCACCGGTATGAGTATTTTCTCGTCGTCGCTGTCCAGTTGTTCCTCGCTGGCCACTTCCCGGTCGCGCAGCGTGATGGTGCGTGCCGACCGTTCGGTGAGGATGGTTGAGATGATGCATGTGAAGAGAATCATGATGACCACCCCGTTGAGCATCTCGTCGGTGATGACCATTCCGCCTTCGGGTGTGAGCATCTTGAACCCTACCATGACCATGGCAATGGCGCCGGCGGCATGTGCCGAGGTCAGTCCGAACATCATGTGACCCGACGAGAGGGGCAGGCGCTCGGTCAGACACGAGGCATAGGCGGCGATGCCTTTGCCGATGGTGCCGAACAGGACCATGCATACGACAATCCAGACGATGTGCTCTCCGGTGAACAGCAGCCTGAGGTTGATGAGCATGCCCACTCCGATGAGGAAATAGGGGATGAAGAGGGCGTTGCCGATAAATTCCAGGCGGTTCATCAGTGGCGATACTTGTGGGATGTATCTGTTCAGGATGAGTCCTGCGAGGAAGGCTCCGAAGATGCCTTCTATCCCTGCAAGGTCGCTGAGCCAGGCACTCAGGAAGACCACGCTCAGCACGAAGATGAACTGCATTACGGCATCGCTGTAGCGGCGGAGGAACCAGCGTATGAGCCGGGGAATGACCAAAAGCATGCCGGCGCAGTAGACAACTAACTTGCCGACAAACAGCAGCCAGAACATAGCATTGCCTGTCTGGCGGTTCACCGCCTCGATAATGGCCAGGCTGACAAGCGACAGCAGCAGCGAGATCATGGTAGCACCGACGCTCAGCAGTACGCTCGGTTTGTGCTGGAGGCCGAATTTCCCGACAATGGGGTAGGCTATCAGGGTGTTCGACGCCATGATGCAGCCCAGTACGAGCGAGGTGATGACGCTGTAGCCCAGCAGCAGCGAGCTGCCGGCCCAAGTGAGCAGGAACGGCAGGGCAAACGAGAGCAGCCCGAAAAGCAGTATGCCTTCCTTCCGTTTCCGCAGGCCCTCAAGGTCCATTTCAAGGGCGGCGAGGAACATGATGTAGTACAGTCCCACATTGCCGAAGAGTTTGAAACTGTCGTCGTGCTCCAGAATGTGCAGTCCGTACTTCCCCAGCACGACGCCTGCCAGTACCATGCCCACGATGTAGGGGATGCGGAGCTTGCCCATGATAATGGGTGCCAGCAGGATGACCAGCAGCACGATGAGGAAACTCAGCGTCGGATTGTCTATGGGAAGGGCAAAGGGAAGCGTCATTCTGTCAGGAGGAAATAAATGCTTTGTTTGGGTTCTACCGGGTGCAAAGTTACGAATAAACGAGCGCAAATGGAAGAAAGAATACGAAGTTTCTTTGTTAATTTGCCGAGTGAAAGTAAGTTCGGCGCAGCCAGAGTTACGGAAAAATGTCGGTTTTCCTGCTGTTCAGGCAGTTGATTTTTTGCAGTCGTCCAAGGCCTGGATGGATGTCGTTCCGCGGGTCAGGAAAAGCGGTTTTCCATTTGAGCCCCAAACGCATTGTGTTTGGGGCTCTTTTAGCGTGCGTTTGGGCGGCAGTTGGAATGCGTTTGGGGCCCAAACGGAAAGCGCACACGGGACTGTTAGTGCGCAAATGCCGTAATATGCTGGCTCAAAATAAGTTATGCGAGTTTTCGTTTGCCCGTCGAAAGCCACTTATTCGAAGGTCAGCAGCCCGAAGAAGTCGGGGCGGTGGAAGTCGGGTTTGGGCAGGCTGATGGGATAGAACGACAGGAAGTGTGGTTGCTGCAGGCGGTCGCCGCATTTGTAGAAGTTGGCACGGATGGCCTGTCCGCCCAGCGACGATAGGTCGTGTTTGAAGAAACAGCGCACGGGCACCGTCAGACAGAGTTCCCACTGGTGTGGTGCCGCTTTCTCGGCAAAGGGCTTCCGTCCCAGCGACGACCAGCGGCCAATCTCTGCCAGCACCTCTTGTGGAGCCCGTTCGCGGCCCTCGCGTTCCTTTCCTGCCGCCAGCAGGACGGTTCCCACGCAGTTACATTCCAGATTGTAGTAGTAATCGTCGTTGGCAGGCTGGCAGAAGAACTCGCAGCAGGAGTCCTCCCACACCCGCCCGTTGTCGCCCTCCGCCACGGCCGCCACGGTCTGCTCTTCCACGCGGTAGTGGAGAAACAGGGCCTCGCCGTTGTGTGCCATGCGCACGGCCACCTTCGGCCGGTAGGGGAAGTCGGGCCAGTTCAGGCAGTCAATGCCGTGCCATTCGGCCGCCATACCATTGAGCAACTGTGGAACCTGAGCGGCTTCCGGAGTCTGAAGGTCGGTCTTTTTAACAATAAATGTATGCATATAGGTAGGTGTTATCTGCTCAGTCGGAGTTCTTTCATCCACCGCCCGCGGGCTATCCTGATGAGGAAGATGGTGCCGCGGAAGGTCAGTTCAATGGCCATAGCCGTCCACACTCCCTGCAGCCCGTATTTGCCTGCCAGCAGTGCGGCCAGCGTCAGTCGCACGCACCACATGGAGAAGAGGTTCATCATGGCCGGACGGAAAGTGTCGCCGGCACCCACGCAGATGCAGTAGCTCACTATCGAGGCGGCGAACATGGGCTCGGCAAAGGCTTCGATGCGCAGCACCGACGCTCCCAGCGAGCAGATGCTGCCCACCGGTGTCATCAGTGCCATCAACTCAGGGGCGAACACATACATCACGACTCCCATGAGCGCCATGATGGCCATGCCCGATGCGATGGTCATCCAGGCGAACTTGTAGCACAGGTCCCTGCGTCTGGCACCCATGCTCTGGCCAATCAGCGTCGTCGCTGCCTCCCCGATGCCGTAGCCGGGCATATAGCACAGGCTCTCGGCGGTAATGGCAAAGGTGTTGGCTGCAATGGCAATGTTGCCCAGCGGTGCCACAATGATGGTGCTGACAATCTGCGCACCGCTCATGAGTAGCGACTGCATGGCCATCGGAGCACTGATTTTCAGCGCCTCGACGACATATCCTCCCGCCCAGCGGAAGGCTTCTCCGATGCGTTGAAGACGGAGTATCTCACTCTTGAACACGGCAAAATAGGCCTGTACCACCGCTCCGATGACAATGGAAAGTCCCGTGCCGATGGCAGCCCCGAGCACGCCCAGATGGGCATGGAAGATGAGAAGATAGTTGAAAACGACATCCATCACGCAGATGGCAATGCTCATGATGCTCGGGATTCGCATGTTGCCGGAACATTTCAGCATGGCACCCGAGAGGTTGTTCAGTTGAAAGAAGGGCATGATCAGCATGAAAACACCGAAATAGAGCGATGCGTCGTGGGCGATGTCGGCACCTCCTCCCAGCCAGAAGGGCAGGGGACGGGCGATGCAGAGGCCGACAATCCCGACGAGAATGCTCAGCAGCGTGGTGCAGACCAGCCCGTGGCGGAACACCGCGCGGGCCTTTCCGAAGTCGTTGGCACCGATGAAATGAGCCACTTGGACGGAGAATCCCATGCTGGCCGCCGAGGTGATGCTGCCGAACAGCCAGGTGCTGGTCTCCACCAGCCCGCAAGCAGCCGACGCTTCCACGCTGATACGGCCTACCATTGCCTGGTCGATGAAGAACATCATCACACTGGTTATCTGCGCCAGGATGCTGGGAATGCTGAGACTGACAATCAGTTCCAGCTTGTTCTTCCCGGAGAGGGGGTTGCCCACCCGGATTTGCTCCAGCAGTATGTCGCTCCGTTTCTGTGCCATGCAGGTCGTAAAAAGTCTTGGCAAAGGTACTTATTCTTTGCAGAACGCTGAAATCTGCAGGATGAAAAACGGCTTGTCTCCGTGTTTTTTGCATGCTCAGCAACAAAAAGTTGCACCTTTGGGTTTGGCGTTTCGGAAAAAGTTATTACCTTTGCCGCACTTTTCGAAGTAACCGCTGGTGGCAGAAGAGTGGCTGGCCATGTTGCTCCGGACAAAAACAACCTTGTAAATTTACAGACAATGGATTTAATTAAAGTTGCTGAAGAAGCATTTGCAACAGGCAAGAAATTCCCAGAGTTCAAGGCTGGTGACACCATCACTGTTGCTTACAAAATCATTGAGGGTTCAAAAGAGCGTATCCAGCTCTACCGTGGCGTTGTTATCAAGATTAACGGACACGGCGAAAAGAAACGCTTTACCGTTCGCAAGATGTCGGGAACCGTTGGTGTGGAGCGTATCTTCCCCATCGAATCGCCCAATATCGAGAGCATCGAAATCAACAAGCGCGGTAAAGTACGCAGGGCAAAACTCTACTACCTGCGCAAACTCACCGGCAAGAAGGCCCGTATCGCTGAGAAGCGTACTCCCATTGCCAAGGAAAAGTAATCCTCGTTTGGAATCCAAAAAAATAAAGAGACCTGCCGAATGTGCAAGTCTCTTTATTTTTGTTATGGTGTGTCTTCTCCGTTTTTCAGTTGCCGGTGCTTGGGCGAATTGCTGATGTTGACCTGTCCGTCGGTCTCACCCCTGAGCGTTTCCTGCAAGTCTTCCCACGAAAGGAAGCCCAGGACCAGCGCCAACCGGTCGAGTGTCTTCTCCTTCGGCCACTTGGTGGAGAGGGACTTGCGCAGCAACTTGTTGATGGCGTCGCTGCGGAACGGAAATTTCTGCTTGAGGTCGAACTTCATCGGGCGGAGTGTTTAAGTAGCGGTTGTGCTCCACAAAGTTACAAACTTTTTCTGACCTTATGGCAGACAAGCCTAAATTATTTGGAGGTTTGATGGTTTTTAATAGTTTGGCGGTTTGGTGTTTTGCCTGTTTAGTAGTACTTTTGCGTCTATGTCAGACATAGACGATATCATCCAAGGCGGGGGGATGGTCTTCCGCGGTGCCCCGAAGGCTTCACACGATGACGAAAAGGTGAAGACCAAGGCAAAGAAAAAGAAGTATATCACGGGCGCTCACGGCAGTGGTAGTGCCCGACAGAAGGCCAAGTACCGCCAGCAGCGTGCCAACCGGCATAAGCACAAGTAGGACTTCATGCCTATTTGTTCTCCTTTGTGACTATCTGTCCGTTCTTGTGTAGTTTCAGTGTTACATTTTTCAGGCGGCGGTTGGTATGGTCATAAAGAACGGTTGGATTATACCTCTTGCCCTGAAAGAATACTTCAAAATGCAGGTGCTCCGTCGTGGCGCGTCCAGTTCGGCCGGTGAGACCTATCACCTGTCCGGCTTTTACCTTGTCGCCTTTCTTCACCAGGTTTTTCGATTGGTGCCCGTAGAGGGTTTCAAACCCACAAGCATGCTTTATGCGGATACAGTTTCCGTAACCATAATACGGACCGGACAGTACCACCTCGCCGTCGAATGCCGCCACGATGTCGTCGTTCGGCTTGGTCTTCAGGTCCACACCGCCGTGCCGACGCTTGCCGCCAAAGGGTGAGATTACCTTGCTTCCCGGCAGGGGATAGGCCCATGCCGACGGTGGCAGGAGCGAAAGGTTCAAGTCGAAGGTCTCTGTCTTTTCAAAGGGATTGGCTGGGAAGATTTCTGCCGTAGTCGTTTCCATGCGCTGTGTGCTCACCTTTATGCCGTCGCCTTCCTTTTTGCAGGTGAGTACCTGGCGGTGTAGCCGGTGGCTGTTCAGTTCTACGAGCGTGGAGGGATTGATGCGCCGGCCGTCAATCATCACGGCAAACAGGCAGTAGTATCTGCTGTCGTTGCTGCCCACAATGGCGATTGTCTGCCCGGCTTTCACCTCGTCGCCCACTTTCACAAGGTTCTGCGCGTTGTTGGAATAGACGGTTTCCAACCCGTTCTCGTGCCGGATGACGATGGTGTTTCCGTATGAAGGATAGTTTTTCGAAAGGCGGACGGTACCCGCAAACATGGCCTTCACGGCATCACCTTGTGTGGTCTGTATTTCCAGAGCGTCGTTGCCCTTTGCCATCATGGCCTTGCCCACGGGAAGCGGGAAACAGTAATCGTCGGCATTGGTGTGGAACAGGTCTATCCTTATGGCGTCGCTGCGGTCGAAAAGGCCGGGCGTCGGCACACTGATTGACTGCATCTCGGCTCCTGTGAAAGTGTTTTTCACAGGAAGAAACGAACAGCCTATGAAGAGCATTGCTGCTGCGAAGAGGCGGAAAAGGTATTTCTGCATGGTGCGTTTGTGTCTAAGAAAGTTATTCCGTGAGCAAGATTCCGTTGAAGATGCGTCCCGAATTGATGCCTTGACGGCGGGCGGAGAAGTAGGTGTTGTTGCGCTCGAATGTACAGAGGCGGCTCTGATGGATATTCTCTGGACGGAGTCCGCAACTGAGCAATGTCTCTTCGTTGCACAACGGCAGGTCGATATGCCAGCGGTTGATGCGCTTTGCCACCTTATTCATGTCGAAACCTTCGGCAGCAAAGGCCTCGAACACCTCGTCACCCACCTCGAAATGGTCTACACAGATGCCCGGTCCGATGCAGGCCAGCAGGTCGGCCGGCTTGGAACCGTAGGCTTCTTGCATGGCTTCTACGGCTTTGCCGACAATGTGCTGCTTTGTTCCGCGCCAACCGGCATGCACCATCCCGACGGCATGATGGCGCTCATCGCAGAGAAAAACTGGGATGCAGTCGGCGGTGGAGACTCCAATGCAGACACCTGTAAGGCGGGTAGTAAGTGCATCTGCGCCTTCCAGCAAATGCTGCCGTCGGTCGGGCGTGGCGAGAAAGAACTGTTCGTCAATTTCCACGACCTTCTTGCCATGCACCTGATGAGGCCAGATAATCCGCTCTTCGGACACACCGATGGTGCCGGCCAGCAGTGACAGGTTCTCGCTGGCATGCTCTGGGAGGTCGCCGCAATAGTTGTTAAGGTTGAACGAAGCATATTCACCTACGGAAACACCACCTTTACGGGTGGTGCTGAAAGCCTTCACTTGGGCAGAAAGCCGGTGAATGGTAAGTTGAGGGCTATGCTTCTTCGTATTCAAAGTCGTCAAGGTCTTCAATGTCTTCCTCGTCAACGAAATCCATGTCCTCGTATTCTCCTTCGTCAATGAACTCGTTTGCCATCTTCGACAGGTCCTTGTCGCGGTGCACGAGAGTATCTTCGGCAGTGATGGCAAGCAACTTGTTGCTCTCGCTGTTGAGTTCCTTCCAGAGTAAGTCCTTAAGTTCGTCAACGCCTTGGCCCGTCACCGAAGAGATGAACACCGTGGGAAGGTCGGTAGGAAGCGTCTCGCTGAGCATTTCGATGAGTTCCTCGTCGAGCAGGTCTGACTTCGTGATGGCCAGCACGCGGTGCTTGTCAAGCAATTCGGGATTGAATTTCTGCAACTCGTTCAGCAATATCTCATACTCGTGCTTGATGTCTTCCGTGTCTCCAGGGACCATGAACAACAGTAGTGAATTGCGCTCAATGTGGCGCAGGAACCGTAGTCCCAGTCCCTTTCCTTCGCTCGCTCCCTCGATAATGCCTGGAATGTCGGCCATGACAAACGACTTCTGGTCGTGGTAGGCGACGATACCCAGCGACGGTTCGAGCGTGGTGAAGGGATAGTTGGCAATCTTCGGCCGTGCACTTGAGAGTGAACTCAACAGCGTGGACTTGCCTGCATTGGGGAAACCGACCAATCCTACATCAGCCAGTAGTTTCAACTCGAGTATCACGGTCATCTCTTGCATGGGTTCTCCGGGCTGGGCAAAGCGCGGAGCCTGGTTGGTGCTTGTGCGGAACTGGAAGTTGCCCAGACCGCCGCGACCGCCTTTCAGCAGTTGGACGACCTGCCCGTCGTACGATACATCGCAGACAAATTTGCCGGTTTCTGCATCATATACCACCGTACCACAGGGCACATCGATGTATATGTCCTTCCCATCTGTGCCGTGCCGCTTGGCACTTCCGCCGTTGCCGCCGTGCTCAGCAAAGATGTGTCGTTGGTATTTCAGATGCAGCAGCGTCCAGTAGTTGTGGTTACCGCGCAGGTAAATGTGTCCGCCACGGCCTCCATCGCCCCCGTCGGGCCCGCCGTTGTACTGATATTTGGCGTGGTGGAGGTGCATGCTTCCGCGGCCGCCTTTGCCCGAACGGCACACAATCTTTACATAGTCGACAAAGTTGCTCTCTTCCATTATTTTACAGTTGGTCCACAATCTGGCAGATGTCGGCGAATATTCGTTCCAGTTCGCCAAGTCCGTTGATGTGGTGTCTGATGCCTTCTTGTTCGTACCAGTCAATCAGTGGGGATGTCTGCTTGTGATAGACGGCCAGCCTTTTGCGGATGGTTTCCTCGTTGTCGTCGGACCGCCCGCTTTCAATGCCGCGCTTGACGAGGCGCTTCATAAGTTCGTCTTCCGGCACATCGAGTTCCAGCATGGCGGCAACCTTGTGTCCACGGGATTTCAGCATCTCGCGAAGAGCCTCTGCCTGCGGGATGGTCCGTGGGTAGCCGTCGAAGATAACTCCCTCGTGCTCTTTGCCGAAACTGTCATATACCTTTGCAAGCATAGACACAATGAGTTCATCGGGCACTAATTGCCCCTGGTCAATGAACCCTTTTGCTGTTATGCCCAGCGGGGTCTCGTTTCTGATTTCATTGCGGAGAACATCGCCAGTGGAAATATGTTTCAGCCCGTATTTCTCGATAAGCTTTTCACTTTGAGTGCCTTTGCCTGAACCGGGAGCACCAAAGATAACAATGTTTTTCATGTTTTGGTGATATTGTTGGTTGATATTCTTGTCGTTTGTCATGCTTTCTGCGAAGTCCTCTTTGCCGAGCCTTTTGTCAGCAAGAGCGCCACCCGCAGCGGGTATTTCTGCAATTTTTGGCAAAATTAGTAAAAATATGGCAAACAGGTAAGTTGCATTTAATTTAATTTTATACTTTTGCAAAGTATGAAGATTTTCAAGTCAGCACAGTTACACGAACTCGATCACTACACGATGGAGCACGAGCCCATTCGCGGTATTGATTTGATGGAGCGTGCGGCGAAGGCTTTTGTCCGCGTTATTTCCGAGGAATGGCCGGTAAAGAAACCCGTTGTGGTTTTTGCTGGGCCAGGCAATAATGGCGGTGATGCATTGGCCGTGGCGCGGCTGTTGGGCGAGATGGATTATCAGGTGAGCGTCTATCTTTTCAATATTCACGACAGACTGTCGGAAGAATGTGCCATCAACCGCCAGCGCTTGCTTGAGGGCAAACTCTCAAGGCTGTTCACTGAAGTGAAGTTGAACTTCGATCCACCCACATTGGACCACAACACGCTGGTCATTGATGGCCTGTTCGGAATAGGATTGACAAAACCTCTTGCCGGCGGTTTCGCTTCTTTGGTACGCTACATCAACCAGTCGTCGGCCTATGTCATCAGCATTGACATCCCGTCCGGCCTGATGTGTGAGGACAATACCTACAACATTCACCAAAACATCATCCGTGCAAACCTGACATTAACCTTGCAGCAGAAGAAGTTGTCGATGTTCTTGCCCGACAACCAGCCCTTCCTTGGCAAGATAAAGGTGCTTGACATCCGTCTGAGCCGCACTTATATAGAGCAGACCGACACACAATTCTCTATGTTGGAGGAGTCGGATGTGCGATCCATGTTGCGCTACCGCGACGATTTCTCGCATAAAGGCACAATGGGTATGGCACTTCTTGTGGCTGGCAGTTACGGTATGGCAGGTGCCGCCGTGCTGGCTTCCAAGGCATGTATGCGTTCCGGAGTGGGAAAATTATGTGTCCGGACACCTAAATGCAACTATCATGTTTTACAGACATCTGTGCCTGAGGCCCTGCTGTTGTTGGACCATGAGGAAACCATTATCTCGGAAACTGTGGCCTCGGAGGATTTTGACGCCATGGGCATTGGTCCCGGACTTGGTCGCAATGAAAACACGGCCATTGCCATGATAGCCCAGATACGCCGCACTCACTGCCCGATATTGCTGGATGCCGATGCGCTGAATATATTGTCGACCCACCGCGCTTGGACTCAGCAACTGCCCAAGGATATTGTCATGACCCCTCATCCGGGCGAATTTGACCGCCTTGCGGGTTCGCCGAGCAACAGCACCTACGAGCGCATTTCCCGTGCCATCGACCTCGCAGGTAAGCTCAATGCCTACATATTACTCAAGGGACACTATTCCGCCTTGTGCCTTCCCGACGGGCATGTGGTGTTCAATTCCACGGGCAACAGCGGAATGGCAACGGCCGGAAGCGGCGATGTGCTTACGGGAATCATTACCGCACTCCTGGCGCGTGGATACAATCAGGCAGAAGCCTGTCAAGTGGGTATGTACCTTCATGGCCTTGCCGGTGACCTGGCAGCGCGTGATCTGGGAAAGGAAAGCCTGATGGCTTCCGATATAATTGCCTACTTGCCCAAGGCGTTCCGTAAGTTGGAGGATTGATTTTAATAACATATTGGGGGTGGAAATCGCCGTTCCCTCCTGCTTTATCTATTATAATAGGAATAAACCGACCGCAGATTGCGGCAGTTTATTCCTATTTTTGTTCTGTGTGCAGTAGCCTTTTGCGGGTTATTCCACGGTTACGCTTTTTGCGAGATTGCGGGGACGGTCCACATCCTTTCCCTTGCTCATGGCAATATGGTAGGCCAGCAGTTGCAGCGGTATGCTTGCCACGAGCGGCTGGAAGCACTCGAAGGTGTCGGGAAGTTCAATGACATGGTCAGCAAGCTTGCATATCTGATTGTCGCCCTTGGTTACAAGTGCGATGACTCTTCCGCCTCTTGCCCTCACTTCCTGTATGTTGCTGATGACCTTTTCGTACAGCCTGTCGCGGGTAGCGATGACGAACACGGGCATTTCTGAGTCGATCAGGGCAATCGGTCCGTGCTTCATTTCGGCAGCGGGGTATCCTTCTGCGTGGATGTATGAGATTTCCTTCAGTTTCAATGCACCCTCAAGGGCCAGCGGATAGTTGTAGCCTCGTCCGAGATACAGGCAGTTCTTTGCGTAGGTAAAGATGGGTGCCAGCCGTTCAATCTGCTCATTTGTCTGCAACGCTTGCTCCATCTTTTCGGGTATGCGGGTCAGTTCTGCCACCATTTTTTTGTATGTTTCGGAGGTGATGGTATGCTTTTCGTTGGCAATACAAAGTGCGAGCATGGACAGAACGGTCACCTGGCCGGTGAAAGCCTTTGTCGAAGCGACGCCGATTTCCGGGCCGACATGGATGTATACACCGGTCTGTGTCTGCCGGGGTATGGACGAGCCGATGGAGTTGCAGATGCCGAACACGAAGGCACCGGCCTTCTTTGCCAGTTCGATGGCTGCCAAGGTGTCGGCCGTCTCCCCGCTTTGTGAAATGGCGATAACCACATCTTCTTTGGTGATAACCGGATCGCGGTAGCGGAACTCCGAGGCGTATTCCACCTCAACGGATATCCGGCAAAGGCTTTCTATGAGCTGCTTGCCAATTAGTCCGGCGTGCCACGATGTCCCGCAGGCAACAATGATGATGCGTTTGGCTTGGACGAGTCGGTCGCGGTAGTCGATGACGGCCGAAAGGGAAATCCTGTCGCTGTCGACATTGACTCTCCCTCGCATGCAGTCTCTGATGCAGTTGGGCTGCTCGAAGATTTCCTTCAGCATGAAATAGGGGTAGCCTCCTTTCTCAAGTTGGCCGATGGTTACATCTATCTGGTTGATTTTCGGATGCTGCATCTCGTTGTCGGTGTTCATCACCTGCAATTCGTGCCCGAGTTGCATCACCGCAATCTCACCGTCGTTCAGGTAGACCACTTTGTCGGTATATTCGGCAATTGGACTGGCATCCGATGCCAGGTAGAAGTCGCCGTTCGACCCCAGTCCGACAACCAGCGGCGAACTCTGCCGGGCGCAGACGATGGTGTCGGGATGTTCGCTGTCCAGAATGGCAATGGCATAGGCCCCGATTACCTGGTGCAGGGCCACTTGCACGGCCTCGAGCAGTTCTATGCCGTTACTTTTCATGATGAACTCGATGAACTGCACCAGCACTTCAGTGTCTGTGTCGCTTTGAAACTGTATACCTCTTTCCCTGAGGTTTTCCTTCACGGTGGCGTAGTTCTCGATGATTCCGTTGTGAATCAGTGCCAGCCTCTTCGACTGCGAAAAGTGGGGATGGGCGTTAGTGCTTGACGGTTCGCCGTGGGTGGCCCAGCGAGTGTGGGCAATGCCTATGCAGCCTGAAGTGTCTTTCTCCTGACAGAATGTCTCCAGTTCGGCCACTTTTCCCTTGGCTTTGTAGATGTTCAGGTTGCCGTCATGGTTAATCATTGCCACGCCAGCACTGTCGTAGCCGCGGTATTCCAGTCGTTTCAGACCTTTTATCAGGATGTCGTAGGCGTCTGAAGTGCCTACATAGCCAACAATTCCACACATAATCTATTCTGTTTTTCAGTTTTTTGTCGCAGACAAAAATACCGTTTTTGCGCAAAAAGGCATCTTTTTGTATAGCGTTTTTTGCATTTTTACAACTCGCAATTTACAGATCCTAACCATTTTAGTCTAAAAACTTCCAACTATTAAGGATTTGCTGACTTAAATCTTACAATTTAAAGAAAACCGAATGCGCTTTGGGTAAGTTTTACATTTAACCTTTGACGGTTATTTTCAATTATTCGTACTTTTGCACTGAACTTTATAAATATAGGCGTTATGCTGAATCTACGATTTCAAATGGTGAACGAGGCATTCAAGAAGAAGCCTCTTGACATAGCAATTCCTGCAGCGCTTCCCAGCGAATATTTCGGCAGGAAGGTTTTTACGCGCAGCAAGATGCAGGATTATCTCTCGGAAGAGGTGTTCGCCGAGATTTCCGATGTGATGGACAATGGTGCTCCTTTGAGCCATGAGGTGGCTGATGCAGTGGCTAAGGGCATGGTGGCCTGGGCCATCTCCAACGGCGCTACTCACTACACCCACTGGTTCCAGCCCCTCACCGAGGGCACGGCCGAGAAGCACGATGCTTTCATTGAGTGGGACGGACAGGGTAGTGTGATTGAGAAATTCTCGGGCAAGCTGCTGGTTCAGCAGGAACCCGACGCCAGCAGTTTCCCCAGCGGAGGCATCCGTTCCACCTTCGAGGCCCGTGGCTATTCGGCATGGGACCCCACTTCGCCTGTCTTTATCATCGACGATACACTCATTATTCCCACCATATTCATTTCCTATTCTGGTGAGTCGCTGGACTACAAGGCTCCGCTGCTGCGCGCGCTCAAGGCTGTCAGCCAGGCAGCTGCCGATGTTTGCCGCTATTTCGACCCCAATGTGAAGAAGGTGACCTCCAATCTGGGTTGGGAGCAGGAATACTTCCTGGTTGACGAAGGGCTCTATGCTGCCCGTCCCGACCTGCTGCTCACGGGGCGAACGCTCATGGGACATGAATCGGCCAAGAACCAGCAGATGGACGACCACTACTTCGGTTCCATTCCGGAGCGCGTCGCATCGTTCATGCGCGATTTGGAGATACATGCCCTGGAACTGGGAATCCCCTGCAAGACGCGTCACAACGAGGTCGCACCCAACCAGTTCGAGTTGGCACCCATCTTCGAAGATACCAATCTGGCGGTTGACCATAACATGCTGCTCATGTCGCTGATGAAGCGCATAGCCCGCAAGCACGGGTTCCGTGCACTGCTCCATGAGAAGCCCTTTGCCGGCATCAACGGCAGCGGAAAGCACAATAACTGGAGCCTGTCCACCGACACTGGCGTGCTGCTGCATGCCCCGGGTAAGACACCTGAGCAGAACCTGCGCTTTGCCGTATTCATTGTTGAGACGCTCATGGGAGTCTGGCGGCACAACGGACTGCTCAAGGCGAGCATCATGAGTGCCAGCAATGCCCATCGGCTGGGTGCCAACGAGGCTCCGCCAGCCATTATCTCCAGTTTCCTCGGACGGCAGTTGTCCGACTTCCTTGCCCACATCGAGGCACGCGACAAGGAAGACTTGTTCCGGCTGGACGGCAAGCAGGAGATGAAGATGGACATTCCCGAGATACCGGAACTGCTCATCGACAACACTGACCGTAACCGTACAAGCCCCTTTGCCTTTACAGGCACTCGTTTTGAGTTCCGCGCCGTGGGGGCCGAAGCCAACTGTGCCAGTGCCATGATAGCCCTGAACACGGCAGTGGCGGAGGCTTTGACCGACTTCAAGCAGCGGGTCGACCTTCGTATAAAGGAAATAGCTCCGCACTATGTCAATTCCGGACACAGTGCCACTTTCCACGCCATTCTCGATGTATTGCGCGAGGACATCAAGGCTTGCAAGCCCATCCGTTTCGACGGCAACGGTTACAGCGACGAGTGGAAGGTGGAGGCCGCACGGCGAGGATTGGACACCGAATCCTCGTGCCCCCGGATTTTCCGCCATTACCTGACGCCAGAGAGCATTGAGATGTTCGAGCGTATGGGTGTGATGACCCGCAAGGAGCTGTCGGCACGCAACGAGGTGAAGTGGGATACCTACAGCAAGCGGATCCAGATAGAGGCAAGGGTGTTGTGCGACCTTTCGCTGAACCATATCATCCCCGTGGCCACCCGCTACCAGAGTGAGCTTCTCCGCAATGTGGAATCCATGCGCAGGGTGTTTGCCGATGAGGAAAAGACAGCCAGCCTGTCGGCCAGGAACATCCGGCTGATTGAGCAGATTGCCACGAGCACCGCAGTCATCGAGCAGCAGGTGGATACCCTTGTGAAGCGTTGTGAGACTGCCAATGCCGTGGAGAACTATGCGGAGAAGGCGGAATGCTACCACGACAGCGTGGCACCCATGCTCGAAGTGATCAGAAAGGAGATTGACCGGCTGGAGTCCATCGTAGACGATGAATACTGGCCGCTGCCCAAATACCGCGAACTGCTGTTCATGCGCTGATGCAGGGCAGTCGCTTTTGATGGACGCACAACAAAAAAGTGGAAACCCAGTAGGGCTTCCACTTTTTTATGGAGTTGTGTGGCGGTTATTCAGCCAGTTTGTTGTCGGAACCGAGCACATCGATGATTTTGTGCTTGTAGAGTTCCTCCATGAGGTCGCGGGCCGGTCCGCAGTACTTGCGGGGGTCGAACTCGCCCGGTTTCTCGTTGAACACCTTGCGCACGGCAGCGGTGAAGGCCAGACGGGAGTCGGAGTCGATGTTGATTTTGCATACGGCACTCTTCGAAGCCTTGCGGAGCTGTTCTTCGGGGATGCCTACTGCATCGGGCAGCTTGCCGCCGTTGGCGTTGATGATGTCGACATATTCCTGCGGTACGGAGCTTGATCCGTGGAGCACGATGGGGAATCCGGGCAGTTTCTCCATGATGGCGTCGAGCACATCGAATGCCAGTGGGGGAGGAACCAGCTTGCCGGTCTTCGGGTCGCGGGTGCACTGTTCGGGGGTAAACTTGTAGGCTCCGTGGCTGGTACCGATGGAGATGGCCAGCGAGTCGACGCCGGTGCGGCTTACGAAATCGATGACCTCTTCGGGCTTTGTATAGTGCGATTCGGCTGCAACCACTTCGTCCTCTACACCTGCGAGTACGCCGAGCTCACCCTCTACGGTTACATCGTACTGGTGGGCGAAGTCGACAACTTTCTTTGTCAGGGCGATGTTCTCCTCATAGGGGAGCGAGCTGCCGTCGATCATGACTGAAGAGAAACCGAATTCGATACAGCTCTTGCAGATTTCGAAGCTGTCGCCGTGGTCCAGATGGAGTACGATTTCAGGATGTTCGCAGCCCAGTTCCTTTGCATATTCCACAGCACCCTGTGCCATGTAGCGCAGCAATGTCTGGTTGGCATAGTTGCGGGCACCTTTCGATACCTGGAGGATAACCGGCGAGCGGAGTTCGGACGAAGCCTTGATGATGGCTTGCAGTTGCTCCATGTTGTTGAAATTGAATGCCGGAATGGCATAACCGCCGTTGATGGCGCGCTTGAACATCTCACGGGTGTTGACAAGACCTAATGATTTGTAGTCTACCATAATGTTGTTTTTGATTATAGGATGTGAATAATTGGTGTTTATGCAATTTGCATGGCAAATTTACTGATTTAATTTCTTACGGCCAAGTCCGCGTTCTCTTTTTCTGTTTTTTCATGTGGAAAAATCTGTTTGTTTTTCTACCCCAGAGGAGCGGTTTTCCGTTTGAGCCCCAAATGTATCGCGTTTGGGCGGCAGTTGGCATGTGTTTGGGGCTCAAACGGAATGGCACACCAACGCATCGGTGTGCAAGTCCTGCCAAGTCGCTGTGTAAGAGCGTTTTATGCGGAAAAAGAAAGGAGGGGGCAGGATTGTCCTGCTCCCTCCTTGTTTAATACGGGTGCAACGGTTGTGTCTCGTCCCAGGTCTTGTAGTGGTTGTAGGGAACCAGCCGCTGGGCTTGCATGACGGTGACTGCCGTCAGCAGCAGGGCAAGGATGCAGACGAATCTCTTCATGTTGATAGTAGGTTTGCTTGCGCTTGAGCGCGCGTACATGTACATTGTTCAATTTACAAATATAATTATTTTTCACAAAACGATAGTGGTTTTGTTAAATTTTAAGGCTTTTTCTGTGCAAAAACGACAAATGCAAAATCTCCGTCTGCCTACTGCCTGTAACTCCATTCTTAAGCATCCGATTTCCGAAAGGGGCTCAAACGCATTCCGTTTGGAGCCCAAACGGACGGCGAATGGAGCCCAAATGGAGTGCGTTTGGGGCTCAGTTGCAACCATTTGGAAATCAAATAGTTGCAAGTGCGTGTGCTCCTGCGCGTGCCATAATGTTCCCAGCCTTCCCCCAAAAAGGGCAGGGCCAGCCTTTCCTCCCTTCTTCCGGCTGCCCGGGCAAAGTTAAAAAGTCCTTTTTTTTCCTGTATGCCTGTAACAAAATGGTCATCTACTGCGTCTAAACAGGTAAACAACAATAAAAAAAGAAGAAAAAGACAATGAAACGCATCAATCTATTGTTTCTCCCCTTACTGCTGCTCTCGCTGACTGGCAGTGCCCAGGTGCTGACCGGCACTGTAGTCGACGAGCAGCAGCTTCCCATCCCCTACAGCAGTGTCTCGCTGCTGACGGCCGACTCCACCTTCCTTGTAGGCGTGACAACCGACGACAACGGCCGCTTCCGCATGCTGCAGCAGGAGAGTGCCGCCATCGTGAAGGTAACCTCGCTGGGCTACAACGACCTCGTCGTACCGCTCCAGGCGGCCTTGCCCGACACGCTTGTCATGAAAGCCGACAGCCGTACGCTGCAGACCGTTCAGGTGGTGGCGCAGAAACAACTCATCAAGAGTGAAGCCGACCGTATCGGCTATGACATACAGGCTGACCCCGAGGCGCAGACCAAGAATGTGATGGACATGCTCCGCAAGGTGCCCCTCGTGGCTGTCGACGGACAGGACAACATCACCGTCAACGGCACCTCGGCATTCAAAATCTATAAGAACGGTCATCCCGACAACTCGCTCTCGACCAACCCGAAAGAGGTGTTGAAAGCCATTCCGGCATCGATGATCAAGAAGATTGAGGTGATAACCGAGCCCGGTGCCCGCTACGATGCAGAGGGAGCAACCGCCATCCTCAACATCATCATGCTCGACAACAGCAGCATCAAGGGCGTCACTGCCACCCTGCAAGGCCGTGCCAACAACTTCGGAGCCGTACAGGCCGGCGGGTTCCTCACCGCACAGACCGGCAAACTCATCACCTCGGTCAACTACGGCTATGCCCACATTGGCGAGAAAAGCCAGCAGCAGGGCAACGAAAGCGAGACGCTCTTTGTGGAATCGGGCCAACACGACAGACAAACGCAGGAAAGCAAGCCTTCCGGCAATGTCCATTTTGCCAATGTGGAGGCTTCCTACGAAATCGATTCGCTGAACCTCCTGAGCGCATCGGTGGGATTATGGCTTTTCACTATGGATGTCAATGGAGTGAATAAAGTGGCCCGCTACGATGCCGCCGACAACCTGCTCTACAGCTATTCGGCAAGACACTATCTGCCCAGTTACAGCTATGCAAACTGGGACGGACGCATCGACTACGAGCACCGCACCCACCGCAAGAACGAAGTGCTCACAGCCAGCTACATGCTCTCGCTCACACGCTCCAGAAACGACTTGAGGCAAGACTTCCTCGACATGGTGAACATGCCTGTTCCCTATACCGGCTATATGCAGAAAAAACACGAACAGTTCTACGAGCATACCTTCCAGCTGGACTATGTCTATCCTTTCAACGACCATCACAAACTCGACATGGGACTGAAATACATCAACCGGCAGAACCGCTCGCAGTCGGCCATGACCTACGACGGCGTGCCGCAGACCATGAACAGCAACTTCAACCACAGCACCCAGGTGGCAGCCGCCTACCTGCAGTACATGCTCTCACTCGGAAAATTCTCCGCACAGGCAGGCCTCCGCTACGAATACAGTTTCCTCGAGGCAAAGTTTAAGGACGGCGGACAGGATAATTTCCACACCCGTCTGAACGATCTCGTACCCTCGCTCAACCTCAACTATCAGCTGACGCAGGCAAACTCCCTGAAACTCACCTACTCGACCAGCATCAACCGACCGGGCATCAGCTATCTGAATCCGGCCCGCTTCGAAACCATCAGCGAAGTAACCTTCGGAAATTCCGCACTCGAAAGCAGCCGGAACCAGAGCCTCGGACTCACCTTCATGCACATAGGCAAGAAACTGACATACAATGTCCGGCCTTACTTCTCGTATGTAAATAACGGCATTGCCGACCTGCGCTATGTAGAAAACGACATCAGGTATGAAACCTACGGCAACATCCAGAAAAGCCATAATGCCGGCGTGAGCACCTATGTGCAGTGGATGCCCATCATGGGAACATCCATCATGGTGAACGCCTCGGCCAACTATAAGCACCTGAAGAACCCCTCGCTTGGCCTGAGCACTCGTGGATGGAACGGCAACATCTACGCCAATGCCACACAGCAACTCCCCTGGCAGCTGCGGCTCACACTGGGCGGAGGCGGCAACATCGGGCGAACACCAGGCAATGTCTACGGCTACAGCGGCGGATACCACTGGTACTATTTCTCGCTGCAGCGCTCCTTCCTCAAGGAAAACCGACTGACGGTGGACCTCATGGGTGTTACCATGTTTGAGAAAAACACCACATGGAAGTGGTATCTTACCCAAGGCGACACCCGTGGCTGGGAAAAAGGACATAACCGCGGCCGCCAGTTCGGCATCAGCATCAGCTACCGTCTGGGTCGCCTGAACGCTCAGGTGAAGAAGACCAGTGCCACCATCGAGAACAACGACCTCGAAGGCGGTATCAAGAACAACGCTGGAGGCGGAACAGGACAGTAGGAGCTGCAACGGCTTCAAACAAAAGAAGGTCCCCGAACGCATAGTGTTTGGGGACCTTCTTCTTCAGTATCAGCCAAGGTTTTGTAATTAGCTTATACACAGTTAGTTCAAAAGAGAAAACTGGGAACAAAAACAGGAGACCCCATAGAAAGCAGTTCTGATTCCATAGTACCGAAGGTCTGTAACAATCCTTATGGGTCACAAAGAAAAAGCCCAGCCATTTTTTCGGCTGGGCTGATTGCGTCTACTTTTTCGGTGTGTCCGGAAGTCTCTTCAGTATGTAGTACTGGAAGGGCTGTAGTTGCATGCTTTTGGTCAGTTGAATCTCCTGATTCTCATACAAATCTAGCGTCTTGGCAAACTCCCATGTGTTCGGAATGGAAACACCGAGGTCTTCATTGCGCAGGCTAACGATAACAAGATAGTCCTCTTCGTCGAGTAATCGTTCAAAGACCAGGATGTCCTTGTTCGGATATACCAGACGGGTTCCGCGACGGAACGCAGGGTGCTCATTGTAAATCTTGATTAGTTGTTTGTATTGCTTATAGAGGTTGCTGTTGGCCGACCAGTCAACGGGAACATAATGGAAAAAGTTGATGGTGTCGGGATAGCCTACTTCCTGCGAGCCGTAAATCATGGCACCGCCATGCAGGAATGTCGCAGCCACCCATGCGGCCACCGACCCAAAGCCGCTAATGAACTCTTTTACGGGCGAGATGTTTACGGCGTGGTCGTGGTTGGTGGTGAAACGCATCTTCACCTTCCCTTCCGGCAGGGAGTCGTATTCCAGGAGGTCAGCAGTGAAAAGATTCTTGGCAGGGTGCCCGTTGGCAACGACACTGACCAGAGAATCCTTGAAGTCCCAACCGTAGTTCATGTCGAATCCTCCCACGGTAAAATTGTCGGGGCGCTTGCCTTCAGCCAGCATAAGGATGCGCCTTCCGGCACACTTCCGCAATTCGTCGATGGCATCTTTCCAGAAGTCGGCGGGTACACCGTCGGCTACATCGCAGCGGAATCCGTCAATGTTGCACTGCTCTATCCAGAAACGCATGGCATCGATCATGGCACGGCGCATGTCTTGGTTGTCGTAGTTGAGGTCGGCCACATCGTACCAGTCGAAGGGGCGTGGGTGGATAATTGTATCGGCCTTTTCATCGTGGGTGTACCATTCGGGATGCTGTTTCACCCATGGGTGGTCCCATGCAGTGTGGTTGGCTACCCAGTCGAGGATGACGCCGATGTTGCGCTCGTGTGCCAGACTAACCAGCAGTTTGAAATCTTCAAGCGTTCCAAACTCAGGAGCGATGGCGGTATAGTTGCTGATGCAGTAGGGAGAGTTCTTTCCCTTTTCCACCCCGATGGGGTAGATGGGCATGATCCAGATAGTGTTGATGCCCAGGTCGGCAATGGAGTCGATGCGCGCTGCCACAGCGTTAAGCGATTTCTCGGCGGCAAAGACACGCGGGTTGACTTGATACATCACGATATCTTCAGGCTCAGGAATTTCGAATCCCTTCTTTTCTGGTTGACAGGATGCCATGAGCAGCACGACTGCCAGTAATAGATAGAGTTTTTTCATATTTGGTTGGTTAGTCGTTTGGTTGTTTAGTTGTTTGGTTGTTTAGTTGTTTGGGGGCAATAAAAATATTGATTTCATCTTACAAAAGTAACAATAATTTGATGAATATTGCTTAACTTTGTAGGAAAATAACGCCATCATGATAGATTCACTCACAGTCGAACGCATCAAGAACGCTGCCAACATCGTCGATGTGGTGCAGGAGTTCGTAACCCTCCGCAAGAGCGGTGCCAACTATAAAGGGCTGTGTCCCTTCCATAACGAACGGACACCATCGTTCTTCGTTTCTCCTTCGCGTGGCACCTGCCATTGCTTTGGCTGCGGAAAGGGTGGCAATGCTGTGGGTTTTATCATGGAGCATGAACAGATGACCTACCCGGAGGCACTTCGCTGGCTGGCTCGAAAATACAACATAGAAATTCAGGAGCGCGAACTTACGGACGAAGAAAGGCAGCAGCAGAGCGAGCGCGAATCAATGTTCATTGTCAACGAGTGGGTCGCCAACTATTTTACAGAATTGCTGAACAACCATCCCGACGGACAGGCCATAGGTCTGCAATACTTCAGGAGTCGAGGCTTCCGAGACGATATTATTAAGAAATTCCAATTGGGATACAGCGTCGTCGATCGTCTGGCATTGGGGCAGACTGCCACACGGCTGGGCTACAAGGAAGACTTTCTGCTGAAGACAGGCATCTGCTATAAGAACGAGCGTGCACAGCTGATTGACCGCTATGCAGGAAGGGTAATCTTCCCTTGGATAGGGGTAAACGGCAAAGTTGTGGGATTTGGCGGACGCAAGTTGGACCAGGCCACGAAAGGCGTACAGCAGAAGTATGTCAACTCTCCCGACAGCGAGATTTACCACAAGGACCATGAACTCTACGGCATTTATCAGGCAAAGAAGGCCATCGCCAAGGAAGACTGTGTCTACATGGTGGAGGGGTACACCGATGTCGTCAGCATGCACCAGTGTGGCATTGAGAATGTTGTAGCCAACTCGGGAACGGCCCTTTCCGTGCATCAGATACACATGTTGCATCGTTTCACTTCGAACATTGTGCTGCTCTACGATGGTGATGCCGCCGGAATACATGCCGCCATGCGCGGAACAGACATGCTGCTGGCCGAGGGGATGAACTTGAAGGTGCTGCTCCTTCCCGACGGCGACGATCCCGACAGTTTTGCACGGAAGCACACTGCTGCCGATTTCAAGGAATACATTGAGCGAAATCAAACCGATTTCATACAGTTCAAGACCGACCTCCTGCTGGCAAACCAGACCGACCCGCTGAAGCGTACGGAAGCCATCAGTTCCATCGTGGAGTCCATTTCCATGATTGGTGACCATGTTTTGCGCGACACCTATCTGCACAACTGTGCACAGCGAGTAGGCATTAAGGAGTCGGTGCTCATCAGTCAGATGAATGTCTTTGTCCGGAACCGCCGCCGTGCCGCCAATCCCACCGCTGCCGCAGAAGCAGAAGCCGAACAAACAAAGCGTACCGACACACAGGCGTCGGTCAATCAGGCACTGCTACGGGCCCAACTCAAGGACAACAAGGTGGAGACGCTATTGACCCAGCTAATTGTCAGACGGGGACACGAAACCGTGATGGACAATGTGGAGGACGGAAAAGGCAACCTTGTACGGCTGAATGTAGCGCAATACATCCACTATTCACTCTCGGCCGACAACCTTAGGTTTGCCAATTCCCAGTATCAGCGCATAATGGAAGAGGCTGCTGCGGAAAGCGGCAAGGATGGCTTCAATGCTGAAAGACATTTCCTCCATCATGAAGATCAGGAAATTGCCAGACTCGCGCAGACATTGACAGAAGACAAATACCAGCTAATCAGCCAAACTCCTCAGGATGACGAGAACCTGTCGCCTGACGAAAAAGCCCAGCAAGAGCAAAAAAAACAGCACCGGCTGCTGAATCAGACCAACCATCTTCTGCTTGATTTCAGGAAGGAATGGGTCGATAAGCAGATGAAAGCGGTGATGGAAGAAGTGAAGAACACCAGTATAGATGCTGAGAAGAAACGCCAGAAACTGGCCGAATATCAGCAGTTGCTGAAACTTCGTAACACCATCGCCCAGCAACTGGGCAGCGAAGTTGTACTCTGACGGAATCAGACTTGCGCACGATTGTCGTATGATATATTTCAACTGGATTATAACCACGCTGTATTTCCTCACCCTTGTGGGGACCACCATTGCCGTGCTCATGGACAACCGGCAACCGGCCAAGACCATGGCGTGGGTTTTGGTGCTGATTTTCCTTCCTGTGATAGGCCTCATCCTCTTTTTCTTCTTCGGGCAAAATACCCACAAGGAACGCATCATCAGCCAACAGAGCCTGGATGAGCTTTCCGTCCATTCCATGTTGGAGTTCGTCGAGCAGAAGTCGCTCCAACTGCCGGAAAGGTACATTCCCCTGATAAAACTGTTCATCAATCAGAACTTTGCCTTGCCCTTCAAGGACTACAAGGCGGAAATCTTGACTTCAGGCTATGACTATTTCCAGCAGTTGTTGGTCGATATCCTCAATGCCCGCCGCCATATCCACCTTTGCACCTATATCTTCAGCAGCGATGCGCTTGGCAATTTGGTAGCCGATGCCCTTGTGGCAAAAGCCCGGGAGGGTGTGGAGGTACGCATAGTCTATGATGGCGTGGGGTGTTGGCGCACTTCTTCTAAGTTCTTCGCTCGCATGGAAGAGGCTGGCATTCAGGTTTATGCTTTCCTGCCGGTGCATTTTCCGGCATTCACCAGCAAGATAAACTATCGCAACCACCGCAAGATTTGTGTTATAGACGGTCGGGTGGGATATGTCGGGGGAATGAACATTGCCGACAGATATGTAAAGGGTACCCACCGGCAGGCTTGGCGTGACACGCATTTAAGAGTGCAGGGAGGACTGGTCTATGGCTTGCAGCGTGCCTTTTTCGTTGACTGGTATTTTGTTTCCCGTGAGTTGATTACCGACCAGAAATACTATCCTTCTTCCGTAGCGGAACCATCGTGGTCGGCACCCACCGCTGTGGCACAGGTCGTTACCAGCAGTCCTGTCATGGAATGGCCGATCATTATGCAGGGCTATGTCCGTGCAATGGGTGAGGCTTCACGCTACATCTATATAGAATCCCCCTATTTCCTGCCCAACGAGACCGTATTGTTTGCCATGATTTCGGCTGCGCGGTCGGGAGTGGATGTGCGGCTGATGGTACCGCTCCATTCCGATGCCAAATTGGTGGAGTGGGCCGGCAGCGGCTATTTGTCGCAAGTGGCGGAGGCAGGCGTGAAGGTTTATTTCTACAAAGCAGGGTTCAATCACAGCAAACTGCTGATTGTAGACGACGAATTATGTTCATGTGGGTCAACCAATGTCGATTTCCGAAGCTTTGAAAACAATTGCGAGGCAAACATCTTCTTTTACGACAGTGAGATGGCAACCAGAATGAAACAGGTTTTTCTTGACGATTTGGCCCATTGTCTTCCTTATGAGGAAGTGCCCCATCGCTTCCGCCGGCCCTTTGTACAGCGTCTGTGGGAATCATTTACGCGGATGTTTGCTCCGATGCTTTGACCTATCGACGGAAGATGGAGAAATTGACACTGCCGTAGGCTCTGTGCTCCACAAAGTTCGGATGCAGGCTGAAGTCGTTTTGCTTGCCGTGTTCAAAAACGAAGATACCATCTTCAGCAAGCAGTTCTTGCCCGTGGCAAGCGCATAGCGAGTCCTGTTGGAAAATCAGATTAGGAATCTCAGCAAGTTGTTCCAGGGCATAGGGCGGGTCTGCAAAGATGAAGTCGAACTGGGCATGGCAATTCTTTATAAAGCGAAAAACATCGGTTCTTATCAAGGTATGGTTGTCGGCTTGGAGTTTTTCCACACACTGGCCGATGAATCGTGCGTGGTCTCTGTCGCGCTCGACACTGACCACTTGTGCACAACCCCGTGAGAGCAGTTCAAGCGATATGCTGCCCGTGCCGGCAAAGAGATCGAGTGCACGGACACCTTCAAAGTCAAGGTAGCCCATGAGCACATTAAAGATGTTTTCCTTGGCGAAGTCGGTAGTGGGCCGCGCTTTGAACGAGCGGGGAATGTCGAAGAGCCTTCCTTTGTATTTTCCTGTGATGATGCGCATGGGCTGCTGCGTTTTTTCCCTTTACTTGTTGTTCCTTGGTTCAGTCGATGAAAAGCGGCATCAGGTCGATGGGCAGTTGTTTTTCGGTGCACACCGGTGATGGTCCCAATGCGGTGGCGGCATCGACCACGGCCACTTTTTGTATGTAGGGCTTCAGTTGCGCCCCCATTTCTGCCAGTTTGGCGTCGCTCCCCAGCAGGTGCAGTTCGTCGCGCTCGCTGTTCAGCCCCATCTGCTGCCAGGCGTAGAGGGTGTAGAAAACATTATCGGCGGTGTGCCGGGCGTCGAACTGGTTGCAGAAACGGAAGCGACTCTTGTCGTAGCAAAACAGTTCCATGCGTTTCTCATGGAAGTAGGCATAGAGTTTCCGCCACAACCCGTTCTGACTTCTGCGGTAGAGATAGGCCCACAGCGGCTGCATCAGCGGCATGATGCTGACTTGCGGGAAATTGTCGCCGAGCACCAGTCTGAGGTCCTTACTCACTTGGAAGAGCACTGCGCACTTCAGTTCAGGGATGACGCTGTGCATCACCTCGTGGTTTTTCATCAGGTCGAAACTGTGGCAGTAGATTTCTTCTTTTGCCGTTTCGTCGTATTCTTCGATGGGTACGGGCATGGCGGGTGACTCGATCAACACCAGGACGCGACCGCGGTTGCCGTCAAGCATGCCAATTTCCGGCAGAGCCTCGCGAAGGTGGGCGGCCATGGAAATACCTCCTTTCGGTATGTATGTCTCAATGTCGACACCTGTCCGGGTGTCGGCATTTTTTCTGGCGAATATCAGTGTCTGGTCCGTTATGCGGATGACGGTGCGTTGCTGTGGGCTTGTCATGAAATGTTGGTTAATTTACGGATTTACTATTTCTTTGCTGTGCAAAGCGCATAGCGAGTTCGGATTTTTAATTACCTTTGCAAAGGTAAGAAAAAAAATGTTTTGCGATGCTTCGCGATGAATATATCTTTCAGATAAAGCGCAGTCTGGGGGTAGCTCCCACGCAGGAGCAGCATCAGGCATTGGACACTTTCGTGCAGTTTCTGTTGTCGGAAGGTGGTCGGGAGGTGATGTTGCTTTGCGGCAGTGCCGGTACGGGCAAGACCACCTTGGGCAGTGCCATCGTACGGTCGATGGTTCGTATGGGGCAGCGTGTGGTATTGTTGGCCCCTACGGGACGCTCAGCAAAGGTATTCGCACAGAACAGCGGCCTTCCGGCATCAACCATCCACCGCAAGATTTACCGTCAGCGCGAGGTGGGGGAGCTGTACAGCCAGTTCAGCCTAAGTCCGAACCTGCACGGCAATACCCTGTTTTTTGTCGACGAGGCCTCGATGATTTCCATGGGACATGGCGACTTGCGCAGTTTGCTCGACGACCTTATCCAGTATGTCTATGGCGGCAAGCACTGCCGACTGGTGCTCATCGGCGATGCCGCACAGCTGCCGCCCGTGGGGGAGGAGGAGTCGCCGGCACTGCAGGCAGCAGTGTTGCAGGGCTATGGGCTGGATGTGTTCAGTAGCACGCTCAACGAAGTGCTCCGGCAGTCGGAGCAAAGCGGCATACTATTCAATGCCACGGCCATACGCCGGCTGATTACCCACGATGAGGCAACACTCATGCCGAAGGTGCGTTTTTGCGGCTTTGCCGACATCCGCAGGGTTCCCGGCGATGAACTGATAGAATCAATCAGCAGCAGCTACGACCAGGTGGGAATGGACGAAACAATGATTATTACCCGCTCAAACAAGCGTGCCAACCTCTTCAATCAAGGCATCCGCAATACCATCCTCGGCCGTGAGGAGGAACTGACGCGCGGCGACTGGCTCATGGTGGTCAAGAACAAGTACCTCAAGACGGGTGAAATGGGCGAGGACAACGAAGGTGAGACCTTCATTGCAAACGGCGACAGGGCGGTGGTGCAGCGGGTGAGAAATGTCCACACTATGCACGGATTCCGTTTTGCCGATGTGTTGCTGGAATTTCCCGACTACGACAACCAGGAACTACAGACCACCCTCATCCTTGAAAGCCTCACGGCAGAGGCCCCCCAACTCACGGCCGAACAGACGGAGGCACTCTATCTGAGCATTCTTGCCGACTATTCGGACATCACCTCTAAACGGGAACTGCGCAAGGCCGTTCGTGCCGACCGCTACTTCAACGCCCTGCAGGCAAAGTATGCTTATGCTGTCACCTGCCACAAGGCACAGGGCGGGCAGTGGGCACACATCTATCTGGACCAGGGCTATATGACCGAGGAGATGCTCACGCCCGACTATATCCATTGGCTCTACACCGCCTTTACCCGCGCCACCGAGAAACTCTTCCTCATCAACTGGCCCGCCGTGCAGTGCGAAGAGGAATAACCCGACAGCCTGCCGGACCTTGCATGTGCAAGAGTATTATAAGAATATATTTTGAGTTATTCCAACTATATTTTGTATCTTTGTCAGGTACTAACAATCTCTACACTATGAAAAAACTAATCTTTCTTTTGCTATTCGTAGCCTGCACGGTTGCCAAGGCACAGACCTTCTCGTGTCCGGAACTCAAAAAAGACATTGCTGCCTGGAACAAACTGGAGAAGAGTAGCAACTATCAAGAGTGGGCACAAGATATCTACGACAACAAACTCTACAAACAGGGTAGCACGGGCGGCATCGAATATACCTATGTCATCACCTCCAATGCCAATATCTCCATGCAGTCGCTACGCGAACTGACGCTCGACTATCTGTCCGTCTACTTTAAGATTACAAGTCAGATGAGGGCAGGAATCTCTTCGCGGAATGCTCCCGACCAGATCCTTTTTACAGGTTCGATAAACAAACTTGCTACATTCTACAGCCTGTTTGAGGAGAACTATGTGGATGCAAAAATCAATTTCGACATCCGTTTCCGCGAGAACCGCATACGCTTCAATGTCAGAATCGACGACTATCATGTGCGTCAGACTTCCGACGGGAAGATTTTGCAGGACAAGGTGGTGCATGTCAGAAACACATTCCCCCTCTATCGCAAGTCGGACCACAAGGACAGCTACTCAAGGGCGTTCATCAATGCCAACAGCAAGTGCATGAACTATGCCGACTACTTCGTAAAGTTTCTCAACAAAAATGCCAACAAGAAGATAGCAGAAGAAAACTGGTAGTTTTCAATACAAGGGGCATCCTGCATATAGGCCATGCCCCTTATTTTGTTTTCCTGGTAAATCAGTCAACCACATTGCGCTCTTTTATGGCCTTGACAGTGGTCTTTGCTGCCACGATGTCTTTATCAATCAGGTATTCACTCCACAGTGCCACTGTGCGCCCCTTGCGTCCTTTCTTCAGTGTTACGAGCACTTGCCCTTCCTGCCCGTCGTAGAATCCATGTCCGTCGATGCCTTCCTTGTAGTAGACATTGAGTCCTTCGGCTTCCTCCTTGGCATAGATTGAGCAGCGGCTGTAGGTTTGGTAACCGTCCACTCCCAAGTCGCCCACATAGTTGCCGTCGGCAGTTTTGTTCAGTGTAAACTCAAGAATGAAACAGATGCTAGTTCCGCCAACCGTTTCTCCGGCACAATATTCTGCTTGATAGTTGCCGCTCCAGTCGGTGGTCTCTACTTGCTTGTTATTAGAAACACCGTCGTTGTGATTCACTGCTGTTGCTCCGACAATGGTTACCGATGCGAGAAGTGCGACAAGAATAAAATAGAAGGTTAATGCTTTGTTAGTCATAGCGGGATTGTATTTATGTTTTTTTGTTAAATTCAATAGATGATGCGCCCCCATCATTTCAGGTTCTCCGTCCGGATAAGAACAATCAATCGTTTCATTCTTCATCTTCAATTGTATGAACCTCAAAAATCGAACTTTGTAGATCATAGTGCCATAGACTATCAGTTCCTACTGGAGTCCCCTTTGAGTAGTAGATTTCATCGAGGATAGAACCTGCCAGGTCATGATCCTTCTTTTTCCATAATGAAATGCTCTATGTGTTTGAATCTAATCTGTTTTATGATAAATTAAACCACGAAAACCCGAAAGTCTTATGAAAGTCACGATTTCAATTAAGATTTGGTTCGTCAAAATGAGATTCGAAATCGGAATCTGACAGCCAAAGGGGAGGGAAACCTCCCCACTTCCGGGTTTTCTGTCGCAAAGATAATTCAAATTATTCATCATTCAAAATTTATTATTATGGAAGAAACAAAGCCGTCAGGCCGCGGCGGTCGCCGCGCAGGCGCCGGGCGAAAGAGCAAGGGCGGCGTACACTATTACGGTTTCAATGCACCCCAGGAGGTGCATGAGATACTCCAGCAGGTGGAGGGCTCAAAGGCGGAATTTATCTGCCTGTGCATCCTCAAGGCCGTGGGGAAAGACCGGTAGCGGTCTCTCCCCAGTCAGCAGCCTTTTGGTTTGAACTTAATCGATTTTATGATAAGTTAAATCTTTAGGTAATTTTTCAAGTTTCGCACAGATATCGCTGACTTCGATAATTTCAGCGGCATTAAGAGGAACGGATGTACATTCGCCGTTATACGTTAGCCCTTGCTGGTATGCCATATTCGCATTACACAACTG
>CALFJA010000070.1 GCA_937877605.1 uncultured Prevotellaceae bacterium | reverse complement strand
CGGGGTTTCAAGTGGGGCACCCCCTCGGAAATGTTAAAACCGCCGAAGTCAGGAGACCTACGCATTCATTCATTTCGGCCCCAACACATTCAACAATATGGAATGGGGCTACGGCGATGCGGATGTGAGCATCTTCAATCCCGACACCCTCGCCTGCGAGCAGTGGGTCAAAGTGCTGAAGGAAGGCGGCATGAAAGGCGTCATCCTTACTGCCAAGCACCACGACGGATTCTGCCTGTGGCCTTCGAAATTCACCGACTATAGCATCAAGTATTCCCCCTACAAGGACGGCAAGGGCGATGCCGTGGGCGAACTCGAGGCCGCCATCAAGAAACTGGGCGGGCTGAAACTGGGCATCTATCTCTCGCCCTGGGACCGGCATAAAGCCAGCTACGGCAAGGCAGGATATGTCGACTACTACAAGAACCAGCTGAAAGAGATACTCCTCTCCTACCCCGACCTCTTCGAGATATGGTTCGACGGAGCCAACGGCGGAGACGGTTACTATGGCGGTGCCAATACCACACGCACCATCGACCGGACACGCTACTACGACTTCGAGACCCTCTTCTCCTACATCAACGAGATGCAGCCGCAGATAATCATCCACAGCGACGGAGGACCCGGCAACCGCTGGGTGGGCAACGAGGACGGAGTGGCCGGCGAAACCAACTGGGCTTTCCTCACAGACGCCCATGCCATACCGGCCGGAGTGGAGAACTACGAGACCGTCCTCTCCCAAGGCGATGCCGACGGAACCAACTTCATCTTCGCCGAAACCGATGTGTCGATACGCCGCCCCGACTGGTTCTGGAGCACGACGAACGATTACAAGGTGCTCTCATCCGAAGAACTGGTCGACCTCTACTACAAGAGCGCAGGCCGCAACTCTACCTTCCTGCTCAATGTACCCGTCAACACATCGGGCTACATCAGCGATGCCGATGCCAATGCACTGAAAGGCTACTACCAGATTATACAGCAGACCTTCCAGACCAACCTGCTGGCCACGGCATCCATCACGGCCAGCAATGTCAGAAGTGCCGACTATGCGGCAGCCAATGTGGTCAGCACCGACTACGACAAGTACTGGGCCACGGCCGATGGTACCACCTCCGGCACCATCACTTTCGACCTGGGAGCGCAGAAGCAGGTCAACCGCTTCCTCCTGCAGGAGTACATCCCCCTTGGACAACGCATCAAGCAGTTCAACATACAGTACAGCAACAACGGCACGACATGGACCACCATCAACCCGGGTGAAAGCACCACGACAGTAGGATTCAAGCGCCTGCTGCGCTTCTCCACCGTAAACGCCCGCTACCTGCGCGTGAACTTCACCCAAAGTCGGGGACCCCTCTGCATCAACCAGCTGGGAGCCTACTACTACGGCGGATAAAAAAGAATTTTATTTCCATTTATGTTTCATTTATAATTTCAAACGCTTATGAAAAAACTTTTACTCTTCGTAGCCGCTGTTCTCACCAGCGCTACCATCAATGCACAAAATTGGGAAGCTGCCCCGGTAAGCAGCGGTTTTAACTTTGACGCAATCTGCGAAAGCCCTGAGGCTGCACCAACACAGCGCGGACCACTCGACACACACGGAAGCCAACTCGTAACACAGGATGTCTTTGGTGCGTCATATTACCTTCCCAGTGATGGTAATATCACAACCGATTCCGAACATCCTTACAAGTTCGCTTCCTACAGTGCCAACAACTGCCTGGTGATGACCAAATCGACCGCATATCCTACCGATGTGGAATGCACCGAAGGAACGCTTACACTGACAACTCCCGTTCAGGCAAACAGCCTCGCATTCCTGTTTGTTACCGCTAACAAGGAAAACTACGACATGAAGTTCTCGGTTACACCTATCTACACCGACAACAGCGAAGGAACTGCCCAAGAATACAGTCTCTCGCAAGACTGGGGACAGAACCCATCGAACAAAGTTTACACTTGCAACCGCTGGCGAGTAACTGCCGGAACAAACCCCGAAGGCTTCCAAGGTGCACTTCAGGAGGAATCGTTCTCCCTCGATTCAAGCAAAACCCTCAAAGCCGTTAAGTTCACCTACAAGAGCGATACAGAAGATGCATGGGGCTGGCACTACATTAACATCTTCGCACTCAGCGTAGAAAAGAACACAACCGGCATCAACGATGTTACCGTTGACGGCAACAACACCATCGAAGGAGTCTACACCATCGACGGCCGTCAGGTTTCCGAGGCTCAGCACGGCGTGAATGTTGTGAAGATGAGCAACGGCAAGGCCAAGAAAGTAATCAAGAAATAATCCCGCTCCTATTCGTGTGGTTCCCTGCAGCTTTGGTGGGGAACCACTTTTTTAATTCCAACCCTACACACAATAACCTCTTTAAAAGCACCAAGGCATTCCTAGGGACTCCCAGGTATTCCTATAATCCACTGCAATCCATGAAGAAAAGCCTGTTTACCTTTGTCCTCTGCTGCTTCACCCTCGCCCTGCAGGCACAGCGCTACGATAACTATCGGCCGGACATAACCACCGTTTCGCTCACCGAGTCGAACCTGCCTATAGTCTTGATTGAAACCAATGGCAACACCATAGCCCGACGCTACGACATCCATGCCACAGTGAAGATTGTAGACAACGGTGCCGGCAACACCAACTATGCCGACCTTTCGGCCCATCCCGGGCAGACACTCAGCTACGAAGGGAAGGTGGCTCTGCGCTACAGAGGCAATTCTTCGTTCACCAGTTCGGCCAAGAAGCCGTTCAAGCTCCAGCCCATCGACAATGCAGGTGCTGCGCAGACGGTATCGATTCTCGGGCTGACCGCCGCCAAGGAGTATGCCCTCCTGGCACCGTTCGGTGACCGCTCGCTGCTCCGCAACAAACTTTCGTTCGACCTGGCGCGCCAGTTCATGGATCGCATTCCCCAGTCGAAGTTCTGCGAGGTGATGGTAGACGGTGTTTACTACGGCATCTATTGCCTGACCGAACGCGTCAGTTCGCTCATGAACAGCGGCGACCGGCTGTTCGAGGTAGACCGTGCCGACGAGGCTAATTTATACACTTCGCCCACAAAACCGCTTTCTTCCAGTGGTTCTGCACTATCCTATGCTAATGTGACTTACCAGTATAAATACCCAACTTACGCCGAATATACTAACATCAGCGAGGCGAACGCCCTCATTGCAAGCCTTGAAAACGGTCTGACTGCCACCACCATTGCCAGCGATATTGATGCGACTTCCTTCATAGACTACCTGCTCAACACCGAGTTTGCCCACAATGCCGACGGCTACCGGCTCTCAACCAATATATACAAAGAGGCCGCCGGGCTTTGGAAGACATCGCTTTGGGACATGGAACTCGGCTTCGGCAACTACGATGCCTTTGAAGGCTACCGCACAGACACCTGGGTTTTCAACGAGAATGACATCCTCTCGGCCATGGACGAACCGCAGCTGGTGCCCGCCTACTGGCAGAAACTGCTCCAGAACGAAGACTTCCGCACCCAACTGAAGGCCCGCTGGCAGGAATACCGCACTTCGGTCTATACCGAATCGAACATCAACGGTATCATCGACGCCATGGTAACCGAACTCCAAAACGGCGGAGCACTCGACCGGAACAGCCAGGCATGGCCACGCTGGGGACAGCGCCTGTGGCCCAACTACAATATTCCCGCCGATTATGACAGTGAAATCAGTTATCTGAAACAATGGATTTCCGACCGTCTCACCTGGATGGACACTGCCGTTGAGAACCTTGCCGGTGGTGGAGGCGGAGGCAGCGAGGAGCCCACCTATACCCAGGAACCGCTCACGGTGACCAGCGGATTCAATGTAGATGTTATCGATGCCAACCTTTCCGACATCGCTTCCAATGCCACAGGACCGCTCGACGGCCACTCGTCCCACTTCATGTCGGAGGACTTCCCGGGGGCATCGGGTCAGAACCTGCCTGCCGACGGAGCCATCACCAGCGAGGGAGGATACTCCTATCAACTGGCCGACTACCTGCAGAACAACTGCTTCTACATCGGCATCAACGCCCGCGACAGCCACACCCTGGGCTTCCCCGAATCGGGAACGGTCACCTTCCAGGCCAATCCCAACGCCACGAAACTGGCCATTCTCTGCGTAGGAACCAACAAAGAGGACTACGATCCCGACCTTGCTTTCAACCTGAAGGTGAACTATACAGACGGAACTACCGACAACAAAGGCACATTCAAGGTCAGCAACTGGGGCAGCAACGACAAGGGCGACCTTGCCTACCGCACCACACAGCGCTACTTCCATGCCAACACCATCCAGTCGTTCTACGGGCAGCTATCAGAAGTAGTGGCAGAGGTGGACAAGAGCAGGCAGATAAAGTCCGTCACCATCACCACCGAGTGTCAGGACAATGCCTGGGGCTACGGTTGCGTGGGATTTTTTGCCTTCACTGCCGTGGTGGAGAACAGCAGTACCGGAATTGCCGACATCCGGCCAGAAGGCAGCCGGGCCGTGAAGAGCATCTGGACGCTTGACGGACGGAAGGTGAACGCCCTGCAGCGCGGTGTCAACATCGTCCGATACGAAGACGGAACTACCCGCAAAATAGTGAGAAAATAAGCATTTTCTTCTCCAAGCACGATGAAATGGCCTTTTTTTCGTGTTAAAAAATTGTGAAGTTTTGTGTACTTTGATACTTTGTTGGCACTTCACGGACGCAATGCTGGCAAGAGTTTAATAGTTTGCATGACAAAACAAGAATCCCCGCCGTACAAATAAATAAAAGTAAGGACAAGTTTTGAATGCTAAGGATTTCTTGTGTTTTTACCTTTGTTGTTATCAGAATTGAAATTACGAAGACTTAAAATTTTGCATATGGGTGATTTAAACGATTTTGAAGAAAGGGTCAGACAAGAGGGTGTGCGTTTCGATTGGATTGTGCTCGGGGTATGTGCGTTCTGGATTGTGGGCATCCATACTTTGCTGGTCATAACCGACAGCAAGTTGTTCCAAGTGTTCTTAATCCCGAATTTGGTCTATCTTGCCTTGTTGTGCATACAATATTTCAGGCGGAAATCGCAGGAAAAGAAAAACCTGGCGACGGCATATGTCGTTGCCATTGCCTGTACGGCTTTCTTTCTCACCTTGTGTTATGTTATCAATGTTACCTTGTCTGATTTCCCCAAGCAGATACCATCATGAGCAACCACAAGATTTCCCGTGCAGAAGTCGGTGCAGTTATAGGCACCATGCTGTTTATGCTTGAGCCGTTCTTCCTGTTCAAGACCAGTCGCTACAACTTGTATTTCATTGCATTCAATGCCATCTTGTTCGTGCTTTTGGTCTTTTTGACCTATACCTACTTGCGAAAAAAGAGCTATGCAAAGGCTTTTGTCGTCATCTATTTGGAGATTTCGGTGCTCTTCCTATCCTATTCTGGAATGCGACTTCAGGCTGTCTTGTAGACGACTGATTATCAACGAGTTGCATCTGGGCCTCAAACGCCATCCGTTTGAGGCCCAAATGGACGGTGAAAGGGGCTCAAACGGAATGCGTTTGAGCCCCTTTTGGAAAACGGGTGTAATGGAGTGCTGAAACGGGTGGTTGGAAAGTGGCATTTATTCCACCCGGACCTCGTCGCAGAAGAACCACGAGGGATAGCCCACCCCGTAGTGCCATGAGGGGCAGTCGATGGTGCCCTCGATGCAGACGCGGATGTATCGTGCGGCAACGGGCACGGGCACGCTGGCCGAACCCTCCACAAACTTGATGGTCAGCTCCCTGTCTTCGGCGAAATCCACCCGCCGTCCGAACGGCTGGTAAGTGTTTCTGTCGGCTGAAACCTCGTAGGTCACGCTCTTGGGGAGCAGCACCCATGCGCCGAGTTGGTGCAGGAAGTCGGCCGATATGCGGTGTATGTCTTTTACCTTTCCCAGGTCGATGGTGAACCTTGCGTCGGTTCCTTCCCAGCCCACCCAGCTTTCCACATACGATGCGCCGCCGTAGAGTCCGTCGGTCAGTGCCCGGTCGGCAATCTGTCGGTAGCGTCCGGTGGGCGGAATGTCGTAGCTGACGGTGGCACCAAGCGCCTTGCTCGGTGTGGCCGCGGGCAGGAAGCGTTCGAGATAGAGCCTGCAGTAGTCCTCAGGGCGGTTGTTGCGCTCGTTGAGTGTGGGGATGCTGTATTCGCTGCAGCGGTTCCTGAAGAGTTCCAACTTGGCCTTTACGCCCTCCACATCGGTCTGCGGCTCGGTACGCAGCCGCTCCAGTTCGGCATATTGCAGCGGCAGGCGTGCCATGCGTACCCGCCGGAGCAGCGTCGTGTCGTCGGCAACGGCTTGCTCAGCCTGGTCGAACAGGCGGTTGTAGGCCTTCATCAGGTGCGGGTTCAGCATACCGTCCTTATGCGAGTTGGGCGAGTCGTAAATCCAGAGGTCGGCATTCGATGCCAGCAGCGCCCCCTCCATTACCTTCCGGTACTGGTAGAGCGGTTGACCGGCGGCACCATAGTATCCGTCCAGGAAACTCCGCATGAGCGAATCTGCGTCCAGATAGGGATTCCACATGAGCTTGCCAATCATGTAGGCACGCAGTTCGGCAAAGTCGGTTCCCCGCGTTCCGTTCACCTGCTCGAACAGCATGTTGGCATGATGACGGTGGAATATCTGTATGTTCGGCTGCAGCACATGGAAGTTTGGGAAGGGAGCAACCACATTGTCGAAGTTAATGCCATAGTCCCATACGAACAGATTGTTGGAGATGGCTGCCCATCCGTCGATGGCCCGCATGAAATCCTGTCCGCTCTTATTGTCGGTCAGCGGCACTTCCCGCTTACAGTCGATGTCGCAGAGCATGATGTTCACATTGGGCAGGGGCTTCACCTTCTTCGGCGGTTGCATGGTGAAGAGGTAGGCCAGGGTGCTTATCTCCTTGTCGGGGAAGCGGCGTGCCAGTTCGTTCATGAAGCGGATGTAGGTTCCGCTGACGGCACCTTCCTCCCGGTATACCGCCTCGCAGGCCTCGCAATGGCACTGGGTGTTGTTGCCGTCGTTCTGGCTCACGCTGATCATGCGCTGCTGTGGGTTGGCGCGGAAGATACTGTCAATCTGCCGTGTGGCGGCCTCCAGCACATCGGGATTGGTCAGGCACCACTGCGAATGCTTGCCAGGCTGGCGGCGGCCGTTTATCAGTGAGTACCATTCCGGGTGCTCTTCACCATATTTTTCGGCGGGAATCAGGCGGTCGAAGGTGTGCACCCACATACCTTTCACAAACATGTCGTGGGGCTCCTCGAAACCGAACCACAGTTTGTACCACGGGTCTTCGTTGCCATAGCTCTGGCTCTGGCGGTAGCGGAAGGCAGGTGTCTCGCTCCAACTGCCGATGGCCGGCAGGCTCAGTGTGCGCTGCTGCGGGGCACGCCAGGCATCTTTTGCGTAGTAGTCGCAGCCGAAATAGCGCGTCAGCAGGTGTGCCACGCCCAGTGCCGCCCCCTTGTCGCCGCCCGAGAGAATGGCCAGTTTGTTGCCGGAGCAGCGAATGGTAAAGCCGTCTTCGTAATCTTTGTCCGCATCGCGCCCAATGGCCACCACCCCACCCCGCCTCGGCTGTCGGTCGGCAATGGGGAGCGTGGTGCCTGTCATCCGCCCGATGAAGAGATTGAACAGTTCGGCTGCCTGACGGGTCTGATGCGTGGTGTCGGTCAGGAGAATGGAAGCCTTTGGGCGATGGTTGTCCACCAGGGTGATTTGTGCCGGCGACTGGCAAAACGGCAGCGTGGCTAAGGCAAGAAAAAGAACGCTCTTGAATTTCATCATAGTCTTTGCATTATTTTACCCAAAGGTACAATAAAGAAAGAAAAATGGAAAAGTTTTTTGCTTTTTCCTTGCTTCGTCGTACCTTTACTAGCAGTAAAACAAAAACGCATCGGCTATGAAAAGAATTATAACATTGCTAGTATCGGTTGCCTGCTCCCTTTCGTTGGCAGCACAGGCCGTTCCCGAAGTTATCAAGTATGTGCCAGTAAACACCGTCGAGAGCATGCTGAAGCAGATACAGGACAATCCCTGCGTCAGTGCATGCAACCACTACGCCTATCCCGGCCCCAGGCAACAACAGCTCACCCCGGCACCCAAAGGCTACGAACCTTTCTACCTGTCGCACTATGCCCGACACGGCTCGCGTTGGCTCATAGGCACCGACGAGTACAGCGGTCCCTATCAGACGCTGTTGAAAGCCGACTCACTGGGCAAACTGACCGAACTGGGCAAGCAGACGCTTGAGAAGCTGCGCCGGCTGGACCGCGCCTCTCATCTGCGGCTGGGAGAACTCACCCTGCTCGGGGCACAGCAGCATCGCGGCATCGGACGGCGCATGTACGAACGGTTCCCGGAAATCTTTTCGGGCGATGCTAAGATTGACGCGCGCTCCACAACCGTCTTCCGCGTGGCCCTCTCCATGGAAAACGAACTGCAGGAAATCTGCAAGCGCAACCCGGAAGTAGAAATCCTGCACGATGCCAGCGAGGCCGATATGTACTATCTGAACCGCCCCCACGCCTATCTGGACACCACCAAGTTCCGTCCGGAGGTGAGTCGTGTGTATGCCGAGTTCTGTAAGAAGCACGACACCTCTGCAACCGTATTGCCACGGCTGTTCAACGACGACAACTACTGGAAGGATTCCATCAACGCCACCAAACTGAACGACCAGCTCTTTAAGGTGGCCGGCAACCTGCAAAGCACCGAACTGCGCCACGGATTCACCCTCTACGACCTGTTCACACCCGAAGAACTCTATCAAAACTGGCAGAAGACAAACGCCTGGTGGTACATAGCCTTCGGGCCGTCGCCGCTGAACCAGGGCATGCAACCCTTCACCCAGCACGCCCTCCTCCGCAACTTCATCGAGACGGCAGACACCTGCCTGGTGCAGGAATGCCCCCCAACGACCCTCCGCTTCGGGCATGAAGTAGACCTCCTGCCCTTCGCCTGCCTGCTGGAGATAGGTAATTTCAGCAAGCAGATAGCTGACTTGGAAGACCTGGACAAGGAAGGCTGGCAGTCGCACCTCATCTTCCCCATGGGATGCAATGTGCAGATGATTTTCTACCGCAACCCGAAGAAGCCCAATGACATCCTCGTCAAGGTGCTGCTTAACGAGAACGAGGTGACCCTCCCCCTACCGCAGAAACGGGCTCCCTACTACAAATGGACGGATTTCAGAAAGTACTACATGCAGAAACTCGACTATTTCGAACAGTGGCTACAGACCGCACACCGCAATTTGGAGTAGCACGGCCATTCCTCCGGCAGCAAAAACAAAGTCCACCCCATCGGTTCTTCGTAAAAAATGCTTACCTTTGTGGGGCGGAAACTCCGTCGCTGAAGGAATACCAGTAACCCGTCCGTCACATCAATCATGGCCACAAAAGAAAAGGGATTGACCCCAATGATGCAGCAGTTCTTCTCGCTGAAGGCAAAGCACCCCGATGCTCTGCTGCTGTTTCGTTGCGGCGACTTCTACGAAACCTACTGCGAGGATGCCGTAGAGGCCTCACGCATATTGGGCATCACCCTCACCAAGCGTAACAACGGAGGGAGCGGCGACATCACGGAGATGGCAGGCTTTCCCCATCATGCCCTCGACACCTATCTGCCCAAGCTGATTCGGGCCGGCCGGCGCGTGGCCATCTGCGATCAACTGGAGGACCCAAAACTCACGAAGAAACTGGTGAAGCGCGGCATTACCGAACTGGTGACACCCGGAGTGGCCATGGGCGACAATGTGTTGAACCACAAGGAGAACAACTTCCTGGCGGCAGTGAACTTCGGAAAGGCTGCCTGCGGCGTGGCATTCCTGGACATCTCGACGGGAGAGTTCCTCACAGGTGAGGGTACTTTCGACTATGTGGAGAAACTGCTGGCCAACTTCCAGCCCAAGGAAGTGCTCTACAACCGCGAAAACCGAGCACAGTTCGAACGCTATTTCGGTACCCACCACTGTGTGTTTGAACTGGACGACTGGGTATTCACCGAGCAAACGGCACACGAAAAACTGAACAAGCATTTCGGCACGAAGTCGCTGAAGGGCTTTGGTGTGGACCATATCCGCAGCGGTGTGGTGGCTGCTGGTGCCATCATGTACTACCTCGAGACAACCCAGCACACACATATCGGCCACATTACGACGCTCTCCCGCATTGAGGAAGAGCGGTATGTGCGCCTCGACCGCTTCACCATCCGCTCGCTGGAACTGCTCCAACCCATGCAGGAAGAAGGCACCTCACTGCTCCAGGTGATTGATAAGACGGTGACGCCGATGGGTGGTCGCATGCTGCGTCGCTGGGTGGTGTTCCCCCTGAAGGACATAAACCGCATCAACGAGCGGCTCGACGGCGTTGAGTATTTCTTCCGCGAGCCCGATTTCCGCTATGCCATCGATGAGGAACTTGACCGCATCGGCGACCTGGAGCGCATCATCTCGAAGGTGGCTGTGGGCCGCGTGTCGCCCAGGGAGATGGTACAACTGCGCATAGCGCTACAATCAATCGTGACAATTAAGGCCGCAACGGAGCAGACCGACAATGAAACCATGCAGCGGATAGGCCGGCAACTGGATCTCTGCAGCGAACTGTGCGAACGCATTGGCAGGGAAATCCAACCAGACCCGCCGCAGTTGCTCAATAAGGGTAATGTCATAGCAGCAGGCTACAACCGTGAACTCGATGAACTGCGGTCCATCTCCAGCAACGGGCGCGAGTACCTCATGCAAATCCAGCAGCGCGAAATTGAACTGACGGGCATCAGCAGCCTGAAGGTAGGTTACAACAATGTGTTCGGCTACTACCTTGAAGTCCGCAACATGTACAAGGATAAGGTGCCGCAGGACTGGATCAGAAAGCAGACGCTTGCCCAGGCCGAGCGATACATTACCCAGGAACTGAAGGAATACGAGGAGAAAATACTCACTGCCGACGACAAGATACTGAGCCTCGAGGAGCGGTTGTTCAACGAATTGGTGCTCTACGCCCAGGGATTCATTTCCCAGATACAGCGAAACGCCAATGCCGTAGCCTTGCTCGATTGCCTGCTCTCTCTGGCCAAGGCTGCCGAACAGAACCGCTATGTGCGCCCTGTGGTGGAAGACTCGGAGGTGCTCGATATCAGACAGGGACGCCACGCTGTGATTGAGACACAGCTGCCCCTGGGCGAGCGATATATTCCCAACGACATCTATCTGGACACCGGCAAGCAGCAAATAATCATCATCACGGGGCCGAACATGGCCGGCAAGTCGGCCTTGTTGCGCCAGACTGCCTTGATAGTGCTGCTCGCACAGATGGGTTCTTTCGTCCCCGCAGAGAGTGCCAAGATAGGTTTGGTGGACAAAATCTTCACCCGTGTGGGTGCCAGTGACAACATTTCGCTGGGCGAGTCGACCTTCATGGTGGAAATGACGGAAGCCTCCAACATTCTGAACAATGTCACTCCGCGTTCTTTGGTGCTCTTCGATGAACTGGGACGCGGCACCAGTACCTACGACGGTATCAGCATAGCGTGGTCCATTGTGGAGTATCTGCACGAGCATCCGAAAGCCAGGGCACGCACGCTCTTTGCCACCCACTACCACGAGTTGAACGAGATGGAGAAGAATTTCTCGCGTATCCGTAATTTCAATGTCTCGGTGAAGGAGCAGGACGGCAGGGTTATCTTCCTGCGCAAGCTGGAGAAAGGCGGTTCGGAACACTCGTTTGGTATTCATGTTGCAGAGATAGCGGGCATGCCGAAGTCGATTGTCAAGCGTGCGAATGTCATCCTGAAGCAGTTGGAGCAGGACAATGCGCAGGTGGGAAAGGTGGGCAAGGCTGCCGTGGAGAACCTCGGACAGACCCGCGAGGGCATGCAGATGAGTTTCTTCCAGTTGGACGATCCAGTGCTGAGTCAAATCCGCGACGAGATTATCGGGCTGGACATCAACAACCTGACGCCCGTGGAGGCACTGAACAAACTGAACGATATCAAGAAGATACTCGGATAAATCCCAACGGAAAGGCCTCTTCCCAGACAGGAAGAGGCCTTTCCTTATGCCTTATTTTTCAAGTTCCCTTATCTTTTTCCGGCTTCGGACGACGAACCACAGCCCGAGCAAAATGAACGGGATGCTGAGCAGTTGTCCCATGTCTATGGGCATGTTGTTTTCGAATCCGACCTGTACTTCCTTGCAGAATTCTATGCAGAAGCGCTCGGTGAAGACCATCACCAAGGTGAGACCGATGAAGATGCCGGTGCCTATCCAGTTCTTGTGCTTGCGGTAGATGAGCCACAGGGTCAGGAAGGTCAGGAAGTAGGCGATGGCTTCGTAGAGTTGTCCGGGGTGCCGGGGCAGTGTGTCGACCTGCTGGAACACGAATGCCCAGGGCATGTCGGTGGTACGGCCGATGATTTCGGAGTTCATGAGGTTGCCCAGCCGGATGAATGTGCCGGTGAGGGGGCCCACGATGCCTATCATGTCGACCACCTTGACAAACGGCAGCTTTGCTTTCATGCTGTAGAGCCACAGTGCCGTGGTGATGCCTATCATGCCTCCGTGCGATGCCAGGCCGGCATAGCCGATGTAGTGCCACCCTCCCTGCTCGTCAAAGCTGACGGGAAGGAACATTTCCAGGATGTGCTGGCCGCTGGAAAGGTAGTAGCCGGGCTCATAGAGGAGGCAATGCCCCAGTCGTGCGCCGGCCAGTATGCCTATGAATGCATAGACAACGAGCGTGTCGAAGAGGCTGTCGTCGATTTTCTGGTCCTTGTACATGCGGTGCATGTAGTACAGTCCCGCCACGATGCCGATGAGCCAGCACAGTCCGTACCAGCGTACGGAGAGCGGTCCGAGGTGGAATGCCACTTCGTCCGGGTTCCAGAGAATGAATAATGGATGAAGGAAAGTCATGGAATTTCTTTATGATAACTTAGACATTGAACCTGAAGTGCATGATGTCGCCGTCCTGTACGACATAGTCCTTGCCCTCGATGCCCATTTTGCCGGCTTCTTTCACGGCTGCTTCCGACCCGTAGGCAAGATAGTCGTCGTATTTGATGACTTCGGCGCGGATGAATCCTTTCTCGAAGTCGGTGTGGATGACGCCGGCACACTGTGGTGCCTTCCATCCGCGTCGGAAGGTCCAGGCTTTCACTTCCATGGGTCCGGCGGTGATGAAGGTCTGCAGGTTGAGCAGCGAGTAGGCTTTCTTGATGAGGCGGTTGACGCCGCTTTCTTCCAGGCCGAGTTCCTCAAGGAACATGAGTTTGTCCTCGTAGGTTTCCAGCGATGCAATATCCTCCTCGGTCTTGGCGGCTATGACGAGCACCTCTGCCCCTTCGCGCAGGGCTATCTCCTCAATTTTCCGGCTGTAGTCGTTGCCGTCCTTGGCACTACTTTCGTCCACATTGCATACATAGAGCACGGGTTTGGTGGTGAGGAGGAAGAGGTCGTGTGCGGCCTTTTGCTCTTCCTTGCTTTCGAAGTTCACCTCGCGGGCGTTCCTGCCCTGTTCGAGCACTTCCTTGTATGCCTCGAGCACGCCCACCAGCACCTTGGCGTCCTTGTTGCCGGCGGCGGCCATCTTCTGCTGTTTCGAGAGTTGCGCCTCGATGGTTTCGAGGTCTTTCAGTTGCAGTTCGGTGTCGATTATTTCCTTGTCTTCCACGGGGTTGACTGCTGCCCCACCCTCGCGCACCACATTGTCGTCATCGAAGCAGCGCAGCACATGGATGATGGCGTCGGTCTCGCGGATGTTTCCGAGAAATTTGTTGCCCAGTCCCTCGCCTTTCGATGCGCCTTTCACCAGGCCTGCGATGTCGACAATCTCGCAGGTGGCGGGCACGATCCGTCCCGGGTGTACTATCTCTGCCAGGCGGTTGAGCCGCTCGTCGGGAACGGTGATGACGCCCACATTGGGCTCGATGGTACAGAACGGGAAGTTGGCTGCCTGGGCCTTTGCGCTGGAGAGGCAGTTGAAAAGGGTCGACTTGCCCACATTGGGAAGCCCTACAATGCCGCATTTAAGTGCCATATACGTTGTTCTTTTTTGTTGGGTTGGTGAGTTTAATCAAGCGCAAAGGTACAAATTAAAAAGTAATTTCAAAACAGGAGAAAAGAGGTTGTGTTGCACCCGTTTTTCAAAAGAGCCCCAGTTGGGTTCCGTTTTCCGCCCAAACGCATGCTAAAAGGAGCCTAAACGCATTGCGTTTGGGCCCCTTTCGCAACCCCTTTGTCTAGTGGGCTTCCAGCCAGTTCTCTCCCCATCCGCTGTCGGCCACGAGCGGAACGAGCAGCGGACAGGCTCCCTGCATTTCCTCCAGGACGATGCGTTCCATCCGTTCGCGCTCTTCGGGCAGCACCGAGAAGTTCAGTTCGTCGTGCACCTGGAGAATCATCTTGCTCTGCATCCCTTCCGCCTTCATGCGCTTCCAGATGCGTATCATGGCAACCTTGATGATATCGGCGGCGCTGCCTTGTATCGGTGCGTTGATGGCATTGCGCTCGGCAAAGCCGCGTACGGTGCCGTTGTGCGAGTTGATGTCGGGAAGGTAGCGGCGCCGGTGGTACAAGGTCTCGGCATAGCCTAACTGCCGCGCCGACTCTTTTGCACCCTCCATGTACTGCTGCACCTGTGGAAATGTCTGGAAATAGCCGTCGATGAGCATCTTGGCTTCGCTGCGGTCAATCTCCAGCCGTTCGGCAAGTCCGAACACGGTGATGCCGTAGATGATGCCGAAGTTGGCCCGCTTGGCCTTCGAGCGTTCGTCGCGGGTCACTTCTTCGGGCTGCTTCCCGTAGATGTTTGCAGCCGTGGCGGCATGGATGTCGTACCCCTCGTTGAAGGCTTTTATCATGTTCTGGTCCTTGCTCAGGTGGGCCATTACGCGCAGTTCAATCTGGCTGTAGTCGGCGGAGAAGAAAAGGCATCCCTCTTCCGGTATGAAGCACTTGCGGATTTCCTTGCCGTCCTCGCCACGCACGGGAATGTTCTGCAGGTTGGGGTCGCTCGACGAGAGCCGTCCCGTGGCGGTGACAGCCTGATTGTAGGAGGTATGGATGTGATCGGTGCGGGGATTGACCAGTTTCGGCAGGGCATCGACATAGGTGCCGAGCAGTTTCTTCAGCCCGCGGTAGGCCAGGATTTTGTCCACGATGGGACTCTTCGGGCGCAGTTGCTGCAGCACTTCCTCGGAGGTGACGAACTGCCCCGTCTTGGTCTTTTTAGGCTTTTCCACGATTTTCATCTTGGCAAAGAGGATGTCACCCACCTGCTTCGGCGACGAGATGTTGAAGGGCTCGCCCGCCAGTTGATAGATTTCCTGCTCCAGTTCTATCATCCGTTGTGTGAAGGTGGCGGAGGTTTCCTGCAGCGCTTCGGTGTCAATGCGAACGCCGTTCATCTCCATCTCGGCCAGCACGGGCACCAGCGGCATCTCTATCTCGTGAAACAGTTGCTCACAGTTGCGCTCGCGGAGCATGGGTTCGAGCACATTCTTCAGTCGCAGTGTGATGTCGGCATCCTCGCATGCGTACATATATACATCCTCGGGCCTTAGGTCGCGCATGGAGCGTTGGCTCTTACCGGCCGGCCCAATCAGCTCGTCGATGTGGATGGTGCGGTAGTTGAGCAGCACCTCTGCCATGTAGTCCATGTTATGGCGGAGTTCTGGCTGGAGCAGGTAGTGGGCAATCATGGTGTCGAAAATGGGTCCTTGCAGGGTGATGCCATACCGGTGCAGCACTTCCAGATCGTACTTGATGTTCTGCCCCACCTTGACAATATTGGTGCTCTCATAGACCGGTCGGAATATTTCGACAATTCCTTGTGCCTCCTCCCGATTTTCGGGGATGGGAATGTAGTAGGCCTCCTTCTCCTTCACGGCGAAGCTCAATCCCACCAGTTCAGCATCAATGGGGTTGGCAGAGGTGGTTTCCGTGTCTAGACTGACGATTTTTTCTGACAGGAATTTTTCGGCCAATTTTCGCATATCCTCCCGATTATCAATGAGTTGGTAGGCGGGAAGCACCGATTTTACCGTTTCCAGAATCGATTTTTTTTCTTCTTCCGGCTCCTCGGCCGTAAATTCTGCGAATAAATCGAGCTGCCCGTTAACAGATTTTTGCGGTTTTTTAACTTCTTTCACAACTTCGCGTTTGATGCTTCTGAATTCCAGTTCGTTGAAGAGTTGGTCGAGGTCGGGTTGGTTCGGCTCGGAAACTTTCAGTTGCTCGAGGTCGAGTTCGATGGGAACATCGGTCCGGATGGTAGCCAGGAATTTTGACATGTTGATGTCGTCAACGGCAGCTTCCACTTTTTCACGGAGCTTTCCCTTGATCTCTTCCGTGTGTTCGAGCATCCGGTCGATGGAACCGAACTGCTGAATAAGTTTTACGGCGGTCTTCTCCCCCACCCCGGGACAACCTGGAAAATTGTCGGCCGAATCGCCCATCAGCGCCAAAAGGTCAATCACCTGCTCGGGGCGTTCAATTTCATACTTCTCCGCAATTTCCTTCGGTCCAAGCGTTTCATACCCTCCCCCGTGTCTAGGGCGGAACTGGAACACATTGTCGCGCACCAACTGCCCGTAGTCTTTGTCGGGCGTGAGCATGTAGGTTTTTATGCCGGCAGCACCAGCTTTCAGTGCCAGTGTGCCGATGACATCGTCGGCCTCGAAACCGTCGACCTGGTAGATGGGGATGTTCAGTGCCTGTAACAGTTGCTTGATGATGGGGATAGACTTGCGGATGTCTTCCGGTGTTTCCTCGCGCTGTGCCTTATAGGCAGGAAATGCCTCGTCACGAAAGGTCTTGCCGTGGTCGAAGGCAACCCCGATGTGTGTCGGGTTTTCCTTGTTCAGCACTTCGTTCAGCGTGTTGTAGAAGCCTCTCACCGCCGAAGTGTTCAGGCCTTTCGAATTGATGAGCGGACGATTTATGAACGCATAGTACGACCGGTAAATCAGTGCATAGGCGTCAAGGAGAAACAGTTTTTCCATAAAAAGATTCTTTAATTTGTTCAAAGTTACGACTTTTTTGCTTTTCTTTTATCGAAAATCTTTAATTTTGTCTCAAATACGGAGGCTTCATGGAATACCTTTCGACAATTCAACAGCCAATAAAAGCAGAATTAGCCCATTTCATCGAGCTTTTTGAGACATCGCTCCAACACGGCGACGGTCTGCTTGGTGAGGTGCTGTCGCACATCCGTCAACGCGGCGGTAAGCGATTGCGCCCCATCTTGATTTTTCTGGTGGCAAAGAATTTCGGCAAGATTAGCGAAGCGGCTCAGCATGCCGCAGTCGGGCTTGAACTGCTGCATACCGCATCATTGGTACACGACGATGTGGTGGACGACAGTGCCCAGCGGCGCGGACAGGCTTCGGTCAATGCCAATTATAACAACAAGGTGGCGGTGCTGGTGGGCGATTACATTCTGTCGACGGCCTTGCTCTATGTGTCCTACACCCATTCTGAAGCCATCGTCCAGCATCTTGCCAATCTTGGCCGCACGCTCTCCGAAGGTGAGATTATCCAGCTGAGCAACATACAAAACCTTGACTTTTCGGAAGATGTCTATTTTCGTGTGATCGAAAAGAAGACGGCGGCGCTGTTCAAAACCTGTGCACTGATTGGTGCTGAGGCTGCAGGTGCGAGCAAAGAGGCTATAGCAGCTGCCGAAAATTTCGGAGAAAAAATCGGTGTTATCTTCCAGATTCGCGATGACATTTTCGATTATTTCCCTTCAAAGGAAATAGGTAAGCCTACCGGTAACGATATGGCAGAAGGGAAACTGACACTTCCGGTGCTGTATGCCCTGAACACTACGGGCAACAAGGAGATGCAGGAACTGGCAAAGAAGGTAAAAAAACTCTCTGCAACAGCCGATGAAATCGCTCGTTTGGTGACTTTCACCATAGAGAGCGGTGGCATTTCCTATGCCGAAAGAGTAATGGACGAATACTACCAACAGGCGCTTTCCTTTATAAGGGAATTTGTCCATGACAGCGATATAGCCAAGTCGCTTGAGGCATACCTTGACTATGTGATACAGCGCAACCTCTGATACTCTTCCCTAACAACTCTCGTATACAAAATCAGCGCCCTGCTCAAAACTGAGCAGGGCGCTGATGCTTTACCTGTACAGAACGGATGCTTGCACCGTTCATGCGTATGGATTTAGAAATATTTCACTTCTTTGCCTTCAAGTTCGCTCAACAGAAGGTTGGTCAGGCGGCTGGTACCCATGCGGAACCACTTGTTCGTCAGCCACTGCTGGCCCAGCACTTCTTTTACGATGGTGTAATAAACCAGTGCGTCGTGTACAGTGTTGATACCGCCGGCAGGCTTGAAACCAACCTGAATGCCTGTTTCCTCGTAGTATTCCTTGATGGCTTGGCACATGACATAGGCAGCTTCGGGAGTAGCGCTCACCTTCTCCTTGCCGGTTGAGGTCTTGATGTAGTCAGCACCCGAGTACATGGAAAGAATGGAGGCCTTCTTGATGTTGCTGGCAGAGCCGAGGTCGCCAGTTTCAAGAATAACCTTCATGGGAACTTCGCCGCATGCGGCCTTCTGCTCCTGGATTTCATCGCAAACAGTCTCGTAATCACCGCTCAGGAAGGCGCCGACATGCATCACGATGTCTATTTCCTCAGCACCGTCGCGTACGGCAAGGGCGGTTTCTGCGACCTTCACTTCAAGCATGGCCTGTGAGGAAGGGAAGGCACCGCTGACGCAGATAGGATGAACACCATCCACTTCCAATGATTCGCTCACGAGTTTGGCATAGCGTGGATAGGTACAAATAGTAGCAACATGTGGCATGTAGGGATAGTCGTGGTCAAACTTGTTGACGCGCTCAACCAGGCGGAGAACACTCTCGTCGGAATCCTGCGTGGTCAGAGTTGTCAGTTCAATACTGCCGAAGAGGAAACGCTTGATTTCTTCAGTGTTGTTTTCAGGCACTTTTTCTTCAATCAACTTCTTTACGGCAGCAGCAACTTCTGCATCGTCAAGAGCTACATTGTACTTGGAAAGAGCCTCTTCGTACTTGCTTTTGAGCGGAGCATCATAAGCATGATGGTCGTGGTTGTGTAATTCTGTCATGGTTTCTAATATTAATTTAGGGTTTGAAATATGTCGTTCCTTGTCTCTTTTGGTCTTCTTTTGCATATTCCTCTGGAATGCATCTGTCAGGTCGACGCCTGTTTGATTAGCCAGACAGATGAGCACCCAGAGAATATCGGCCATTTCATCGGGCAAATCCAGAGTTTCTCCGGGCTTGCTGCTTTGGTCGCCATAGCGCCTTGCCATGATACGAGCCAACTCCCCTACTTCCTCGGTCAGGCAGGCCATGTTGGTCAGCTCGCTGAAATAGCGGACACCATACTCCCGTATCCATTTGTCCACAGCCTCCTGGGCTTGACGGAGTGTCATCTCGTTATGAATATCGGTGTTAAGCATCTCTTTTTTATTGGTTATTCCTTATTCTTTGTGTCCATGCATATCGTTACAGGACCGCTGTTTACAAGTTCAATGTCCATGTGGGCTCCAAAAACGCCTGTGGTCACTTTTTTGCCCATTTCATCGCTTATTGCATGGCAAAATTGTTCGTAGAGAGGTATGGAGGATTCCGGCTTTGCGGCTCTTATGTAGGATGGGCGATTGCCTTTCTTGTAGGATGCCATCAGTGTGAACTGGCTGACAACCATGACCTCTCCCCCAATTTCTTTGACCGAGAGATTCATCACACCGTTGTCATCGTCGAATACGCGCAGTGATGCAATTTTCTTTACCAGCCATTCAATGTCATCGGCAGTGTCTTCAAAGGCTATGCCAAGCAGAACCATGAGACCTTCGCCTATTTGTGAGTAGGGCTTGTGGTCTATGTTTACTGTTGCATGGGTTACGCGTTGAACAACTGCACGCATTGATATTACTCTGTTTGGGGGTAGTTATATTAGATTTAGTGGTATACAAAGATAGGCAAAAAAGAAATTCTGCCAAAAAATATGCTTAATTTTCAGCCGGAACTTCTTAATAATCAGTCATTATTGGGTAAAAGCAGTCACTGTGCCAGAGAATCTTTCGTATGGAAATGACTCCAGACAAGTGCTGCACGGTGCTGGCCTATAATTTGCGTAAGTGCCTGTATGTCAGCCTCTTTTATCCTTTTTACACTCTTTAGTTTTGCAAGAAGTTGCTGCTTGGTTTGCTCACCGATGCCTTTAATTTCGTCCAATTCGCTGTGTAATGCTCTTTTTGAACGCTTGTCTCGGTGGAAGGTTATGGCAAATCTGTGAACTTCGTCCTGCATCTGGGTCAGCACTTTGAACAGTTCGCTATTGGTCTTCAATCCAATTACCTGGGCTGGGTCGCCATAGAGCAACTCGTTCGTACGGTGTCGGTTGTCCTTTGCAAGTCCTGCTACGGCAACATTTATTCCTAACTCGTTGTATATCACTTCTTTAACTACATTCATCTGCCCTATTCCACCATCGGTTATGATAAGGTCCGGCAACTTACTTCCCTCTTCCATTGCACGGCTGTAGCGTCGATGTACTACTTCTTTCATTGAACCATAGTCATCTGGGCCAATAACGGTTTTTATGTTGTACTTACGATAATCTTTTTTCGACGGTTTCATCGCTTTGAAAACGACGCAAGCCGCAACAGAGTCGGTACCTGAAATGTTGGAATTATCGAAGCATTCTATGTGGTATGGAAGTTTATCTAGCCCCAATACTTGTTGCAATTCCTTCATAAGTCGCGTTTGACGCTGTTCGGGATTGAGTTTCTCAATTCGCTTCAGGCGATCGAATCTGTATTGTTTGGCATTCATTTCGCTCAGTTCCAAAAGTTGTTTCTTGTCGCCACGTTGCGGAATGAAGAAATCGGTATCCGGTAGCGCCCAGTTAAGCTTGAATGGAACGATTATTTCCTTTGCCGTGCTGCCAAACTTGTCTCTGATTTCTTGTATAGCTTGCAGAAGAATTTCTTCCTTTGTTTCTGCAAGTTTGCGTTTGTATTCGTAGGTAAAACTTTGAACGATGGTTCCGTTCTTCACATGCAGATAATTGACAAAAAGGAGATTTTCGCCCATTTCATCGTTAATAGTGAAGACATCTACATTGTTGATTGTGTGGGACACCACCTCGCTTTTGGAAACAAAATTCTCAAGTAGCAGATATTTTTCCTTCAACACTGCGGCTTCTTCAAATTTTAGTTCTTTTGATTTTTGCAGCATTTCATCGTAGATTTTGCTACTTAAATTTCTTGTGTTCCCTTTGAGGATTTCCTTAGCCAGCATGATATTTTCACGGTATTCTTCAATGCTTTGCTTTGCGATACATGGGCCAAGGCAGTTGTGTAGGTGGTATTCCAGGCAAGGCCGATATTGCTTTTTCTCGATTCCTTCGGCTGTAAATGTATGATAACAGGTTCTGGGCTTAAAGATTTTATGTATCAACTCCAATATGGCATACATGTTTCCAATATGTGAATATGGTCCGAAGTATGTGCCCAGTTTCTTATTTATCTGTCTTGTCTTGATGATTTTTGGCAAGAAATCTTTTGTTATGCAGATATAGGGATAGGTCTTTCCGTCTTTCAGCAGGATATTATATTTGGGCTGGTACTTCTTGATGAGATTGTTTTCCAGCAGGAGTGCATCTTCCTCTGTGTTTACGACCGTGTAACTGATGTCTTCTATCTTAGACACCAGCAGTTTCGTCTTATAGCGGTCAACCTCTTTGTGAAAATATGTGGAAACGCGGGCCTTAAGTTTTTTTGCTTTTCCCACATAGATGATTTGATGGTTTTGGTCGTAAAACTGATAGCTCCCGGGTTTCTCCGGCATGCTCAAAACAATCTGTTTCAGCCGTTCTATCCGTTCTATATCTCGACTTTTTGCCATCAGTTGTTTCATTATTGTGATTTGAACTGCTTATGTTTCACGTGAAACAATGTCGCGCACTCTACCCTACCCGATGCCGTTTCTGTATCGTTAGACCTTTATCAGAGAAGTGATTTCAATTTCGTTGTTGAATGTTTCTCTTCCGTTTAGATGCTCGTTGACTAATTCTATGATGAAATTTGCGTAAATTTTCTTTGGGTTGAACTTTTTCACCAAGTCGTATGCAGCCTTCATAGTACCTCCTGTTGCGAGAAGATCGTCGTGAAGAAGTATGATGTCATCTTCACAAATGGCATCTTTGTGAATCTCTATCGTGTCGGTTCCGTACTCTTTTGCATAGGTCTGTTGGATGGTATCACATGGTAGCTTGCCTGGCTTCCGGCATAGTACAATGCCGGCATTGAGCCGTGTGGCTAGTGCAGAAGACATGACAAAGCCTCGGCTTTCAATACCCACAATCTTTGTGATGCCCTTTTCTTTGTAAAGCTCGTACATTTCGTCGGCCATCACCTTCAAAGTTTCCGGATTTTTGAATAGCGTTGTGACATCTCTGAAGTTGACACCTTTGATGGGCCAGTCTGGAATGCAGCGCAGATTGTCTAATAAGATCTGATTATTCATATTATGAGTGTCTTTTTGTGGTTGTCGGTTCGGATGTTTCATGTGAAACATTTTGGTCTGTTACCTTCCCAGAAGAACCAGCAGGACATTGATGTCGCTGGGGCTCACGCCAGGTATGCGGCTGGCTTGTGCCAGTGTTTCAGGGTCAATACGGGCAAGCTTTTGTCGTCCTTCGGTAGATATTTCATGCAAGTCTTCATAGTTGAACCGCCCCTTGATTTTTATGTTCTCCAGCCGGTGCATCTTGTCAGCAACCAGTTTCTCTCGTTCTATGTATCCTTTGTATTTCATTTTAACTTCGGCTGCTTCTGCGATTTCCTCTCGGCGATTGGCTGGGCGTTGCAGTGTTTCAGCCAGTTCTGGCATGAATGTGGCAATTGCTTCCAGCGTCAGCTGTGGCCGAGCCACCAAATCGGCAATCTTGCAGCCGAACTGGAGTGGGGTGGTGCCTAGTTTTTCTAGTGCTTCGTTTACCTTCTTAGGTTTCACCGGCGTATTGTTGCAGAAGTCGATGATGGCTGCAATGTGCTGTTTTTTCTCCCGCCAGTGATACAGGCGTTCGGTAGTTGCCAAACCTATTTTATGTGCACGCTCTGTAAGTCGGGCATCGGCATCGTCCTGTCTAAGCAGAATGCGGTATTCGGCGCGTGAAGTAAACATTCTGTACGGTTCATCCACACCCTTTGTTGTGAGATCATCAATGAGCACGCCAATATAACTTTCATCCCGATTCATAACGAATGGGTCGGAATTATTGCAGTGGAGTGCAGCATTGATGCCAGCAACGAGCCCTTGCCCGGCGGCCTCTTCGTAACCAGTTGTGCCGTTCACCTGACCGGCGAGGAACAATCCTTTTATCAGTTTTGATTCCAGGGAATGCTTCAACTGGGTTGGATCGAAGAAGTCATACTCAATGGCATAGCCAGGACGATAGACCCGAACATCGCGCAGGGCCGGTATTTTCCGTAGTGCTTCGAGTTGTATCTCGATGGGCATGCTTGACGAAAAGCCGTTCAGGTACATTTCGTTGGTGTCCACGCCTTCGGGTTCCAGGAACAGGGGGTGTTGCTCCTTGTCGGGGAAGGTGACCAGTTTTGTCTCTATGGAGGGACAGTACCTGGGGCCAATGCTTTGTATTTGTCCATTGTAGAGTGGGGAATCGGGTAACCCTTTTTTGAGCGTTTGGTGTACCTCTGTATTGGTATAGCAGGTCCAGCAAGGCAATTGTGGCTGTTGTCTGTGCGGCCCGAAGTAGCTGAACTGGTGGAAATCCTGCTCGCCGGGCTGGCGCTCCATGTCTTCGAAATGCACACTGCGCTTGTCAATCCTCACCGGAGTTCCTGTTTTCATTCGCAGGGAACGGATGCCGTGTCGGGTGATGCTGTCTGTCAGGTGTGTTACGGCAGGCTCGGCAATTCGTCCGCCGGCAATCTGTTTGCGTCCGATGTGCATCAATCCATTCAAGAATGTACCTGCTGTGATAATCACACTCTTGGCTGTAAGGGTGACTCCCCAAATTGTTTTTACACCTGTAACATACTGATTATCAACGAGTAACTCTTCTGCTTGGTCTTGCCAGATGTCTAAATTCTCGGTGTTGTCAAGCACTTCGCGCCACTTCCAGATGAATTTCTCTCTGTCGCATTGTGCCCTTGGGCTCCACATGGCAGGTCCCTTGCCTCGGTTAAGCATGCGAAACTGTATGGCGGTGGCATCTGTTACAATTCCCATTTGCCCTCCGAGGGCGTCAATTTCGCGCACAATCTGTCCTTTTGCGATGCCGCCCACGGCAGGATTGCAGCTCATTTGGGCAATTTTGTTCATGTCCATAGTCACCAGACATGTCTTTGCTCCCATGTTTGCAGCGGCGCAGGCAGCCTCGCATCCGGCATGTCCGCCGCCGATGACGAGTACATCGTAGTTCAATTTCATCTTTATTGTGCCCTTAACGACTTGGCAAAATTACAAAAAAATGCTGATATAGGTTTGCAGTATAGAAAAAATGCTGTGGCAGCAGGTAGAAGCGGGTAGGGGAGTGGCCAGTAGGATTCCTATATAATATAAGGTATGAAAAAACCTCAGACCGGTAGGGCCTGAGGTTTTTGTGTGAAAAGGAGCAATGCCTTACTTTAGCAAGAGTTTCTTGCCGTTGTAGATAACGATGCCTTTGTAGTTCTTGTCAACGCGTTGTCCGCTGAGATTGTAGATAGTTCCCTTGCCGTTCTCGGTATCAAAGTCAATATTGTTGATGCCGGTGGCCTCGGTTGTAATCTTGGTTGGGAATATTTCGGGTGCACCGCTGTAGATGGCACCGAAGATACCTTCAACCGTAGCGGTCTTCCCATTGAGTTCTTCGTTGAGAAGCCCATTGCCGAACTTGTCGTAGAGTTGTACCTTGGTCTCGCCGGAAACAGCGTAGTATGTAGCGGAAGAAGCCCGTTGCAAGTCGTTTTCTGGAGCGGATGTCGGGGCAACATATTCAATTGTTACGCCGGAAACGCTCACGAAGTCGGCCACATGAGCCAGCTCAACGAGGTTGTCGAGCGAAACGGTCACGGCAACAGGTGTTTCGGTTGCGCCGAAGGTTACATCGTCGAGGTTGGTAACGCCGTCGATATCCTTCACTTCGGGGATTCCATAGTAGGGAGCATAGTTGAACTTGATGCTACCCGTCATGGTCTGTCCGGCAGTGAGGCTGAGTCCAGTCTTGAAGAACTGGATGGCGTAGTCGCCCTCGCGAACATAGGCACCCTGTGTTGCGTCAACATATACAACCTTTGCGTTGTTCAGGTTGAGGCTGATGTTGCTGATGGCAGCACCGGTCTTGCCGTTGAGCGACTCGATGGTCTCGTCCAGATAGGTAATGACAGCTTCGCCGTCGGTAACCTTGAAGTCTTTCACTTCCCAAGTTCCGTAGGCAGAGGATGTGCTTTCATACTTGAAGCCAATCTGTACTTTCTTGCCCTTGTAACTTGCAAGACTTGTTGTCGGAGAAGCTACACTCGAGAATGCTGTACCCGAGCAACGGGTGTCGAACGACAGTTGTGTCCAGCTGCCGCTTTCACCTTCACGAACCCATACGGTGGCATTGTCGGTAATGGTGATGCCGTTCTTGAAATAGTTACCCATTTCAGTGAAGGTCAATGTAGGATCGTTGGCAGTGGTCAGGTCGATCAGCGGAGAAATGAGCCAACCGATGGCACCGCCCTGCTTCTTACCAACAGCGCAGTTGTAGCTTGAACTCCAAGTCCAAACATCGCTGTCGTCGGCGGTAAACTTACCCAAGCTTGAAGAGAGGTCTTCGTATGGAAGCGGTTCTGCGTCAGAGGTTGAAGAACTTTGATAGGTAATGGTTACAGAGGTCTCAGCACTTGGTTGTCCCATAACACTGACAGCCACGGCTTTAACCTCTACATCAGCAGTACCCATGGTAACCGAAATGGTATTGATAGAGCTGTCGTCAAGCACACGCTTGGTGCTACTGGTGGTCGGGTCGGAACCGTCGGTGGTGTACCATATTTCGGTACCGTCGTCACCATCGAAACCTGTCTGTGAAACAGTTATGGTAACAACTTCGCCTTCAGTAGCGGAAGTCTTCGACGGAGTCAGTGTCGGAACTTCGATTACAGGAGTAGTGCTGTCGGTTACGGAGAGGTTCTTAATCTGCCAGCGACCGGGTTTCGCAGCAGTAGCAGTATACTTGAAACCAAGCTGGAACTTCTTTCCGGCATAGGCAGACAGGTCTACTTCTACACCCTCCAGGAAGGTGTTGCTCAGGGAAGCAGGATATTCAACCGTGAGAGCGGTCCAGTTGGATGCGCCTTCTTCGCGGATATAAACGCCGGTTTCGCTCTTGGCAGCATCAACGCTGGCAAAGTAGTTGATTCCGTGAGACAAAGTCAGTTTCGGGCTGGTAGCATTTGTGCCGTTGAATACAGGGCTAATGAACCAGCTTTCGATGTCGCCGGTGCACTTGTATCCGTTGGCCGTCATGCCATAGCTGGCATTGTCTTTCCATACAGCTTCCAGACCGCCTGTGGAAACATCTTCGATGGTGAAATCATTATGACTGCCCAGCAGGGTGTTCTCGTAGGGGATTTCCACGGTAGTGGCTGTTTCACCGCCGGCATTCATCACTGTCAGCGTGTAGCTTGCCTGTGCACTGTTGTATTCGTCGTTGCCGGCAAACTTGGCAGTGATGGTGGCGGTACCTGCAGCCTTCAGAGTTACTTGACCATCGCTGGTTACAGTAGCTATATTGGTGTTGCTGCTTGAGTAGGTAACGGCTAATCCAGAAGGATCTATGGTCAGTACAGGAGCAACGAATGTTTCTCCGAGGGTTGCCTGCACAGCAGTCTGTGAGAACGACATGGTTACATTCTTCTTGGTAGAAGAGCCGGACTTGCTCAGCAATTCAATTTCGTCAATATAAGCACGCTTTGCCGATGTGGCCAGTGTGATGCTTACATTGCCGGTGCCACCAGTCAGGTTTACGGTGTATTCTGTCCAAGTGTCACTCGGAGTGAACTGGGTTACATCGGCAGTAGCGCCGGTAACGGTCAGATTCAGTTTGCCTGTGTCTTTATTGTATTTCTTCAGCGAGAATACCAAAGTTCCGTCTCCTGTCAGGGCGATGTTGGAAGCCTGTACAGAACCAGCAGCGTTGTTTGCACCGAGTTTCAGGCAGCCGCCGTTTTCCTTGGCATTAGATATACCGCCCTTGTAGACCTTTGTCAGTGTGGTCCAACCATCATAGTCAAGGTCAGATTCATCAGTTCCAATGGCCTGAGAACCATCTGATTCTGCGCTGTAAGCAGATACGCCTTCGTACAGAAGTTGGTTACCGTCGACGATGGTGTATTTGGCTGTTGCTACATTACTTTCTTCACCCTCGCCATTGATAGCGATAGCCTTCACGGTTGTTGTTTCGGAAACAACGAAAGGAGCTGTATATGCGGTGCTGCCCGATGTCGGTTTAGATCCGTCGAGTGTGTAGTAGATATCGGTATCAGCATCAGAGCAAGTGATGGTTACGGTCTGTGGTTCGCTGTAGCGGCCTGCTGCAGGCGAGAAGGTAGGCGTTGCCACATTGCTCTGGCCTTGGAAGTTGAACGAGATGAGTCCGTTGGCATCTTTGGTGATGTCTTCAACCGAAACATTCAGATAGTTGCTGCCTTCGCTGTTGGCTGTCCACAGTTTTGACAAGGTATTGCCGGTAGACTGCGAACCAAATACGGTCTTGCCACTTTGTGGCCAAAGGTCTTTGGCAAGGTTGGCATCGGAGATGGTTACATATTTATAGCTGCCCGAAGTCTGAATGGAAGCATTGTAACTGCCGTCGGCAGGAACCCAAGTCATGCGCTGATGGCTGGCATCGTCGTTTGGTTTGTTGTTGCTCCAGACGGTTGCATCGTAGTCAACGTGAATGATGAGCATTCCACCGCCGGGCAGACTGGCATCCCAACCGGTCTGTGTACGGTTTTCCAAAAGGAAATACTCGTTTCGGTTGTTGTCGTTATAGATGATGTACGACTCACCGCCGTCTTGCAAACCTTTCATGTCTGTCACGGCAGTGGTGTTTGTCAGTTCGATAGGCTCTTGCCAACCAGCCACCCAACGCTCGTAACTGGTGTAGCCTGCTGGCTGATAACCATCGTCGTTGTACGAACCCATGTCCATCAAGTCCCAAGAGTACATACCCTGACCGCCTGAATAGTCAATGTCGTAGAAGTCGGGGTAGCCCAGGCAGTGAGAGAACTCGTGGCACATGGTGCCGATGCCTTCCAACTCGCTGCTGCCGTTCAATTCCGAACCGCAGGCGTAGGTGTTAATCTTCACACCGTCGAGGGTGAGCACACCGCTACCGTCACCATAGTAGTTGGCCGATTCTAAATCGTAAGCATGGGGCCAGATGGTGTCGTCGCTTCCGCCGTCGGCTTCGCCCTGACCGGCATAAACAACGTAAACCTGGTCTACATAGCCGTCGCCATCCCAGTCGTAGTTGGCGAAATTAACCTGAGAGTCGGCCAGTTTGCAAGCCTCGATAACCATCTCTGCGGCATGCTCGTCGTTGCCATAAGTGTCGTTGCCACCATAGTAGGATTGCTTTTTTGCTACAGTCACGGGGCCAACAACGTCGAAGGTCAGTTCAAACTGACCACCGCTCTGAGCCTTGAAGTAGTCGTACATGGAGCCTTTGAACGATCCGTAAGAGAAGTTCTCTTCGTTGGCAATACGCTTGAACAGCGCCAAGGTGTTGGACGATTGCCACTTCACATCGGTATAGTTCACCAAAATGACGATGCCTTTCTTCTGGCCGATGTAGCTGCCAACCTCGCCAACTTTGGCTGCACCAAGACGCTTCACGCGTTTGGTGTTGACCTGAGAGCGGCGAACCTTTGCCTTGGAAATGATGTTTCCGCTGTTAACTTCCTGGTAGAATGCCTTGCCACTGGCGCGGTTGTAGGCCTTACCATTGGCGTCAACATAGAAGTGACCGTGCTCGTCGCCCACGAGAGTTGCCTGAATGGTTGTCCCGTTGGCAAGTGTCAATACTTTTTTCTGCCCCGGCTTGGCGGGAATGGCATGAACCAGCATGGTCCAGGTGCACAGCAGAAAGAGTAAGTAAAGTGTTTTTTTCATGTTGTGATTTAAGATTTAAAGTGTGAATAAAAAATATGTAGGTTTTTAATTTTTCACGGATAAATTCTCTTTAGAACAAAGAGAAAAGTGTGCAAATATACTCATTTATATTTCAACCTGCCTCATGTTTTCCTTATTTTTTCAAATTTTGTCTTCAGGCGAGACAAAATATGAAGAGTAATTCGCGCGTGCAAGTGTTCATTTTTCCGTTTGTTTTTGGAGGATTGTCACCGTAGTGTTTGGCAGTCTCTCAACCGATTGATTTTCAGCGTGTTGCATTTGGGCTCCAAACGGCTTCCGTTTTCAGCCCAAACGGAGTGCGAACGGGGCTCAAACGGCGTGCATTTGGGCGGCTTTTGGAAAACGACTGTAAGTGAGGGTGTTTTTGGCTGATGGGAAGGGTGGATTCGAAAGTGTCGGCTTGGCGACCTGGGAAAGCGCAATTTTTACCCATTTCATCGGAAATTTCACGAAAAAGCGGCTCCTTCCGTTGAGGGAGAAGCCGTTGCCTGTTTCGCGCCTGAAGGCAATGGGGTAGGGGTCAGCCCCTCAGCGCGATGTTGTAGTTGTAGTATTGGGTCTTGCCCGTGATGTCTTCCTTCACCTTGATGAACGGCGGGAAGTTCACATCCTCGTGGTTGGCAATTCCTTTTGTCTCGAGAATCATCAGCCCTTTGACAGGCTCCAGATAGGTGTCCAGCTCGAAATACTGGCCTTTCCAGATGAAGCTCTTGCGGTTTTTCCGTATGGTCTTCCTGTAGGGGTCGGCCTGTTGCAGCAGCGAGCGGTAGATGTTGTTGCTCACCTGGCGCTCGGTCTCCAGCTGCTCGGTGTCGGATATTTTCTTCTTCGTGGTGAGCACATTGACAAACTTGCCCTGCCATCCGCGGCGACGCAACCGCACTTCTGCGCCGGGCTCGGCCGTAAGATAGGTCTGCGTGATTTCGCTCTCGATGCAGTCGGGCATCTCGCCGACCACTTCCACCATGTACTTGCGTTCCTCCTCGATGGGTTGCGGCAGCCCGAGGACATGCGAAATCTCCTTGAGCACGCGGTTCAGCTTGCGGTTGAAGTCCTCCTGGTTGTTGATGACGCGGAGGTGGGAGTGCCCGGCCCATGCTCCTATCACTTTCTTGTCGAGCATACGGGCGATGGCCAGCCCAGCCTCGTCGGCCGTCTCGTTGCGGGAGGCATTGTTGGAGGTGGTGTAGAATTGTTCGGCTCCGTCGGCTGCCGACACCAGGTGGAGCACAGCGTCGTAGCGGTCGTCGCGCAACTGCGGGGTGGTATAGCCCACATCCTTGCACAGCTGTTCCCAGAGCTCAGGCTGCATGTAGGCCGAGATGTCCATGGTTCCGCGGTCGCAGACAATGACGCAGGGCTCGGTGCAGGCCTGAGCCATGCGCAGGAACTTGTCCTCCAGGGCCAACTGGATTTCCAGCGTAGCCTTTTCGCCTTCATAGAAAAATTCCTTGTTCTTGGTCAGATAGTCCATGCCCGACTGGGTAAACATGGTGGGCACCTCGGGAACGGTGAACACCTTGAAGCCGCGACTGGAGAAGTGCTCGATGATGCGCACCAGAGCGGTGGTCTTGCCAGCGCATGGACCGCCCGTCAGAACGATTCGTTTGATTTCTTTCATGGAAGAAGTAGATGTTTTTGCACCACAAAGTTACGAAATCTTTTTTTTGTGGAACGATGCATTCTGCAACTTTTTCTTGTCCGAATTTTTGCCCCGCCCGCAATGCCGTGCGGAAACCTGCTGCCGCCAATGCCATACAACCTTGCAGCAAAAAGGGAAAAAAGTGTTTTTCGTCCAAATAGTTTGCCGACTCTAATTAAAATGATTACTTTTGCGACTGAAAAACGCGTGGGCGTACCTAATAGTAAAGATGGATGCCCGCAACAGCATGCCCAGTCTTCCGTGTAACCTTAAGCGATATTATTTTTCAATCAATACATTAAACAAAATCATTATGTGGTTAATCAATTCATCTATTGGTAGAAAAGTGGTGATGTCCGTAACGGGCATCGCACTTATTCTGTTCCTGACCTTCCACTGTGCCATGAACATCGTGGCGCTGTTCAGTGGCGAGGCCTACAACATGATTTGTGAACTGCTGGGAGCCAACTGGTATGCCGTTGCGGCAACACTGGGTCTGGCAGCGCTGGCCGTCGTTCACATTGTCTATGCGTTCTTGCTGACCATCCAGAACCGCCGTGCGCGCGGAAACAGCCGCTATGCTGTGACCGACAAGCCCGCGAAAGTGGAATGGGCCAGCCAGAACATGCTCGTCCTGGGCATCATCATCCTGCTCGGACTGCTCCTCCACCTCTTCAACTTCTGGTACAACATGATGTTTGCCGAACTCACCGGAATGGCCACCCAGTTCTCGCCGGCCGACGGTTTCGCCTACATCAAGGAGACATTCTCATGCCCGCTCTATGTTGTTCTGTACATTATCTGGATCGTTGCCATCTGGTTCCACCTCTCACACGGCTTCTGGAGCGCCATCCAAACCCTCGGATGGAACGGCAAGACCTGGTTCTGCCGCTGGAAGGTGATAGGCATCGTCTATGCCACGCTGCTCATGCTGGGCTTCCTCGTGGTGGTACTCGCATTTGCTTTCAAGTGCGCACCTTCACTGTGTTGCTAATAAACCGTAAATTGTAAATCCGCAAATCGCAAATAAGATTATGGCAAAACAACTCAATTCCAGAATACCGGAAGGTCCAGTAGCAGAGAAGTGGACCAACTACAAGGCTCACCAGCGCCTGGTGAACCCCAAGAACAAGCTGAAACTCGATGTCATCGTCGTCGGCACCGGACTGGCAGGAGCCAGCGCCGCAGCCTCGCTCGGTGAGATGGGGTTCAATGTTTACAACTTCTGCATCCAGGATTCGCCCCGCCGCGCACACTCCATCGCAGCCCAGGGCGGTATCAATGCAGCCAAGAACTACCAGAACGACGGCGACTCTGTCTACCGCCTGTTCTACGACACCGTGAAAGGTGGTGACTACCGTGCCCGCGAAGCCAATGTATACAGGCTGGCCGAAGTGAGCAACAACATCATAGACCAGTGCGTGGCACAGGGCGTTCCCTTTGCACGCGAGTACGGCGGCATGCTTGCCAACCGCTCGTTCGGAGGCGCACAGGTGAGCCGTACCTTCTATGCCAAGGGACAGACAGGACAGCAGCTCCTGCTGGGTGCCTACTCGTCGCTCAGCCGCCAGGTGGAAGAAGGTAAGGTGAAACTCTTCACCCGCTACGAAATGGAGGATGTGGTCATCGTCAACGGCCGTGCACGCGGCATCGTGGCGAAGGATCTTACCACGGGTAAGCTCCACCGTTTCTCGGCCAACGCCGTGGTGATTGCCACCGGCGGATACGGCAATGCCTACTTCCTCTCGACCAACGCCATGGGCTGCAACTGTACGGCTGCCGTGCAGTGCTACCGCAAGGGAGCCTACTTTGCCAACCCATCGTATGTGCAGATTCACCCGACTTGCATCCCCGTGCACGGCGACAAGCAATCGAAACTGACGCTGATGTCAGAGTCGCTGCGTAACGACGGACGCATCTGGGTGCCCAAGAAGCTGGAGGACGCCAAGGCACTGCAGGCCGGCACCAAGCAAGGATGGGAGATTCCGGAAGAAGACCGCGACTATTATCTTGAGCGCCGCTACCCGGCTTTCGGCAACCTGGTGCCCCGCGATGTTGCCAGCCGCGCCGCCAAGGAGCGCTGTGATGCCGGTTTCGGCGTGAACAACACGGGTCTGGCTGTATTCCTCGACTTCTCTGAGAGTATCAACCGACTGGGGCTCGACCAGATTATGCAGCGTTACGGCAACCTCTTCGAGATGTATGAGGAGATTACCGATGTGTTCCCGGGCGACCTGGCCAACGAAATCAACGGTGTGAAGTACTACAAGCCGATGATGATTTTCCCCGCTATCCACTACACCATGGGAGGTATCTGGGTGGACTACGAACTGATGACCACCATTCCCGGACTCTTTGCCATCGGCGAGTGCAACTTCTCCGACCACGGTGCCAACCGCTTGGGTGCTTCGGCTCTGATGCAGGGACTGGCCGACGGATACTTCGTGCTGCCCTACACCATCCAGAACTACCTGGCCGACCAGGACATCTGGCCGCGGCTGAGTACCGACCTGCCCGAGTTTGCCGAGGCCGAGAAGGCCGTTGAGGCTGAACAGGACCGGCTGCTGGGCATCCAGGGAAAGCGTTCTGTGGACTCCATACATAAGGAACTCGGCCATATCATGTGGGAATATGTGGGCATGGGCCGCACCAAGGAGGGACTCGAAGAGGGTCTCAAGCTTATGAAGGAACTGCGCAAGGAGTTCGACACCAACCTGTTCGTGCCTGGCACGAAGGAAGGGTTGAACATAGAATTGGACAAAGCCATCCACCTTCGCGACTTCATTCTCATGGGCGAGCTTGTTGCCTACGATGCACTCCACCGTGAAGAATCCTGCGGCGGTCACTTCCGCGAGGAGCACCAGACCGAGGAAGGCGAGGCAAAGCGCGACGACGAGAACTTCTTCTATGTGGGTTGCTGGGAGTATCAGGGTGCCGACGGCAAGGCTCCGGAACTCATCAAGGAACCGCTCGAGTATGAAGCCATCAAAGTTCAAACGAGAAATTACAAGAATTAAAATTAGGAAACTGGTAATTTAGTCGTTTGGTCGTTTTGGATATATCGTATGGAAACCCATAAAGATTTGCGTGTCTGGCAGCAAAGTATAGAGATGGTTACATCAATATACATAATCACCAGAGATTTTCCTGCCGATGAAAAATTCGGATTGGTAGCGCAGATACGCCGAGCAGCAACTTCAATTCCTTCCAATATAGCCGAAGGTTATGCCAGAGGGACGGACAAAGAAAAGTTGCATTTCCTGCGAATAGCTTCAGGTTCTATCTCTGAATTGGAGACACAGTTGATATTGAGTCTTAATTTGAAATATATAAACCAAGAACAACACGAACAACTATCTATTGCCATAACGGCGATATGGAAGCAGTTAAACGCACTGATAAGTTCAATCAAAACCAGATTACGGTAAGATGTGTGTTGCTTTCAAGGCAAATATCCTAAACAACCAAACAACAAAACCACTAAACAACCTCATATAAACCATGTCACGAAATCTTTCTTTCACAGTAAAGTACTGGAAGCAGAATGGCCCGAAGGACAAAGGTCATTTTGAAGAGCGCGAGATGAAGAACATTCCCGACGACACTTCATTCCTCGAGATGCTCGATATCCTGAACGAAGAACTGATAAACGAGGGCAAGGAGCCCTTCGTTTTCGACCACGACTGCCGCGAGGGCATCTGCGGCATGTGCTCCCTCTATATCAACGGAACGCCCCACGGCAAGACCGAGCGCGGCGCTACCACCTGCCAACTTTACATGCGTCGCTTCAACGACGGCGATGTCATCACCGTGGAGCCCTGGCGTTCGGCAGGCTTCCCCGTCATCAAGGACTGTATGGTCGACCGCGGAGCCTTCGACAAAATCATCCAGGCCGGCGGCTACACCAGCATCCGTACCGGACAGGCACAGGACGCCAACGCCATTCTCATACCCAAGGAGAACGCCGACGAGGCCATGGACTGCGCCACCTGTATCGGTTGCGGTGCCTGCGTGGCTGCCTGCAAGAACGGATCGGCCATGCTCTTCGTCAGCTCGAAAGTTTCGCAGTTGGCACTTCTGCCGCAGGGACGCCCCGAGGCTGCCCGCCGCGCAAAGGCCATGATAAAGCGTATGGACGAACTGGGATTCGGCAACTGCACCAACACCCGTGCCTGCGAAGCCGTATGTCCCAAGAACGAGAGCATCTCCAACATCGCACGACTGAACCGAGAGTTTCTCAAGGCCAAACTGGCAGACTGATCTTTACAAGGCCATTCCTATCTCTCGAAATCCCCTGTCCGCTTTTTCGGACAGGGGATTTCTTTTGCTTGTACGGCGACCTCCTGCCGGCTCTGTAACTTGCGGAATTTCAACGGATTGCATTTGAGCCTCAGTTGCATCCCGTTTGGGCTCCGGTTGCAGTGCGTTTAGGCTCCGGTTGTCTGCCGTTTGGGACCCAAACAGAAAACGACCGCAAAACAACCGTTTTCCGACATGCAGGGAACGGACTTTCCAATGCTCTTCCGGAGTGTTAAAAAAATATAATTTTATGTATTTTTGCACACCACCTTTGCACGCCAAAGGGAAAACTCTTAATTTTGCAGGCTGATATGCCTATACATATAGGTAAGGGCGTGCGTGTGCGTACGCAAGCAAGTGGCGGATAAAACCTAAAATTATCATATAAGAATTACACAATGAAACGGATCTTCTTTTTCTTTGCCATGATCCTGTTCGCACTGAACATCATGGCAATTCCGGCAAAGCGCGGTCTTCAAAAGACACTGACTTTGCAGAACGGTTCAACCATCACCGCCACCCTTGTGGGCGATGAGTTCGGCCACTTCTACCGTGGCACCGACGGCAAAGCCTATCGAAAGGTGGGCACCAGCGGACATTATGCCGAAATAAATCTGCAAGACGCACAGACAAAAGCCCGTGCACGCCGTTTACAGGCAAACAGATCTCGCGACAAGCGACTCTCGCCAACCAAGATTGGCAGTTACGGCGACTACACCGGAGCAAAGAAATGCCTCATCATCCTGGCGCAGACCAGCGATGTTCAGTTTCAGTCGGCCAACAACAAGGCCTACTATGAGCGCGTTGCCAATGAAGTAGGATTCAACGATGGCAACTTCTACGGTTCCATGTACGACTACTTCTACGCCCAAAGCCGTGGCATCTTCCAGTTGACTTTCGACGTTGTGGGCCCCGTCACGGTATCGAATGTAATGTCTTATTATGGCGGCAACGACTCAAGCGACGACGACCTCCATCCTGCAACCTTGGTTAAGGAAGCCGTCAATCTGGCAAAATCGGAAGTGAACTTTGCCGACTACGACTGGGATGGCGATGGATATGTAGACCAAGTCTATGTGATCTATGCCGGTAAGGGCGAAGCCGACGGTGGCGATGACGACACCATCTGGCCCCACGCATGGGATTTGAGCAGTGCAGGGGAAGGCACAGTCACCGCCAATGGCGTGATAATAAACAACTATGCCTGCGGTGGCGAACTTGACGGACAGACCGGAAGCATTGCCGGCATTGGCACCATGTGTCATGAGTTCTCCCACTGTCTGGGTTTCCCCGACTTCTACGACACCGACTATTCTGGTGGTTGGGGTATGGACGAATGGGATCTGATGAGCTCCGGCTCGTACAACGGCGACGGCTATCGTCCCTGCGGCTACACCAGTTGGGAACGCTGGATGGCCGGATGGCAGACACCTATCACCCTGTCGACCACTACCACTGTGACCGGAATGAAACCACTGGAGGATAACGGAGAGTCGTACATCATCTACAACTCCGGCAACAGCAATGAATACTTCATGCTGGAAAACCGTGGCAACGTCGGATGGGACGCACCCCTCTCAGGCTATGGCATGCTCATTGTACACGTAGACTACAACCAGAGCCTTTGGAACAGTAACCAACCCAACGACGACCCTGATCATCAACGCATGACATGGGTGCCTGCCGACAATCAACTCCAGTATGCAACGACATCGTCTGGATATAAATATCTGACCGCAGCCGGTCTGGCAACCGACCCCTTCCCAACCTCATCGAACAATACCTTCGGGCCGGAGTCAACACCAAAAGCCACATGGTTCAACAACAATGCCAACGGAAACGCATGGATGGAAGAAACCATTGAAAACATTACCAAAGATTCAAACGGCTACATCTCATTCAACTTCCGCGGTCTTTCAAACGTGGCCACACCGACTTTCTCGCCCACACCAGGCCGCTATGCCGAGGCACAAAATGTAACCATCAGCTGCGAAACCAGCGGCACCACCATATACTATACTACCGACGGTACCACGCCGACCACCAGCAGCACACAATACACCTCGCCCATCAACATTGCCGAGACCACAACCATCAAGGCCATAGCCTACGACGGGACAGAGGAGAGCGCCGTGGGCACCGCCACCTATAAGATTGGCGCAGTGAGCAGCGACCCGAACACAAAGAAATTCAAAAGGGTCAGCTCGGTCAACGACCTGGAAGACGGCATGCGCTACATCATTGCCTGCGGCAGTAAGTCGACCGCAGCCGGTGCATTCAGCAGCTCATTGCTGAGCAGTGTGAGCGTAACCGTGAACAGCGACATTGTCACCATCAACGACAATGTGGCCGTATTCGTGCTTGAAGGCGACCAGACCAATGGCTGGACTTTCAAGAACGAGTCGACCAACCAGTATCTCTATTCCACTGCTGCGAAGAGTGTGGCCTACAGTTCGACGGAGAACACTTGGACATTGAGCGACGGAACAGCCGGCGTCATCATGACTTATGGCGACTATGGCACCATACTCTACAACGCGAACACCCCACGCTTCACCACCTATACCTCCACGCCCAACGCCAGCATGATTCAGGCCAACCTCTACATGGAAGACAGCACCCCTGCCTCTCCAGCCATCGCAACAGAGGAAACACTGACATTCTCAACCACAGTGGGCACACCGCAGACCCTGCCGCTTGAAGTGCTGAGCGAAGGACTGACCGAAAACATCACACTGACGCTGACCGATGCCAGCAGCGTATTCTCCCTGTCGGCCAACAGCATTGACAAGAGCGAGGAAGATGCCACCATCAATGTGACCTTCACACCAACTGCAGCAGGCAACTACACTGGCAGCATCACCCTGCAAAGTACCGGTGCCGAGACCGTAACCGTGCAGCTAACAGCCACCGCAACAGAGGCTGGAAGCTCAACAGGGTCGGGCAATGAGTTTGCACTTGTGACGAAAGCGGCCGACTTTGGAGAAGGTGATTATATCATTGTATATAACAATGGCGCAATGAACACGACGGAAACTTCCAGCCGTTTGCAAATAACGGCAGTAACCCCAACCAATAATATCATCACAACCGACGATGAAACAATCATCTGGCACATCGCACCGAGTGGAGATTATTACACCATTTATAATGCTGCCGAGGAAAAGTATGCAGCAAGTACAGGTGCTAAAAACAAGGCGCAACTCCTTGCCGACGGCACTAACGATATGGCTTTGTGGAGCGTATCGACAGGTGCAACCTTCGAATTTACTAATAAGAAGAACAAAGCAAGCAGTGTCAATGACCGTCTGCGTCGCAATGGCGATTACGGTTTTGCTTGTTATGGCAGCACAATAGGTGGAGAATTGAGTCTCTATAAGAGAACCAGCAGCACAAAGACCACGCCGACCATGACATTCACTCCTGCCACAGTGGAGATTACCATAGGCGACGACATGACCGAACCGACACTGACAACCGACCCTGCCGGGCTGAGCGTGACTTACTCGAGCAGTGATACCGGCGTGGCAACCGTCAACAGCACAACAGGCGAAGTAACCGTCGTGGCAGCCGGAACAACCACCATCACTGCCACATTTGCCGGCAACGATGATTACTACAGTGCCACGGCAACCTACACGCTGACCGTAAACGCACTGCCACAGGTGGAGACTCCAACCTTCACACCGGCTGCCGGGACCTACACCGAAGCACAGAATGTAACCATCAGCTGCGCCACCGACGGCGCAACCATCCATTACACCACCGACGGCTCAGAACCGACTGCATCGTCAGCTGCCTATAACGGCACAGCAATTGCTGTAAACGGCACCATGACCATCAAGGCTATTGCCGTTAAAGATGAAAACAGCAGCACTGTGGCATCTGCCACCTATACCTTACAGCCGCTTACGCCGACCTTTACGCCTGTAGCTGGAACCTACACCGAGGCTCAGAGCGTAACGATAGCCTGCGCCACCGACGGTGCTACTATCTACTACACCACCGATGGAACAACTCCAACATCTTCTTCGACGGCCTACACTGGTGCCATCGGCGTGAGCGAAACCACCACCATCAAGGCCATTGCCGTGAAGAGCGGCTGGACTGACAGCGAAGTAGCCGAGGCAACCTACACCATTAGTTCAAGCAGTGGCGGTGGTACCACACGCTACGAGCGCATCAGCAGCACTACAGACCTTGTAGACGGAGAGGAATACCTCATCGTCTATGAAGATGGCGAAGTTGCTTTCGACGGCTCGCGTGGAGGTGATGGTAATAAACTTGATGCTGCTTCTAACACAATTAGTGTTACAATCAATCAAGACGGTTCCACCTATTACATTGATGCTGACGAAACAACGAATGCTTCAACATTCACAATAACCTCCAGCGAAACATCTAAAACAATTCAAAGCAAGTCAGGCTATTATATTGGTAATACAGCCAATTCCAACAGCTTGTCTGAAAGTACATCAACGGCGTATACCAATACGATTTCTTTCGATGGCAACAATGTAACGATTCTTTCGTCAGGAGGCTCTTATTTGCGCTATAACAGTACTTCCGGACAGGAGCGTTTCCGTTATTTTAAATCCTCTACATATACAAATCAGAAAGCCATTCAGTTGTATAAGAAGGTAACCAGTGCTGCGGAGACCGTCGAGGTGGTGGTGTCTAATGTCGGATATTCCACCCTCTACTATGGAACGGTCAACCTGGTTGTGCCTGAGAATGTTGAATGCTACACCTACACGGTAACTACTGAAGGCAAGATAAACGAGAGTTGGCTCTATGAGGCTGGCGAAGTCATTCCTGCCGGAACAGGCGTTGTGGTGAAGGCAAATGCCAACACCTATCAGTTCGCCACGACAACCGACGACGGTGATGTCGACGATGACAACATGTTGAGCGGCTCCGATGCCCCAGCCACTACCACGGGCGGCGCCAAGTACTACAAACTTTCGCTCAACTACAGCCAGACACCCGGAACTCTCGGCTGGTACTGGGGTGCTGACAATGGCGGTGCTTTCACCAACGGTGCCCACAAGGCCTACCTGGTGGTTCCCTCCGATCTGGCAGGAGTGATGGCATCGGGCTATCCCTTCAGTGGCGACACCACGGGAATTAACGGTATCGACATGGAGGACGCTCCTCTCTACAATGCCAATATCTTCACGCTTGACGGCAGGAAGGTGCTGGGTATCTCTTCGAGAAGCCAGCTGCCGAAGGGCATCTACATTGTGAACGGAAAGAAATATGCAGTGAAATAAACAAAACAGATAGAGATATGAAAAACTACATTCAACCAGACAGTCTTTTTGTTCACATGGACAATGCGCTGATGGACAGCCTCACCAGTACTGTTGAGGAAATTGGTGGACCGCAGTTAGCTCCACATCAGTTTGGCGATGATGCAGATGCTCAAGGCCAATCGGAATCCGACAAAGGTTCGCACAGCAGCATTTGGGAATAACATTCAGTCTATAAAGCAGAGCAAGCAACAGGGAAAATGACTTTCCTGCGGCTTGCTCTGCTTTATGCTGCACTGACTTTTTGAGAATAAACCTTAAATCTAATAAGACATGAAAAAGACACTTTTGTTGTCAGCGATTTTGCTGACAAGCATGTTCGCATGGGCTCAAGGACCAAACTCGTCGGGCACCTACTATCAGAATGCAAACGGGAAAAAGGGCCAAGCCTTGAAAACTGCATTTTACAACATTATCAATTCTCACACCAATATCGGTTACGACGGGCTTTGGTCTGCCTATGAAAAGACCGACAAGCGTGCCGACGGCTACCTACGCGACTGGTACAGCAACTCCACCAAATATGTGATTGGCGGTTCGGCACAGGGTGCCAGTTACAAAAAGGAAGGCGACAGCTACAACCGTGAGCACACCATTCCGCAGAGCTGGTTTAACAAGGCCGCTCCCATGAAGGCCGATGTGGTGCATGTTCTTCCAACCGATGGCTATGTGAACAACCGCCGCGGAAGTTATCCTTTCGGCGAGGTGGGCACCGCAACCTATACATCTGTCAACGGTTACAGCAAAGTGGGCTCTTGTGTGACATCCGGGTACACAGGTACAGTGTTTGAGCCTGATGATGAGATCAAGGGCGACATTGCCCGTATCTACTTCTATATGGCCACTTGCTACGAGGACCGTATCACCAATTGGAGCGGCAGCGTTATCACTGGCACAGCCTATCAGCCCTACGCTCAGTGGCATTTCGATATGCTCATGCGCTGGTCGAAGCAGGATCCTGTCGACGAAGTGGAGATTGCCCGCAACAATGCAGTATGGCAAGTGCAGAACAACCGCAACCCGTTTGTCGACTACCCGGGTCTGGAAGACTATATCTGGGGCGACAAGAAGACCGAGTCGTTCAGTTATGACAACTATTCCGGTGCCACTGTCTACACCGTATCCACCCCTGTCATTACCCCGGCATCGGGCACTTACGAGGATGAGCAGACCGTAACCATTACCTGTGCCACCTCAGGCGCAACCATCTACTACACCACCGATGGTTCCACACCTTCCCAGTTGAGCACCGTCTACACCGCACCTTTCGTCGTATCGGAGAACACCGTGATCCAGGCCAAGGCCTACAATGGCGACGAGCAGAGTGCAACGGCCACGGCAAACATCAACATCGGCACCAGTGGTGGCGACGGTGAGGTGGTTGTTGGCGAAGGAACATTCAAGCTCATCACCAGTGCCAGCGACCTGGAAGCCGGCAAGCGTTATCTGATTGTGGGCAAGAACAGCGGCACACTGTATGCCTACAACGGTCAGGACAGCGGCAAGGGCAAGGCAAAAGCCGTTACCGCCACCGACAATGTAATCAACCTGAACGACGGCAGCAACACGGCTGTACCGGTAGTTATCGGTGGAAGCACCAACAACTGGACCATCTACGACACGGCTTCGGCAGTCTATCTGGCAGGTGTCGGTGGCAACTCACTGGCATTCGAATCCGAAACCACCGCTGCTACGACTCAATGGACGCTTAATTCTATGAACGCATCAAGCGGCGAGAGTGAACTCAAGAACAACGGATATGAGATGTACCTGCAGTTCAACACCGGCTCAAATATCTTCCGCTGCTACTCCGGCGGTCAGAAAGACATCTATTTCTACAAGGAACAGGAGTCTGCATCAAGCGTTCCCACTCCCACTTTCTCACCCGCAGCCGGTTCTTACGACGAGGCACTGACCGTAACCATCAGTTGTACTGATGCAGAGGCTGCCATCTACTACACCCTCGACGGCACCAATCCCACCAGTGAGAGTACACTTTACACCAGCCCGATCACCATCGAGGAGTCCTGCTATCTGAAAGCCGTTGCCATAAAGGGCGAAGAGAGCAGCAAGATAGGCGTGGCAGAGTATGTTATCCTTACTGATGACGACATTGAAGAGTCGACGCTGCAGTTCCAAAGAGTCACCACAGTCACTCCCGGCAAGCGCTACATGATTGTTTACGATATCGACGGAACCCTGAAGGCACAGAATCCGGAGACCGGAACGGCTACCTATTCCTACCTTCGGGCCAACACTGTGGTTACCGACAACAACGGAATAATCACTCCCGACGACGATTCCGATGCCTTTACCTTCGAGACAGCCACGGGCGGGTTCTACATCAAGGACCAGAACGGAAGGTATTACTATCAGACGGGGTCGTACAACAACTTCAACAATCAGACCAGCGTGCCCACTTCGGCAGGCGTATGGAGCGCAACGGCCAATCAGACGGGGCTGTTCACCATCACGAACACCACCACCAACAAATGGATTCAGTATGTGACAGGTTACAGTTCTTCGGGAGCCTACAGCTCAACGCAGACCAACAGCATCCTTCCTTATCTCTACGAAGAGGTGGATGGCGGCACTCCTGCGGTGCAGACCGTGGCCAATCCGGTGTTCACTCCTGCCGCCGGAACCTACGATGCCGTACAGAGTGTGACCATTGCCTGTGCCACTGAAGGTGCAAAGATTTACTACACCACCAACCTTTCGACCCCGACGGTGGCCAGCACGCTCTACACCGGCCCCATCACGGTGAGCGAAACCACCACCATCAAGGCCATTGCCGTGAAGGAGGGGTGGGAGAACAGCGGCGTGGTTTCGGCTCTCTATACCATAGACATCCCCGTTACCTACACCTCCGTCCCGCAGTTCACACCTCCTGCAGGAACTTACTCGGAACCACAGAATGTCACCATCAGTTGCAATTCGCAGGATGCACGCATATATTACACTACCGACGGCTCTGAGCCTACGGAGAGTTCTACGCTCTATGCAGGCGAAACCATCGTCGTGAGCAGTACGATGACCATTAAGGCCTTTGCCGTGGAAGACGGCAGCGAACCCAGTTTTGTGGTAACAGCCGAATACATTATCAACGACGGCAGCACCGTGGGCACGGGCAAGTTCCGCCGCATCACTTCTGCCAGCGAACTCGAAAGCGGCAAGAACTACCTGATTGTGTATGATGCCAGCGAGGAAAATCCGACAACGGCAGAGGTGTTCAACGGTGTTACCAGCAGTAATGTCGGTGACCATGTCACGGCAACCGTTACCGACTTGACCATCGACAACAGCGTGGCCGGAGGCCATGTGGTTGTATTGGAGCAGACGAACGGAAGTTGGACGATGAAGGACGGCGATGTATATCTGGCCTACACATCTTCCGCCACAACAAAGAACAACAATCTTTGGGCTGTGAGCGATGCAGGGAGCAACGGAACCAAGTGGACCATCTCGTTCTCGGGCGTAGACGCTAAGATTGAAAACGACTACAACACCACGCGTACCTTATATTATAATACGCAGAATCCTCGTTTTGCTTGCTATATACCTTCGAGTGCCCAGGCCGACATCCAACTCTATAAAGAGATAGAAAGCCAGACCGAGACAGTGGAAGTGGGCGAAACCGAATACGCCTCGATGTACTACGGAACGGAAAATCTTATCGTCCCCGACGGTGTCACTTGCAGCACCTATCTGATTGACGGCGACGGCAATCTGGTGGTAAGCAAGGTCTATGAGCCGGGCGATGTGGTTCCCGCCGGCACTGGAGTTATCTTGAATGCTACGACCAAGAGCTACCGTTTCGTGGTAACCGATCAGACCGGCGAAGGTGACGCTGCAAGCATGCTGCGCGGTTCCGATGTGGAAGAAGAAACCACTGGCGGTGCGGTTTATTTCAAACTCTCGCTGAATATCAATGAGGAAGCCGGCAGTATCGGTTTCTACTACGGTGCAGCCGAGGGCGCAGCATTCCAGAACAAGGCACACAAGGCTTATCTGGCAGTTCCTGCAAGCCTGGTAGGAAAACTCAAAGTGGCAGGCTATCCCTTCCATGGCGACGCCACGGGCATTGATGCTGTCGGGCAAGACAAGCCGGCCCTTACCGGCCATGTCTACGACCTGGCCGGGCGCAATGTCAATGCCGACCGCCTGCCTAAGGGTGTTTACATAGCCAATGGCCGGAAGTTTGTCGTG
>CALFJA010000069.1 GCA_937877605.1 uncultured Prevotellaceae bacterium | reverse complement strand
GCGCACGATATGCTTGATAGGAGTCTCGTAGCAGACCACCTGGGGTACGCGGAAGAGTGCCGTCTCGAGCGTGGCGGTGCCGCTGGTGACCAATGCCGCCGTTGAATGGGACAGCAACGCATAGGTGTCGTTCCGCACCAGCGAGACATTTCGTCCCTCGATGAAGGGAGCATAATAGCCGTCTTCGATCGACGGGGCACCCGCCAGCACCAACTGATAGTCTTTCAGGTGCTCCGACGCCTCTATCATGGCAGGCAGGTTGTCCTTTATTTCCTGCTTGCGACTGCCGGCCAGCAGGGCAATCACAGGCTTTTCCGAAGGTAAGGAGTGGCGGGCGGCAAACTGTGGGAAGTCCTCAGCATACCTTTCCTTGAACTGGCGCACCTCGTCGGCGGTGGGATTGCCCACATAGTGAATGGGATAATGATGCTTGCGCTCGAAGAAGTCCACCTCAAACGGAAGGATGGAGAACAGTTCGCGAACATGCTTCTTTATGCTCCGGATGCGCCACTCCTTCCATGCCCATATCTTGGGAGAGATGTAGTAGTAGACCGGAATGCGCGTATGCCGTGATACATATTTGGCTATGTCGAGATTGAACCCCGGGTAGTCGACCAGGATAACCACATCGGGTTTCCAGCGGACGATGTCTTTCTTGCACATAGACATGTTGCGGAAGATGGTCGGCAGGTGCAGCAGCACAGGAATGAAGCCCATGTATGCCAGTTCCTTGAAGTGGCGTACGCGCGTGCCTCCCACGGCCGTCATCAGGTCGCCGCCGAAGAAACGGAAGTCGGCCTTGGGGTCGTTGGCTCGCAGCGAGCGCATGAGGTGGCTCGCATGGAGGTCGCCGCTGGCCTCGCCCACTATCAGATAGTATTTCATAGCGTGGATGGTTAAAGGTTGTTGGTTGAAGACTACAAGCCGTCCTGCAGCAAATCCCAGTGCTCCAGCTCGTCAAAGAACCGGTAGGCGGTCACATCTATGTCGGTGGGAGTAATGACCACATAGCCTTGGTTCACAGTCCATTCATCAGTATCGGTGGCATCCGGCTCGTCGTTCACATAACGGCCTACCATCCAGAAGTAGTCATGCCCACGCGGATGGCGACGCTTCTCCACCTCGTCCACCCAGCGTCCGTAGCCCATGCGGCACACCTTCACACCCTTGAACTCGCTTTGTGCGGGGAAATTCACATTCAGGAAAATGCCCTTGGGCAGGCCGCGCTGCAGCGTCTGGGCCACCACCTGCCGCACATAGGGACGCAGCGGAGAGAGGTCGGCATTGGGGTCGAAGTAGCAACTGGAGAAAGCCAGCGATGGAATGTACTTCATGGTACCCTCGATGGCAATACCGACGGTTCCCGAATAGTGGCAGTTGATGGTGTTGTTGGCACCGTGGTTGATACCGCCTATGATGAGGTCGGGCTTCCGCTCGCGGCACAATTCGTCGCAAGCCACCTTCACACAGTCGACGGGCGTGCCGGAACAGGACCACACCTCCACCCCATCGCCCATATTGTCGCGCCGGACAATGTGCAGAGGCGGCACTGCCGAAAAGGCACACGCATAACCCGACCGCCCCGAGTCGGGCGCACACACAAGGATATCGGCCATGTCGCGGAGCATGTCTACCAAGGCACGAATGCCGTTTGCCTGGTAACCGTCGTCGTTGGAAATTAAGATAAAGGGACGCTTGTCTTTCATAGCTGCTTTTGTTTTACTCTACAAAAATACTAAAAATGCGTTAATTGTGGCACAATCTCATCGAAAATATGTACCTTTGCAATCTAACAGATTGCCAAGAACAAGGAAAAACAATGGACAAAAAAGGAAAAATCATAGCACTAGCCAACCAGAAAGGCGGCGTAGGTAAAACCACCACGGCCATCAATCTGGCTGCCTCGCTGGCCACCTTGGAAAAGAGCGTACTGCTGATTGACGCCGACCCGCAGGCCAACGCCTCCAGCGGACTGGGCGTGAACATCAAGCAGGTGGAATGCTCTCTATATGAGTGTCTCAGCAAAAAGGCCGATGTCTATGACGCAATATACACCACCGACATCGACGGACTGGACATTATACCCAGCCACATCAACCTGGTCGGAGCAGAAATAGAACTCCTCGAAGCGGAGAACAGAGAGCAGGTCATAAAAAACATGATGCAACCGCTCAGACAGGAGTACGACTATATTCTTTTCGACTGCTCACCCTCACTGGGACTCATCACCGTAAATGTGCTTACGGCAGCCGACTCCGTCATCATACCCGTGCAGTGCGAGTTCTTTGCCCTTGAGGGTATCAGCAAACTGCTCAACACCATCAAGATCATCAAAAGCCGGCTGAATCCAAGGCTGGAGATTGAAGGTTTCCTCATGACCATGTACGACCGCCGCCTCAGACTGTCAAACCAAATCTACGACGAAGTGAAACGGCACTTCCAAGAACTGGTCTTCAAAACCGTCATTCAGCGCAATGTCCGACTGAGCGAGGCCCCAAGCCACGGGCTACCGGCCATCCTCTACGACGCCGATTCGGCAGGAAGCAAGAACTACCTGGAACTGGCCAACGAAATAATTAAGAAGAACAAATAATGGCAGTTAAGAAAAAATTTCAGAAGAATGCGCTGGGCAGAGGGCTCGACGACATTGAGAACGGCCGCGGGCTGGATGCCCTGATCGACACCAGCGGTGTCTACACACGAGGAACTTCGGCCATCAACGAGATTCCCATCATGCAGATTGAGGCCAATCCAAACCAGCCTCGGCGAGAGTTCGACACCGATGCACTCAACGAACTGGCACAAAGCATACGCGAGATTGGCATCATACAGCCCATCACACTGCGTCAAATCTCCGACAGCAGGTTCCAAATCATTGCAGGAGAACGCCGATGGAGAGCATCGCAACTGGCCGGACTCACGGCCATTCCGGCATATATCCGCACCATCAACGACGAAAATGTCATGGAAATGGCACTCGTCGAGAACATACAACGCGAGGACCTCAACGCCATCGAGATAGCCCTGGCCTACGAACACCTCCTCGACAGCACAGGAATGACACAGGAGAAAGTCAGCGAAAGAGTCGGGAAAAGCCGCACCGCCATCACCAACTACCTCCGACTCCTGAAACTTCCCGCACAGGTGCAGATGGCACTTCAGAAGAAAGAGATTGACATGGGACACGCAAGAGCATTGCTCGCACTCGACAGCCCCTCGCTGCAAATAAAAGTGTTCCGCGAAATACAGCGCAACAACTACAGCGTAAGGAAAGTCGAACAGGTGGTACAGGAACTCAAGAACGGAGAGGATGTGACCATTGGGAAGCGCAAGATTGCCACACAGAAACACCTCCCACAGGAATTCAGCACGCTCAAGAAACAACTCTCCGCACTCTTTAACACAAAGGTGCAGATGACCTTCTCACCCACCGGAAAGGGGAAAATAAACATACCCTTCACCTCAGAGGAAGAACTGGAGTACATCATGCGCATCTTCGACAAGATGAAAAAATAAAACAATCCAAAGCACATGAAAACACCACCGTTCAGCATATTCATCCTTCTTGCAACACTCTTGGCGCTTTGCTGCCCACCGGTCTGTGCACAGACAGCACCAGACGACAGCATAAAGCAAGCCCAATGGGAAATCGACACCGTGGCACACATACAGGAACCCCCACTGACCACAAATGTCGAACAGATCATCGCCGCCGACAGTGCGCAGATTGCAAAACCCAAGCGGAACTGGGCAGCATGGCAACCAAAACCCAAGGTGGCCACATGGCTCGCCATCTGCCTGCCAGGAGCCGGACAAATGTACAACCGGAAGTTCTGGAAACTGCCCATCGTATACGGAGCTTTCGTCGGATGCGCCTATGCCGTGAGGTGGAACAACATGATGTACAAAGACTATAAGCACGGCTACCACGACCTTGTGGACGACGATGAGACTACCACCTACTACCAGAAACTCATCCACTCCGATGTTACCATCACCGAGGCAAACAAGTCCCGATACGAAGACCTCTTCAAACAGCGTAAGGACCGATACCGCCGATGGAGGGACCTGAGCATCTTTGCCACCATCGGAGTCTACCTCCTCCAAGTCATCGATGCCTATGTCGATGCATCGCTATCCGAATTCGACATCTCAAACGACCTCAGTCTCACTGTCGAACCGGCCATCATGGGCAACCCGACGCAGAAAAATCCCGTCAAGTCGGCATCACTCGGCGTCCAGTGCGCCATCAACTTCTAAAAACAACACAAAACTATGGATAAGAGACTATTTTGGATTTTAATACTGCTCCTCGGCTTCGGACTGACTGTACAAGCACAGGTCGTCGACGAAGACGATGAAGACGAAATCACAGTTACCGACGAAGACGGAACCGAAACTGAGATTGAACTGCCCGAAGGCATGACAGTCGAACTCGACAGCCTCCTCAGCCAGTACCACGCGAAACACAACCTGAGCATCAACACCAACTGCAACTTCCCGGATGTCAACCCCGTATACGATACACTGGTCTACATCCAGCGACTCCGACAACTGCCAACCGTCATGGAACTCGCACACAACGAGGTCGTACAGCAGTTCATCGACAGATACTCCGGGCGATTGAGAAGATCCGTCTCCATCATGCTCGGTGCACAGAACTTCTACATGCCCATCTTCGAACAGGCACTCGAGTCCTATGGAATACCACTCGAACTCAAATACCTCCCCGTCATCGAGTCTGCACTTAATCCAAAAGCCGTCTCCAGAGTCGGAGCAACTGGACTATGGCAGTTCATGCTTGCTACAGGAAAACAGTACGGGCTTGAGGTAAACTCACTCGTCGACGAACGGAAAGACCCCATCAAATCCTCATACGCCGCAGCACACTATCTCAAAGACCTCTACAGAATCTTCGGAGATTGGAATCTCGTAATCGCGGCATACAACTGCGGCCCAGAGAATGTAAACAAGGCCATACACCGTTCCAGCGGCAAAACCGACTACTGGGAAATATACCCCTACCTCCCGAGAGAAACCAGAGGATATGTACCTGCCTTCATCGCGGCCAACTACATCATGAATTACTACTGCGAACACAATATCTGTCCGATGACAACCAATCTGCCGCAGAAAACCGACACCATCATGCTTAGCCGCGATGTACACTTCGAACAGATTGCACATGTTCTCAACTGCGACATCAACCAAATACGCGAACTGAACCCGCAGTATCGGCGAGACATCGTCAACGGAAACACCAAGCCGTCCGTACTCAAACTTCCCGTCAACCTCATCAACGCTTTCATCGACAACGAGGAAGACATCTATGCCTACAATGCCGAGACATTGCTCACCAAGCGAGCCGTCGTCGCCGTCAACAACGATGCGCCGCAATACACATCACCACGCCATTCATACGCCAAAGGAAAGGGACACGCAAAGGGTAAGAAAGGCAGACACACGCGTGGAAACCGCTCCGTAACCGTCAAGAAGGGACAGACACTCTCGCAAATCGCCGCAAGAAACCATACCACCGTGGCTAAACTCAAAAAACTCAACGGCATCAAAGGCAACAATATCAGAGCTGGCAAGAAAATCAGAGTCAAATAAATATCCCCCACTTCCCACTAACCACCTACAACAATAACACCTCCCACCATAATGCAAACCGATAGCGCAGACATACTCAAACAGGAAAGCGAGAACAAAATGATTCAGGACGCCTTCCAGCACCTCCTTGATACCTATCTCGCATCGCCACACAAAAAGAAAGTCGAAATCATCACAAAGGCTTTCAACTTCGCACGGAATGCACACAAGGGAGCAAAAAGGCTCTCAGGTGAACCATACATTATGCACCCCATTGCCGTAGCGCAAATAGCATGCGAGGAAATGGGACTCGGCTCAACAAGCATCTGCGCAGCACTACTCCACGATGTCGTCGAGGACACTGAATTTAATATCGACGACATTCAAAGCATGTTCGGAGACAAAATCGCACAAATAGTTGAGGGACTCACAAAAATCAGCGGTGGCATCTTCGGAGAACAAGCATCCCAACAGGCAGAGAATTTCAAGAAACTACTCCTCACCATGAACGAGGACATACGCGTCGTGCTCATCAAAATCTGCGACCGGTTGCACAATATGCGCACACTACAGTCACAACTGCCTAACAAAAAATACAAAATCGCAGGAGAAACACGATACATCTATGCACCACTAGCCAGCAGATTAGGACTCTACAAAATAAAAACAGAACTCGAAAACCTGTGCTTCAAGTTCGAACACCCCGAAGAATACCAAAACATTAAACAAAAACTCAAATTCACACAGGAAGAAAGAGAACAACTCTTCGACGACTTCACAAAACCTATACGGGAAATTCTCGACAAAGACGGATTTGAATACCAGTTGAAGGCACGCGTCAAAAGCCCGTACTCCATCTGGAATAAAATGCAGAACAAACACCTCGACTTCAACGACATATACGACATACTCGCCGTACGAATCATCTTCACACCAAAAGTAGCCGAACGCGAAGTTGAAGAAACACTTTACATCTACGCCGCACTCACAAAAATATACAAGCCACACCCGGACAGGACACGCATCTGGCTCACACAACCAAAGAACAACGGATACCAAGCACTCCATGTCACACTCATGTCAAAACAAGGACAATGGGTTGAAGTGCAAATCAGAAGCCGACGGATGGACCTCATCGATGAAAAAGGACTCGCAGCACACTGGCATTATAAACACGAGGTTCCAGACAACTACGAAGAGGACAAACTCACGCCGCTAATACACGACATTAAGGAAATACTCGACGACCCACACCCCAACCCCACTGAATTCCTCGATGCTGTCAAGATGAATCTCTACGCATCTGAAATCGTCGTCTTCACACCCAAGGGCGACAGCATCAGACTACCCCTCAAAAGTACCGTACTCGACTTCGCCTTCCACATTCACACCGTACTCGGGAACCATTGCGTCGGAGCAAAGGTCAACCACAAAATGGAAACGGCATCCTATCAACTACACTCCGGAGACCAAGTCGAAATACTCACCTCCGCCACACAACACGCCAAGGAAGAATGGCTGGACTTCGCTGTTACAGCAAAAGCAAAAAATAAAATAAAAGCCATACTACGACGATACAACCGAGAACTGCAAAAAAAAGGAGAAGAGCAACTCACACAATGGCTCCAATCCAAGGACCTACAGCCTACCACACAACTACTTGAAAAAATGTGCAAGGCGAACCACATAACAAAATTGCAACAACTCTATCTCGCCATAGGTAAGGGTACAGTCATACTCGACAACAAACAATACACACTGCTCCAAGAACAAAACAAGACAAAAAACAACTGGCTGCGCAAGCTCCCATTCATACATAACCAAAAAGCAAACACAGACAACCAGCTTACAATACAAAACAACCTTTTCGTTGTAGGAAAGGACTTCAATAAGAAAATACCCGTTGTCATTGACGAGACTGCCATTACACTCCTCAAATTTCCTCACTGCTGCCACCCCATACCCGGAGACGACATACTTGGATATATCGACGACAACAACAACATTGAGATACACCTCCGAAACTGTCCACAGGCAGACAGGCTAAAGGTCACAAACGGAAACCGAATACTTGATGCCAAATGGGACATGCACCGCAAAATACTGTTCCATGCGACACTCACTATCGAAGGAATCGACCGAAAAGGACTACTCCTCGATGTTGCTAAAGTCATCTCACAAGACCTCAATGTCGACATCCAAAGCCTCACGCTCGGAGCCCAAGAGGAAATCTTCCGCGGCAACATACAGCTCAAAGTCTACGATCGAAACGACATGAAGCGAATCATGCAACGGCTCAACAATATACAAGGACTACAAAATGTCCAATCCTTCCAAACCTTCAACCAAAACGACTAATACATAAAAAAGAAGGCACCTCCACAAAAGAGATGCCTTTTCTCTTTATAATCTTTACGGACTCGGAGCTGCCGCTACTTAAGACTCCACCTTTTTCACCGCCACGAGAGGCCCGGGTAGGTGACAAAGTCGGAAATCTCGGCAGTTGTCCTTATTATTTTTTGTCCAGTTTTACCTTCAGTTTGCCAATGTATATGCCGTGCTTGCCATTCTGGTCCACAGGTATGGGCTTGCCTTCCGCATTGTTCACATACATCAACTCCGTCATATAGGTATGGGAATGACCGCCAAGCACCAAGTCGATGCCCTTAGTCGCTGAAACAATATCACCATCGCTGACAGTATCAAGTTCCCAGCCCATGTGAGAAACAAGAATCACCATGTCGCATTTTTGTTCATTGCGCAGTAGCTCAACCATCTTTTTCGCTGTCTCGATAGGATCCAGATATTTCACGCCAGGAAAATTCTGAGTAGACACCAGCCCCTCCATCATCGGGTCAAGTGCAAAGACACCTATCTTGACACCCTTGCGCTTCAAAATGATGTAGTCCTTCGTCAGCCCTTCGACGGGAGTCCCTGTAAAGTCGTAGTTACTGCAGAGTATGGGGAAGTTGGCCATACGGAAAAGGCGGGCCAAGTTCTCCAGACCGAAGTCAAACTCATGGTTACCTATCGTAGAAGCATCAATTCCCATCTGATTCATAAGTCCCACTTCCACTTCTCCCTTATATATATTATAATAAGGTGAGCCTTGCGAAAAGTCGCCGCTGTCGAAATAGAGCAGGTCGGGGTCTTTCTTGCGTTCCTCTTTCAGCATGGCAATGCGACGGATGAAACCACCACGACCTGCCAGCATGGTATCGGCCAGTTGCTTGTTCAGCGGCATGATGGTACTGTGCGTGTCGTTCGTATGCAGAATGGTCAGCTCCTTCTGTGCCATCATCGTCGCTGGCAACAACAGGAACAAAGCCATAAAAATGTGTTTCGTCTTCATATCCTTGATATTTTTTATTGTTAATGATGTCATTTTATCACAATGCGGCCTTCGATAGTAGCATCAATGGCCTTCCCCTGAGCAGCCTGCTCACGGAAATAGTCCATGATGATGTAGCGCACATTGTTCTCCTCCGTCTGAGGCGAGAGAACATCGGTACCCGACTTGAAGGCTGTCATCTGGTCATTGCCCTGTGCCAGGTAGTCGAGCGTGGCAACACGATAGGAACGCTGAGGGTCTATTTCCTCACCGTTGAGACATGCAGAAAGCAACCTGCCGTCGCGGGAGATGATGAGTTCCACACCGTGGCTCACGCCCTCACCCATACGGTGGGCTATCTGGCCGAACAGTTCCAGCACTTTCTCACCCGTCAGGGTCATGAAGCAAATCTTGTTCTCAAACGGAGCCACCTCCACCACATCGCCGTAGGTGATGGTTCCCTCGGGAAGTGCAGCACGCATACCGCCGATGTTGTACACAGCAAAGTCGGGATGCTCGTTGAAGCGGTTACCACCCCAGACCAAAACATCGGTCAGCAAGTTGGAAAGCAGCCCCTCGGGACGCTTCTTCTCCAAGTAACGGGCAGTAGTACCGAGCACAGGACTCATGATGCTGTCCACCGTTACCTTGAAGGGAGCCAGGAAAGCCATGGCGTCCGCATCGGGGGCAGCGTCGTAACGGTCGTCAATAAGCAAGCGGGAACGCTCCGTACCCGTCACTTGATAGTGCGACTTACACGAAACCGTTGCCAGCGCAAGCACTAACAACACAAAAAAATACCAATTCTGTTTCATCATATTTGTTAAGGTTAGTTTTTGCAAATATAAGCATTTTTCATCTACACGCCCCCAAACACCGGCATTTTTTTCGCCGCAGGCAAAATAACAACACCACTTTCCCGTTATAGCAACAGGGATTTATCTGTCAAAATGTTTGGCAGACAACAGATTTTAACTAACTTTGTGACAAAGATTTTTACCATATTATTCACTTCAACTCAAAAACAAGCAATTATGAAAAAGTATTTAGCAGAATTAGTGGGCACCATGGTTTTGGTACTCATGGGATGCGGCGTGGCTGTTAGCGTAGGCTGCGATGCCCTCCTCATCACTCCGGTCATCGGCACTGCACTCGCATTCGGACTCGCAGTAGTGGCCATGGCCTATACCATCGGCGGCATCTCCGGTTGCCACATCAACCCCGCCATCACACTGGGCGTATGGCTCAGCGGACGCATGAACCTGAAAGACGCATTGTGCTACATGCTCTTCCAGGTAATCGGCGCCATCATCGGTGCTGCCATCCTCTTCCTCCTCGTATCGAATGTTGACGGAATGGACGGCACAGGTGCCAACGGACTGCAACAGGGTGTCAGCGTTCTCGGCGGAGTACTGGCCGAAATCGTATTCACATGCGTATTCGTACTCGTTGTGCTCGGAGCCACCGCGAAGACCAACGGTGCCACCAACAACTTCGCAGGACTGGCCATCGGTCTCTCCCTCGTATTGGTACACCTGGCTTGCATCCGCTACACCGGAACATCTGTTAACCCAGCACGCTCCATCGGTCCGGCCCTCTTCCAAGGTGGTGAAGCCCTCACACAGCTGTGGATTTTCATCGTTGGCCCGTTCGTAGGTGCCATCCTCGCTGCCATCATCTGGAAAGTCATCGAACCAAAAGAAGCATAACCATCTGTCATTATCATAAGCAGGGACATTGGCAACGATGCCCCTGCTTTTATGTCAAACCTAAACAGCATTTTACCCATGAGCAACAAGCCCGACGGAATGTTCCGCAAAGGAAACGTCAGCTATCTCCTGCCATTCATCCTCGTGACCACCTGCTTTGCCCTCTGGGGCTTTGCCAACGACATTACCAACCCCATGGTCAAGGCTTTCAGTAAAATCTTCCGCATGAGCGTGACCGACGGGGCACTGGTACAACTGGCATTCTACGGCGGCTACTTCGTCATGGCATTCCCAGCAGCCATGTTCATCCGACGGTTCAGCTACAAGTCGGGCATCATGCTCGGCCTCTTCCTCTACGCACTGGGAGCCTTCCTGTTCTTCCCGGCCAAGAGCAGCGGTGCCTACTACCCTTTCCTGCTGGCCTACTTCGTGCTAACCTGCGGGCTGTCGTTCCTGGAAACCAGCTGCAACCCCTACATCCTGTCCATGGGAAGCGAGGAAACAGCCACCCGCAGACTCAATCTGGCACAATCGTTCAACCCCATTGGCTCACTGCTGGGCATGTTTGTCGCCATGAACTTCATCCAGGCAAGGCTCAATCCGCTCTCAACGACCGATCGTGCGGCACTGTCCGACACCGATTTCGAATCTGTGAAAGCCGCCGACCTCTCCGTGCTGATTGCCCCATATCTGGCCATTGGACTCTTCCTCCTGCTCATGCTGGTGCTCTTCTGGGTGGTGAAGATGCCGTTGGGAAGCGACAAGAGCAAGCAGACCGACCTGCGCTCGTCGCTTCGCCGCCTGCTGTCGCTCAAACGATACCGTGAGGGTGTCATCGCGCAATTCTTCTATGTGGGTGTCCAAATCATGTGTTGGACATTCATCATCCAATACGGTACGCGCATATTCACCGAACAGGGCATGACCGAGCAGGCCGCAGAGGTACTCTCACAGAAGTACAACATCGTAGCGATGGTCATCTTCTGCTTCAGCCGTTTCATCTGTACCTATCTGCTGAAGTACATCAATCCCGGACGGTTACTGTCCCTGCTGGCTGTAGCCGGCGGACTGTTGGTTGCCGGAGTCATTCTGTTTCAAGACATCCGAGGGCTCTACTGCCTGGTGGGTGTCAGTGCATGCATGTCGCTGATGTTCCCGACCATCTACGGCATTGCCCTCACCGGTCTGGGCGAGGACGCCAAACTCGGTGCCGCCGGGCTCATCATGGCCATCCTCGGCGGCTCCATCCTGCCACCGTTGCAGGCCCGCATCATCGACATGGGCAGCGTTGCCGGCATGCCCGCCGTGAACGCATCGTTCGCCCTGCCGTTGATTTGCTTCATTGTCATCTGCATCTACGGCTACAGGTGCCGCCAGAAAGCATAGAAAAAGACAAAGGGGGATGCACAAGACAATGTTGCATCCCCCTTTGCTTTACTGCTGAATAAAAGCCTATCAGTCCATTTCTTCGTCAGGCTCGTAGCCACCCATCTCGCGGATGGCGTTCTTCAGCATGGTGTACTGCTGGTAGAGATGGTTCACGGGCTGTTCTTCCTGCGTATAGTCGTGCATCGGACTCTTCAGATAGAAACTCAGGAATCGTTGTATACCCCATCGTCCGGCACGGGCTGCAAGGTCGGATAGCAGGCAGAGGTCCAGACAGAGCGGTGCTGCCAGGATGCTGTCGCGGCAGAGGAAGTTTATCTTTATCTGCATGGGATAGCCCATCCAGCCGAAAATGTCGATGTTGTCCCAACCCTCCTTGTTGTCGTTTCGCGGTGGATAATAGTTGATGCGCACCTTGTGGAAGTAGTCGCTGTAAAGGTCGGGCTGGCGTTCTGCCTCCAGGATTGTCTCGAGGGTGGAGAGCTTCGACACCTCTTTCGTCCGGAAATTGTCCGGCTCGTCGAGCACCAGACCATCGCGGTTGCCCAGTATGTTGGTTGAAAACCATCCTGAGAGTCCCAGGCAACGGGTGCCGATGATGGGTGCAAATCCCGACTTGACAAGCGTCTGTCCCGTTTTGAAATCCTTGCCGGCGATGGGCATGCGGGTCTTTTCCGCGAGTTGCCACATGGCTGGTATGTCCACGGTGGTGTTCGGTGCCCCCATGATGAAGGGGCATCCCTCGCTCAGTGCAGCGTATGCATAGCACATGGAGGGAGCTATGTGCTGCCTGTCGTCGGTTTTCATGGCGCGTTCCAGTGCCTCAAGAGTCCCGTGTACCTTCCTGTCGACGGGCACATATATTTCTGTGGAAGCCGCCCAGAGCACCACAATGCGTGCACAACTGTGCCGGCTACGGAAGTTGCGGATATCTTCCCGTAGCAGTTCCACCATCTCCCAGCGTGAGCTTGCAGCCTTCACATTGTCGCCGTCCAGGCGTTTGGCATAGTTACGGTCGAATGCTGCGGGCATGGGGACAATCTGTTCCAGTTCGTCGCGGACGGGTTCTATGTCCTCGCGCTTGAGAACCTCGGCATAGACAGCGGCCTGATAGGCATTCTGCGGGTAGACATCCCAAGTACCGAAGACGATGTCGGAGAGCGAGGCCAGGGGAACAATGTCTCCATAGGAGAGGTATTTCTTCTCCTCCCCACGGCCCACGCGGATGCGGTCGTACTGTGTCATGGAGCCGACGGGCTTTGCCAGTCCGCGGCGTGCCATGAGCACACCGGTCATGAAGGTGGTGGCGACGGCACCGTTGCCTACGATGAGAATGCCCAATTTGCCTTCTGCGGGCAAGACTGTGTTTGCTTTCATGGATTTGAACGATTGGTTGTGGTCCTCCCTCGTGGCCTTTGAAGCACAAGGTTGATGCTTTACTTCTTCTCTACGGCACCTGCATGCCAGTAGTCGTGCAGGTAGATGTCGAATATCAGGGTGGAATAGGCAGGGAGGCTGTTGGAGGCTGAGCTGCCATAGCCCAGATTATAGGGGATGTACACTTCCCAGCGGTCGCCCACATGCATGTTCATCAGGGTGGTAACCATGCCGTCTATGGTGCTGCCTGAGGTGGAAGAGCCTGACGAGGATGTGGTCTTCGTCTGGCTGACGCCGAGTTTCACGGGAATGGCTGTTGCGGGATTGAAGTCGCCGACATAGGTTTTTTCAAACACATAGCCGCCCTCATAGTTTTCCGACGGGATGAGGTGCCCCATGTAACTGACATGGGTGGTGTCGCTGTAGAGGGGCGTTGTGGTACCGGTTCCGTTCTGCAGCACTTTCACCACGATGTTTTGCGTGGGCTGGGCGGCTACCAGCGACGACAGCGACCAGTTGCGGATGATTTTCCACGAGGCATCGCCCTGGGCTATCCGTTGCTGAGCCGTCTGGTAGATGTCGGTAAAGAAGGCATCGTTCTTCTCTTGCCATTGGGCATATTCGTCGGAGTCGCCGTCGCTTTCGGAGCACGATGTGAGGCAAAGCAGGGCCACGCTGACGGGCAGGAGGAATATCAGTGATAGCAGTTTTTTCATATCTTACAGTCGTTTAAGAAGGCTTGCGATGCTCACCTTGTCTTCAATGATGCTATTGAGTTGGTCTATGTTGACGCGTTCCTGCTGCATGGTGTCGCGGTGGCGAAGGGTTACGCAGTTGTCCTTCAGGGTGTCGTAGTCGACGGTTACGCAGTAGGGCGTGCCTATTGCGTCCTGACGGCGATAGCGTTTTCCGATGGTGTCTTTCTCGTCGTACTGGCAGTTGAAGTGGAAGCGCAACTGGTTGATAATCTCGCGGGCCTTCTCGGGCAGTCCGTCTTTCTTGACCAGGGGCAGCACGGCCAGCTTGACGGGGGCCAGGGCGGCGGGCAGGTGCAGTACGGTACGCACCTCACCGTTTTCCAACTGTTCCTCTTCGAACGAATGGCACATGATGCTCAGGAACATACGGTCCACGCCAATGGAGGTCTCTATGACGAAAGGTACATAGTTCTCGTTTTCCTGCGGGTCGAAGTATTTTATGTTCTTTCCGGAGAATTTCTCGTGTTGCGAAAGGTCGAAGTTTGTGCGTGAATGGATGCCTTCCACCTCCTTGAAGCCGAATGGCATGTGGAATTCGATGTCGGTGGCGGCGTTTGCGTAGTGCGCCAGTTTCTCGTGATCGTGGAAACGGTAGTTTTCCGCACCGAAACCGAGGTTCTGGTGCCATGCCATACGGGTCTGTTTCCATTTCTGGAACCATTCAAGCTCGGTGCCGGGCTTTACGAAGAACTGCATCTCCATCTGCTCAAACTCACGCATGCGGAAGATGAACTGGCGGGCAACGATTTCGTTTCGGAATGCCTTTCCAATCTGCGCGATGCCGAAAGGTATCTTCATGCGGCCGGTCTTCTGTACATTCAGGTAGTTAACGAAGATGCCCTGTGCCGTTTCCGGGCGGAGATAGACCTTCATCGAGCCGTCGGCCGATGCGCCCATCTCAGTCGCGAACATGAGGTTAAACTGTCGGACGTCGGTCCAGTTGCGTGTACCGCTGATGGGGTCGACTATTTCCTCGTTGACGATTATCTGCTTCAGGGCTTCAAGGTCCGGCCCCTGCATGGCCTGAGTGTAACGCTCATGCAATGCATCACGCTTCTCCCTGGCCTCTGCCACGCGCGGACTGGTTTCCAGATATTTTTGCTCGTCGAAGTTGTCGCCGAAGCGCTTGCGGGCCTTGTCCACCTCTTTCTGGATATTATCGTCGTACTTGGCTATCTGTTCTTCAATCAGCACATCGGCGCGGTAGCGTTTCTTGGAGTCGCGGTTGTCGATGAGCGGATCGTTAAAAGCATCGACATGGCCGCTGGCCTTCCAGATGGTCGGATGCATGAAGATGGCAGAATCGATGCCGACAATGTTCTCGTGGAGCAGCACCATCGACTTCCACCAGTATTCCTTAATGTTGTTTTTCAGTTCAACACCGTTCTGACCATAGTCATAGACAGCGCCGAGACCGTCGTAGATGTCGCTGCTGGGGAATACGAAACCATACTCCTTGCAGTGGCTTACTATCTTTTTGAAAACATCTTCCTGTGCCATAGTTGCTTTGTTTGGTTCTTGTCTAATTGCGCACAAAGGTACAAAAGTTTTTAAGAAATTACTTTCTTACAAATGTAAAATCTTTATAAAGTTTCCTAATTCCATTCACCCTGTTTTCATTTGGGCTCCAAACGCACTCCGTTTGGGCCCCAGTTGGCGTGCGTTTAGGCCCCAAACAGATTGCGTTTGGAGCCTAAACGGAAAACGGTCCTAACTGAGCCTCTCTTGGAAAGCAATCAAGCCCCAGACGGATTTTTCGGTTCTTTTGCCACATCGCAGCCCCACCCACATGCCGAAGAAAGAAAAAGAAAAAGCGTTTTTCATTGCAGAACGCCCGATTTTTCGTATCTTTGAGGCTCAAAAGCGAATACACACAAAAATTTATGAGCGACGAAACAAAAGACATAACCCTTGAAGAGTTCAGCGAAGAACCGGCTGAAGGCAACCATTCCGACTACAAACCGGTGAACCGCTTCGATGCCTCGGCCGTGCACCACCTCAGCGGCATGTACCAGAACTGGTTCCTCGACTATGCCTCCTATGTGATTCTCGAGCGCGCCGTGCCCCACATTGCCGACGGACTCAAACCCGTGCAGCGAAGAATTCTGCACAGCATGAAGTGCATGGAGGACGGACGCTACAACAAGGTGGCCAACATTGTGGGCAACACCATGAAGTTCCACCCGCACGGCGATGCCTCCATCGGCGACGCACTGGTGCAGATGGGGCAGAAGGATTTGCTCGTCGACCCGCAGGGAAACTGGGGAAACATACTCACGGGCGACCCCGCAGCCGCTCCAAGATACATAGAGGCAAGGCTCTCAAAGTTCGCGCTCGATGTGGTGTTCAACCCGAAGACCACCGAATGGCAGCTGTCCTACGACGGCCGTAACAAGGAACCCATCACCCTGCCGGCCAAGTTCCCCATCCTGCTGGCCCAGGGTACCGAGGGCATTGCCGTGGGACTCTCGTCGAAAATCCTGCCACACAACTTCAATGAACTCTGCGATGCCGCCATCAGCTACCTCCGCGGAGAAGAGTTCAGGCTCTACCCCGACTTCCCCACCGGCGGAAGCATCGATGTGGCAAAGTACAACGACGGGCTGAGAGGCGGCGTCGTGAAGGTCAGGGCCAAGATAGAGAAGATGGATGCCAAGACACTCGTCATCAGGGAGATACCCTTCGGCCGAACCGCCGGAACGCTGAAGGAGTCGATACTCAAGGCCGTCGAAAAGGGAAAGATAAAGGTTAAGCGCGTGGACGACATGACATCGTCGGGCGTGGAAATCCAAGTCCACCTGGCACCGGGCATCAGTGCCGACAAGACTATCGACGCCCTGTATGCCTTCTCCGACTGCGAGGTGAACATTTCGCCCAACTGCTGCGTCATCGACGACAACAAACCGCAGTTCCTCACCGTCTCCGATGTGCTCAAAAGCAGTGCCAACCGCACGAAGGAACTGCTCCGGAAGGAACTCCAGATACGCAAGGACGAACTCGAAAACCAACTCTTCTTCGCCTCGCTCGAGCGCATCTTCATCGAAGAACGCATCTATAAGGACAAGAAATTCGAGGAGGCCGAGAACATGGACAAGGTGGTGGCCCACATCGACCAGCGCCTGGAACCGTTCAAGAAAAACCTCCTCCGCGAGGTAACACGCGACGACATCCTCCGCCTCATGGAGATTAAGATGCAGCGGATACTGAAGTTCTCGAAGGACAAAGCCGACGAACTGATTGCCAAGATAGAGAAAGAGATAAAGGAAATCAACCGCGACCTGGCGCACATGGTACAGGTGACCATCAGCTGGTTCGAGTATATCAAGAAGAAATACGGCGACCAATACCCCCGAAGAACCGAAATCAGAAACTTCGAGACCATCGTTGCCGCAAAGGTGGTGGAGGCCAACCAGAAACTGTATATCAACCAGCAGGAAGGCTTCATCGGCACATCGCTGAAAAAAGACAAGTTCGTATGCAACTGCTCCGACATAGACGACATCATCATCTTCTACCGAGACGGCAAATACAAGGTGGTCCGCGTAGCGGAGAAACTCTTTGTCGGAAAGAATGTCATCCATGCGCAGGTGTTCAAGAAGAACGACTCCCGCACCGTCTACAATGTCGTCTACCGCGACGGAAAGAAAGGACGCTGCTACATAAAGCGCTTCAATGTGACAGCCATCACCCGAGAACGCGAATACGACCTGACCAAGGGAACGCCGGGATCGAAGGTGATGTACTTCACAGCCAACCCCAACGGCGAGGCCGAAATCATAAAAATACAACTGGAAGAAGGCAGCAGCAAGCGCAAGAACATTCTGGAGAAAGACTTCAGCGAGGTGGAAATAAAGAGCCGTACGGTCAACGGAAACCAACTGACCAAGTACCCCGTGGTGCGCATCGGCCTGAAAAGCCACGGGCATTCCACCCTCGGAGGACGCAAGGTCTGGTTCGACGAGGATGTCAAGCGGCTCAACTACGACCAGCATGGAAGGTTCCTCGGCGAATTCAACGAGGAGGACCAAATCCTCGTCATCCTGGATAACAACGAATTCTACTTCACCGATTTCGACCCGAACAACCACTACGAGGACAACATCCGCGTACTGGAGAAGTTCGACGAGCAGAAGGTTTGGACCGCCGTTCTCTTCGATGCCGACAACCAGAACTTTGCCTACGCCAAGCGATTCCTGCTGGAAAGCGCCAAGAAGCACCAAAACCTGCTCGGCGAAAACCCCAACAGTAAACTCCTGCTGCTCACCGACCAGCCCTATCCACGCATCAAGGTGAACTTCGGCGGAACCGACCAAGAGAAAGAACCACTGGAAATCGAACTGGAAGAGTTCATCGGCGTGAAGAGTTTCAAGGCCAAGGGAAAACGCATCTCCACCCTGAACATCAACTCGATAGAACAGCTTGAGCCGACACGACAGCCGGAAGCGCCCGAGGAAAGCCCTGCTGAACCAGAGGGAACCGACGACACCGACACCGCAACTCCTGCCGAAGAGACTGCGACAGAGCCGGTTGCCGACAACAAACCGCTCGAAGAAGAGCAGCCGAAACTGGAAATCGTGGTGCCGGAAGAGGAAGAGACATCGGCCGAAGAAGCACCGGCTGCCATCGAAGAGGAACAGCCCAAACTGGAAATTGTCATCCCCACACCAGAGGAACCTGCCGAACAGCCCGCCAAGCGGCGCAGGGGAAGACCACGCAAGGACGACACCCAGCCTGAGAAAGCACTGGAAACTTCACAAGAAAAGCCTGCACCCAAGGCACGGAAAAAGAACAACGACGACCAATTGAGCCTTTTCCCTGATGAAGACTAAAATGCTCCTGCTACTCTGCTTCCCCCTCCTCGTACAGGCACAGGAGGTGGAACACACCCGGATAAAGATGCTGGGACTCGGTGCCGTCAACCTGCTCGACACCTATCTGTCGCCGGAAAACTACAATGGCGGAGAACTCCGGGTGCTCAACATCGATGTACGGGAGAGCGTGAAACACCCCGGCATCAGCTACATCACCTCTCACGAGGCTCATATTTCCCTTTCACACAACCGCGCAGACAACAACAACGAACTGGCCGGAATGTATAACTTCCAATTCGCCGTGCACAAAAACTGGCACCTGTTCGGCAATAGGCTCTACCTGCATGCCGGCCCGGGCATCGACGCCAACCTGGGAATGCTCTACAACATGCGCAACGGCAACAACCCGACACAGGCAAAGATATCGCTCAACATAGCCCCGTCGGCAGGCCTCTCCTACCCGTTCTCCATCAAAGGCAGGACATTCACGGCCAACTACGATGCCATGTTTCCCCTCATCGGGCTGATGTTCGCCCCCAACTACGGACAGTCGTACTACGAAATCTTCAATCGCGGCGACTACGACCGCAACATCCGTTTCACCACACTGGCCTCAACACCCTCGCTGCGCCAGATGCTTTCGCTCGACTTCAACATCAGGAATACCACATTCCGCGTAGGATACCTCGGCGACTACCAGCAGGCAAAGATCAACCACCTCAAGTATCACAGCTATTCCCACATGCTCATGCTGGGCATCGTGAGCCGCTTCAGCATCAACAAACACCACTGACACATGAGAATACAAATCAGAACATCCGCCCGCAAGCTACTGCTCAGAGGTTTCCTGCTGGGCATTGGCATACTCGTTTGCGCCTCGTGTGTGGAAGAAACCCAGTATGCCGACAACCCGAAGGGCAACTTCGAGGCGCTTTGGCGCATCCTGGACGAGCACTACTGCTTCTTTTCCTACAAGCATGCGGCCTACGGGCTGGACTGGAACGAGGTGCGCCAGCGCTATTCCCGCCAGGTGAACGAACACATGACGGAGTCGCAACTCTTTGAGGTTCTTACCAACATGCTGTCCGAACTCCGCGACGGTCATGTCAATCTCTACGCCAAGTTCGACATGGGCAGGTACTGGTCGTGGTACGAGGACTATCCCGTCAACTACAGCGAGAACCTCGTGGACAAATACCTGGGCACCAACTACAAGATAGCCAGCGGCATGCGCTACCGCATCCTCGACGACAACATAGGCTATATCAGTTGCACCTCGTTTGAAAACGGCATGAGCGCAAGCGGCCTGGACAACATACTTGCCTACCTGACGACCACCAACGGCCTCATCATCGACCTGCGCAACAACACCGGCGGGATGCTTACCAGCGCCGAGGAACTGGCCGCACGGTTCACCAACGAGGAACTTCTCGTGGGCTACATGCAGCATAAAACGGGCAAGGGACACGACGATTTCTCATCGATGGAGGAACAGCGGCTCAAGCCCAGCAGCGGAATCAGATGGCAGAAGAAGGTGGTTGTGCTCACGAACAGACATGTATTCAGTGCCGCCAACGAGTTTGTCAAGTACATTAAGCAATGTCCGCTGGTGACCGTTGCCGGCGACTGGACGGGCGGTGGGGCAGGAATGCCCTTCTCGAGCGAACTGCCCAACGGTTGGGGTGTGCGCTTCTCGGCCTGTCCCATGTACGATGTCAACCGCCAACCGACGGAATTCGGCATAGCCCCCGATGTGGAAACGGCCCTCAGCGAGGCCGATGCCATAGCCGGAAAGGACACCATGATTGAAGCCGCCAGGGCTCTTCTGAACCAGTAGCAGCAGCAAAATGGGTGTGCAGAGGGGCATAAATTCCATACCGCAGTCACTTTTTCGGAGAAAAAAGAAGCGCGGTTTCATCTTTTTTCTTACCTTTGCAGCCGCCGGAATACATCCGGACATGCGCTTGTGGCGGAATTGGCAGACGCGCTAGACTTAGGATCTAGTGTCTTTCGACGTGAAGGTTCGAGTCCTTTCAGGCGCACACTTATAAAAGAGGAGAAATGCCGTTAAAGACATTTCTCCTCTTTTGGTTGTGTAGGTTTGGCATCCGGACTGCCTGCGAAGAGGAAGCACAAAGAAAACGGCCACAAAATGTTGTGGCCGCTCGCGCTATATAAACAGTAGTTTGCTTTTGTCGGTCCCTTTGAACCTTTCTGTCGACAAAAGTATTCCAAATACTCATATGCGCGTTGGACAATAAAGGCAAAAAACTACAATTTACAACTTTTTTAGTGCTGGCGTATTTGGATTTTAAGCTCATTTTAATTTTATACAATATTGAATATCAACAAATTACGATTACAAAAGAAAAACAGCCCCGTCTGGAGTCAGACGGGGCTGTTTTTCAATATTTTCCTACTTTTTCAGTGCTTCAGCGCAGGGTCGTTTTCAATCAGGTACTCCGCAATCTGCACGGCATTGAGTGCCGCTCCCTTGCGAATCTGGTCGCCGCTGAGCCACAGGGTGAGCCCGTTCTCCGTGGAAATGTCCCGACGGATGCGGCCCACGAAGACATCGTCCTTGCCTCCGGTGAAGAGCGGCATGGGATAAATCAGTTGCGAGGGGTCGTCCTGAAGGGTGCATCCCGGTGCCTGCGCAATGGCTTGGCGGGCCTGTTCCACGCTGATGGGTTGCTCCGTTTCAATCCAGACACTTTCCGAGTGGGAGCGCAACGAACTGACACGCACGCAGGTTGCGGAGCAGCGTACATCGCTGTGCATGATCTTCCGGGTCTCGTTGAACATCTTCATTTCCTCCTTAGTGTAGTCGTTGTCGGTGAAGACATCAATCTGCGGAATCACATTGTAGGCCAGTTGATGGGGGAATTTCCGCACCGTGACGGGTTCGCCTGCCACCAATTGACGGTACTGTTCCTGCAGTTCTGCCATGGCGGCGGCCCCTGCCCCACTGGCGCTCTGATAGGATGCCACGCGTATGCGGCGGATATGGCTCAGGCGTTCCAGCGGCTGCAGCACAACGACCATCATGATGGTGGTGCAGTTGGGGTTGGCAATGACACCCCGGGGGCGTTGCAGCGCATCGGCGGCGTTGCACTCCGGCACTACGAGAGGCACATCGTCGTCCATGCGAAAGGCGCTGCTGTTGTCAATCATCACGGCACCGAACCGGGTGATGTCGGCCGCATATTCGCGCGACACCCCCGCACCGGCCGAGGTAAAGACGATGTCGATGTTCCTGAAGTCGTCGTTGTGCTGCAGCAGCCGGACGGTATGCTCCTTCCCCTTGAAGGAAAAAGTCTTGCCGGCACTGCGCTCGCTGCCGAAAAGTTGCAACTGGTCGATGGGGAAATCACGCTCTGCCAGAATGCGGAGGAACTCCTGTCCCACTGCGCCACTGGCTCCTACTATTGCTACTCTCATGGTCGTTGTTGTTGTTTAACTGGTTGCAAAGGTAACCATTTTCGGAAAATTACCAGACTGACGGAGAAAAATGTGCACGCCTCCAGATGGTTTCTTAATTCCCGTCAATAGATGGTTACAATCCGTCTCCTGCACATCATTTTGTCCATAAGTGAAAAAATCACCTTCCGTAGAATCGATTTTTTACCATCGAAGCGCCGCTCGGACGCAAATAACGCCAAATTTTGAAAGCTCGTGCAAGTTGCTGTCAGTCAGTGTCTTGCGCAGATTTGCGGCCTGACTTCCCTGCGGTCGTTTCCCATCTGGGGTCTAAACGGAAGGCGTTTGGGCCTCAGTTGCCCAATGAAAGGGCGGCTCTTGCCGTGCGAAAGAGCAGGTCTTGGGAACAATTAGACGGGCAGACACCATCATAACTCCCCTAACCCCTCTTGTCTTAAGAGGGAAAAAGCAGAAAAAACCTCCATTTTAACATTTCTTTTGCCGAAAAATCCGGGGCGTTTTTCGGAGTGCTTACGCCGTTTCGTTCAAGCGAATTACATGCAGGAACAGCCAAACGGCTCATCATCGGCCGGTTATCCCTTGCTTAAGAAAGACACGGCAAAAGAACCGTCTTTCAGAAAAAGTTTGCGGAAAAGCGTGCACGCGCAAAATAAAATTGTATCTTTGCGGAAAGAACAAACCACCAACTACTTCCTAAACAAATTCCTCCGACACATGAAAAGAATAATCCTGCTGGCTCTTTCCCTCTGCTGTATGCTTGCAGCAAGTGCCCAGTCCTCGCCCGAGGCCAAGGCCCGCGTGGCCGAAATCCGCAAGATATATGCACAGGCAAAGAAGGACATGGAACTCCCTTCGACCAACAAGACCGTCGTCACGAGCAACTCCCGCTATGAAGGCGTCCCCAGAAAGGAAACCGTCACCTACTATCACAAGATCCAACCTGTGGAGGACGGACCGGTGGAAAGCATTTTTATACCCTACCTTATCACCAACAACTTCGACATTCCGGGCAACAAATTCTATCAGGAATTCCTCCTGGACGAAGAAGGTACACTGGTGTTCTACTACGAGAAGAATGAAGGGCATGAGACAAGACTCTATTTCGGCACGGAAGAACAAGGTGCCGACGATGAGGGACTGGTGCATGAAATCAACACCAACGGCCGCACCATGGACCCCCCATTCGCCTGCCGTTTGGCCAACGAACTGCTCCACGCCTTCAACCTGCTCCTGAACCGAGAGTTCTGAGCAAGTAGACGAATAGACAAGTAAACGAGACAAGTAAACAAGATTACGATGAAAGGCTGTCGATACCTTGCCACGCTTCTGCTGGCATTCCTGTCCTTCCAGACAATACTGGCGGGCGACGAAATTATCATTGTAGGGCAGAACCTGCAAAACTTCTTCTATTCGCTCGACCGAAGCCGTACACAAGGCAACGGTGTGCCGATGAGCAACTACAACACAGCCGAGGGCCGGCAGATGAAGGCCCAGACAATTGTCGAGAAACTGTCCTACTACGAAGCCGACATCTATGCCTTCAACGAGGTGGAAGCCAGACCCGAGGGCGCCGATACAGAAGCACTGGAAATACTTGCCGACCTCATGACGCGAGAAACAGGATATACCTATAATACCGTTGCCGACGGGCTGACCTACGACACTTCCTCCGACGCCACGGGAACCATCAAATCCGGCTTTATCTACCGCACAGACCGCATAGAACTGGTTGGCGAGAACACATCAACCGCCGTGGGCTATACCTATGTCTACAACTACATGCTGCGCATGCAGACCTTTCGCAGCCGTTCATCGGGCGAATGCTTCACCGTCAGCATGAACCACTTCAAGGCCAGCACCAGCGGGAACATCGACGACGACCGCCTCAAGCGTGAGCAGAACTCCATGGCCCTGCTCCAGGGACTCGACGATGCCGGCGACCCGGACATACTCATCCTGGGCGACCTTAACAGCGAAATGGGCGAACAGTGCCTGGACAATCTGGTCGGGGCGGGCTACGAAGAGCAAATCATCAAGTATCAGGGCAGCGATGCCTACTCCTACTGGTGGTACGGAGGAACCCTGATAGACCATGTCTTCGCCAATAGCACCATGGCACAGCAAATAAGCAGTGCCGAAATCATGCACATTGCCAACCCACATTCCGTGGGCAGCGCCTACGCCTACTCCGATCACGATCCCTATATGGTGGTTCTCAACCTCGAGGCGAAGGAAAGTCCCACCTATACTTACACCAAAGCGACAGCCGTAGAAGCCGGCAACACCTATCTCATGGTGGCACCGCTGGACGGAATGAAAGCCGCCAATCCCGTGAGCGCAGGGAAAACATACGAGTATCTGCAGACAACCGATGTGGAAGAGCACGACGGAAAGATTACCATGCCTAATCAGAAAAACGGTTTCACCTTCGAGGATGCAGGCGACGGCAACTACTATCTGAAGGACTATTACGGCCGGTACATCTACCAATACCAGTACAACAGCTCATGGTACAGCAATGTCAATGTCTGGACCAAGTCCTCGGCTCATGCATTCTCAGCCACGGCGCAAACCGACGGCACCTTCAAAATTGTCAACACCACATCGGGCTATTACTTCCTGATGCGCAACGAGAGCGGATCACCAGCCGTTTCGTTCCGCAACTGGACAACCATCTACTCGGGACAATACCTGCCTGCGCTCTACAAATACGACATTACAGCCACCGGAATAAAGGAAATTGCCGACTACGCGGAACACTTGAATGCACCACGGAAAGTCGTAGAGAACGGCCAGATAATCATTGTCACTCCCGACGGGACACGCTACAACCTGCAAGGAATGCGCCTGACGGATGAATGCCCCATTCAGTAAAGAAATCCGTAAATAGTAAATCCATAAATAGTAAATGAAAAGAATCTTCCTGTTGATTGCACTTGTGGCGAGCCTGAATGCCTCGGCACAGACAAAACCGGGCGGAATCAGCCTGGAAATGCTCCAGCAAATTGAGAAGGCACAGCCCTCGACAGCCTGCGCCAAGGCTCTGCAGAACGCCGTCGCCGCCAATTCCATAGACAACCTCACGCTGAACAAGGCGAACCAACGCCCCGTCAATACACAATTTTCCGTAGAGACACCCAAACAGAGCATTCACGACCAGAAATCAAGCGGCCGCTGCTGGATGTTCAGCGGGCTGAATGTGCTGCGCAGCAACTTCGCAAAGAAACACAACGATACCCTGCGCGTGGAGTTCTCACACGCCTATATCTTCTTCTACGACCAACTGGAGAAGGCCAACCTGATGCTGCAGGGAGTCATCGACACTGCCAATAAGCCCATCGATTCACAGGAGGTGCGGTTCTTTTTCAAGTCGCCCATCGGCGACGGCGGCACCTTCTGCGGCGTGGCCGACCTCACGGCGAAGTACGGGCTCGTACCCATGAGCATACAGCCGGAGACCTTCAGTGCGGAGAACACCTCCCGCCTGCGCCAACTCGTGGCATCAAAACTGCGCCAGTATGGTCTGGAACTGCGGCAGATGGTTGCCGACAAACGCAAGGCGAAAGCCATCGAGCAACGCAAAACGGAAATGCTGGCAACCATCTACAACATGCTGGCACTGACACTGGGTGAGCCCACGAAGTCGTTCGAGTACGCCCATGTCGGAAAAGACGGGAAAGCGATGGGACAGCCCAAGGTTTACACACCACAGGAATTCTACCGCGAATGTGTGGGCGAACCGCTCAACGGCACTTTCATCATGGTGATGAACGACCCGCGCCATCCCTACTACAAGACCTATGAGGTGGAATACGACCGTCACACCTACGACGGCACTAACTGGAAATACCTGAACCTGCCGATGGCCGACATCGAACAACTGGCCATTGCCAGCCTTAAAGATGGTCGGAAGATGTACAGCAGCTACGATGTGGGCAAGCAGTTAGACCGCAAGCGCGGCTATGCCGACCTGGAGAATTACGACTATGGTTCACTCTTCGGCACCGACTTTCCCATGGACAAGGCGCAGCGCATAGCAACTTTCGACAGTGGCTCGACACACGCCATGACCCTTACGGCTGTCGACCTCGACAAGGACGGGAAACCGCTGAAGTGGAAGGTGGAGAACTCCTGGGGTGCCTCGCACGGGCAACAGGGCTGCCTCATCATGACCAACCGCTGGTTTGAGGCCTATATGTTCCGCCTGGTTGTCGACAAACAGTATGTATCGGCAGAGATGCTGGCACAGTACGAACAGACACCGACCATTCTCCTGCCTGACGATCCCCTCTTTCAGGAAGATCGATAATGCCTATTATTAACCTTATAAATACTTTATTATTATGACATCAACAACACTTATCCCGATTTTCGGCACCTTAGCCGCCATCGGACTCATCCTCGGCTATCTTCCTCAAGCCATTCAAACTATCCGCACCCGCAACACAGACGGCATCTCACTCCCGGGTTTCCTCATGATGGGACTGGGCAGTTTCTGCTTTGTCTGCCAAGGCATTCTCATTGGATTGTCAAAAGGCTGGGATGGTGCCTGGGCACTTGTGACCACCAATCTGGTGACGACCGCCTGTGCGCTTATCATCTTTGGCATCAAGATGTATAACGATCATTTCAAGAAATAAAACCGCACAAGACTGACAATAAGGAAAAGCCGCTCACAAGTAAATGTGAGCGGCTTTTCTATTTTCAGTAGCCGGGATTTTGTGTGAGGTTCTTGTTCAGTGACATCGCACCGGTGGGAATGGGGAACACAGAGGTATAGGCGTTCTGCTCACCTGGGAGTTGCGGTCGCTGTTCGTAGGCTTTGTGGAACATTTGGAAACGAATGAGGTCGTTTCGGCGCCATCCTTCCCACACAAGTTCGCGCAAGCGTTCGTCCAGGATGTTATCGAGCGTTGCGTTGATGGGGGACATGTGTGCTCTTTGTCTGATTTGGTCGAGCTCGTTCTGTCCGCTGTTGCCGTTCCGTATTTCTGCCTCTGCCTGCATGAGGAGGACATCGGCGTATCGGAATAGCACAATGTCGTTGTTCTGTAGGAGGCCGTCACTGTATGCCTTTCGGTCGATCTCGTACTTGCTCATGCGGGCACCAGCGGTCTTCTCATGGGGTGTTCCGGTGAGGACTAACTGCGCATCGAGTGGCTGATACTCGAGTTGCGTACCGTCTTCGAGCATGACCGGCTGTCCGTCGACATAGATTTTGTCGGCATAGAAGTTGGAATGCCAGCGTGTGTCCACATCATCGGTACCGTAACCAAATGTCAAGCATGTGGAGACAGTGGCGCAGCTGCCGTTCTCTGCGTCGAATCCGAGTGCTGAGCCGTGCTGATAATGCCGTGAACGGAAGAGGTTCTTGAAGATGTTGGGGTAGAGAGTCTTGTCCATGGGAATGGTGAAGATGTTTTCTTTTGAGCCTTCGTTCTGCACGGCAAAGTTGTTGGCATAGTTGTTTTCGAGTTCATATCCCAGGACATCGAGTTCCTGACAATAGGCGACGCAGGCCTCCCAGGCATTCATCCGCTTGCCAAAGACATTGAACATGAGGTCCGCCCCATCGGGTTTGGGAGTCGATGTCCAGTCATCGTGGCTGTAGACTTCGGCATTGAGCATAAGTTTTGCGAGCAGGAAGTAGGCAACGGGCTGTGTGATGCGCCCATAATGGTTGCCGATGAGGTTGCTGTGGTCAGGAGAGAGGTAGGGAGTTACTTCCTGCAACTCACTAACGACGAAGTTAAACACCTGACTGCGGTTGCTCTGTTTGACATTGCCTACCTGTTGATTGGCATCGGTGACTATCGGCACGCGGCCGAAGAGGTCGAGCAGGTAGAAATAGAACAGTGCCCGGACGGCACGTACCTCGCAGGAGAAGGTGTATTGTTGGGAGGCTGTAAGCAGGTCGGAATAATTCCTGATGATGTCGAGTGACTGATTAGAGAGCATGACCACCTTGAAGAGATAATTCCAAGTGTTGTTGAGCGAAGCGTCGCTGGGTGTCCATGTGTGCAGATAAAGGTTCTGCCAGAAGCCTCCGTCGTACCAGTCACCGCCTCTGGTGGGTATCATGGCCTCGTCAGTCGTAAAGGTATTGAAGTCGTACACTCCGCGATAAGTTCCTTGCAAGCCCTCGGAGTCGCTGGTTCCACCAATGTAGCTGTATAGCGAAGAGACGGCGTTTACATAGATACTCTGTGCAGATGTGAAGGTCTGTTCCTCCGTAAGTTGTCCCTTCGAGTCCTCACCGAGGCAGGATGAGAGGAGGATGAGCGTGAAGAGGCAAGGGAGAAGGGTAAGAAGAGGGGATATTTTTTTCATAGGATGGGTTTGTTTAGAAACTGATGCTCACACCAAGGGAGTAGGAACGATAGCAGGGATAGGTCAGTTTGTCGTCAATGCCGAGCGTGTTGCTGACAACATAGCTGTTTATCATGGGTGTGAGCCCACTGTAGCCAGTTATTGTTGCAAGGTTATTCACGGAGCATGAGAGTCGCAGGCTGCTGACGAATCGTGAGCGCAGCGGCACATTCCAGCCGATGGTGAGATAGTCGAAGTTTAGGTAGTTGCCGCTCTCCAGCCAGTAGTCGGTGGCGGTTTGGTCCTTGATGTTCCGTGCAGGAGCCTTTTCCATGACATTATAGTCGGGGAAACTGCCCATATTCATATAGGTAAGGGAGGATCCGTTGTAGATTTTGTGACCGAAGGCACCGTTCATCTGCAGGCTGATGTCGAACTGTTTGTAGCGGAACGAAATGTTGGAGCCAAGCGTTACCTTTGGAGTGGCTTGTCCGGCGATGTATCTGTCGCCGCCGTCTTCAATGTTTATGATGCCGTTTCCATCCAAATCGGCTATCTCGTATCTGTAAGATCCGTCGCTGTCCTGTACGAGTCCGGTGCAGTGAGGGAGGTAAAAGACACCGAGTGGCTGCCCGACAATTTGATAGACGATGTTGTTGTCTCCCCCGTGGAAGCCTGCTCCGTTGAGCGATCCTATGCTGGTAATGTTGTCTGCCGTGAGGTATGTACCGTTGTGATAGCCTGAGAGGGAGATGAGTTTGTTCTTCTGCCATGCCAGGTTGACATTGATGTTGAGTTCCGTGTCCTTTTTCTGCAGCGGTGTGAGTCCGAGTCCGAGTTCAAAACCACTGTTGCTCATGCTTCCGAGGTTTGCAAGCATCTTGTTGTAGGCGTAGGGTGGCACGGGGACATCGTAGAGATAGAGCATGTCTCGTGTCTTGGATGTGTAGTATTCTGCCGTCAACACCACGCGGTTATGTAGGAATGCAATGTCGGTACCTATGTTGAAACTGCTACGCGATTCCCATTTCAGGTCTTTGTTCTGATTTCTCAGTGTACTGAGAGTCACCGTTGGTGTGTTGTCTACGGAGACGATGCCCACCGGCAGGAATCGTTGCAGGGAGTTGTAGGGGCTGATTCCGCCCAGATTTCCCGAGATTCCAAAGCCTGTACGGATTTTCATGGCAGTTGGCTGGAGCAGCGACGATGTTCCTCTGGGGAACCATTTTTCCTTGGAAACATCCCATTCGGCCGAGACAGAGGGGAAGAATCCCCATCGGTTGCTCTTGGCAATCATGGAACTGCCGTCGGCACGGGTAGTTATTGTGAAGGAGTATCGGTCGAGCAGTTGGTAGGTTACGCTTCCCATGAACGACGCGAGTGCCGGGTCTTCGAAGTTACTGCCCGTTCCTCCGTAGGGACGGATGGATCCGGCGCCAAGGTTGTCGTAGCCGAAATCATTGTTGGTGAATCCCTTCACCAGTGTCCAGAATCCGGTGTTCTTCTGCTTTTGGTATTCGGCCAGCAGGGTGGCGTTGAGTTGGTGTATGCCCCATGTCCGCCGATAGTTGAGCATTGCGTTGCCAAGATAGCCAATGGCCTTGTGTTCTCCGCGGTAGGCTTGACCCTGTGCCCAAACCCATGTAGGACAGAACTGTGCGTTCTCGGTCGATGAATAGCTGTAGGAGCCGAACAGTTTGAACTGCAAGTACTTCGAGATGTCGAATGTAAAGCCGATGTGTGTGTTGAAGTTTAGGTTTTGCTCGTCATTCTTCTCTTTGAGCAAGGCATTGGGCGGATTTATCTGCGAGGCGTTGGCATTCTTGCTCCAGGTTCCCGGCGCAGTGGGAAGATAGGGCAGCGTCGGATTCATGGCGGCTGCGGAATAAAACAGTTTCCATTCGTCGAAGATATAGTTGTTGTTCTGCGACGAGCCAAACACGCCCAGGTCAATGGTCAGCAGGTTGTCGAAGGCTTTCTGCGTGAGATCCAGTTTAGCCACGAAATTCTGGTACTGGTTGATTTTTACCACTGTTTTGTGGTCCATGAATCCGATGGAGGCACGATAGTTCGACTCTTCGTTACCTCCGCTGAAGGCAATGTGGTGGTTCTGTACGAATCCGAGCCGGGTTATCTCGCGCTGGAAATCGGTGTCGTATCCGCCATTGTTGTAGGGCAGTCCCAGCCGTTGCGCCGTGCTGACATAGCCTGCTGCATTGAGCATGTTCAATGTTTTGTAGACCGACTCCAGGCCTGTGCTGCCGTCGTAGCTGATACGGAATCGCCCTCCATGGCCTTTCTTGGTGGTCACCTCAATGACACCGCTGGCACCACGGGAACCGTACTGTGCCGTTTCAGCGGCGTTCTTGAGGATGGTGAAGCTCTCGATGTCGGCCGGATAGATGGTTGACAGGGTGGCGAGGTCGCTCGATACGCCGTCGATAATAACCAGTGGGTCGTTGCCTCCGGCCACGGATGTGGTACCGCGAACCCGGACACTGTTGAGCATGGCCATTCGGTCGGCTCCACTCGACGACACATTCACACCGGCAGCCTGCCCGCTCAGTGCCGCCAACGGATTGGTGACAAGACCTTTGTTCATGCGCTCTTCGGTAATCTTGTCGGAAGAACCGCCCTGAGGCAGCATCACCGACGACCGCACGAGGCTGTCCTGCTTTTGGTTCAGAGCCAGGCCGTAGTTGCTTTGCGCCGAGATGGCGACGCTGCAGAGCAGCAGGGTGCAAAGCAAGAGATGGGAGTGTTTGTTCATGATATGGCAGTAATAGATTTTGTTTTCATCAGTTCACGCATCAGGAAGAGCAAGAATTTCCAGATGGTATTGTCTTTCACTTAGCATGTTCCTTATAATATTGCAGTCCTACCCGCACATTTTCCTTGAGTGCCTCGGACGAATAGGTGGCTCCGGTGACTGCGTCCACCTTCATTTTCAGGGCTTTCTTCACAGGTTGCCCCTCATATTTCTTCAGAAGGGTGCGTGCCTGTTCGAAGTACTGTGGGGTTTCTTGGTTGGGCAGTGCCTCCACTTTCACTATTTTGTCGGCCTTGATGTGGATGCGCAGGGGGGTGAGTCCCTTGAATCCGCGGACTTTCTTGCCGATGGTCTTGGTGTTGACGATGGTGGTGCCGTTCTCCTTTGTCAGTGTTTCCGAGGCCTGGATGGCACTCATGAGCAGTGCCATTGTGAGGAGGGCACCCAGCATATAAAAAGATTTCCGCATTGTTCTTGCCAAATGTTTCATTGTTATTGGTTAATTTTTATTGGTTATTGCCTAATGTTTATTGTTAAAGATGATTGCCGTGAGGAATCCTACAAGGAAGATGGCGATGGTTCCGAACACGATGGAGAGGCTTTCGTAGAGGTGCGCGTCGGGCAGGTGCAGCCATTCGTGGACGGAAATCCAGGCTATGACAAAGATGCCGCAGAGCACGCCCAGGAGGGCATTCACATTCCCGGCCCTGCGCACTGCGATGCCGAGGAGGAACAGTCCGAGCATACCGCCGCTGAAGATGGACGAGAGTTTCCACCAGGCATCGAGTATGCTCTCCACATTTATCATGGCCAGCGAGATGCAGATGCCGGCCATGGCAATGCCGACGCTGGCCAGTTTCAGCACCAGCAGGCGCTCACGGTTGCCTGCCTTGGGGCGGAAGGTCTGGTAGAAGTCGGTCAGCACGATGGTCGACGACGAGGTGATGGCCGTTGCCACGGTGCTCATTCCAGCCGCGAAGATAGAGGCGATGAGCAGTCCGGTGACGCCGGTGGGCAGTTCGTTCACGATGAAATAGGGGAACACATAGTCGGCCTTCAACCCTTCCGCAGCCCACATTCCGCCTTCCACCTTGTTATACGCGTAGAGGGCGGTTCCTATCAGGAAGAAAACGGCTGTCACGGGGATGTAGAGCCATCCGCCCAGCAGCACGGAAAACTTTGCCGCACGGGTGCTCTTGGCGGTATGGTAGCGCTGCACATAGTTCTGGTCTATGCCGTAGTTCTGCAGGTTAATGAAGATTCCATAGATGAGGCATACCCAGAAAGTGCTGGTCGACAGGCTGGAACTGAACTCTCCGAGCGAGGACTTGCCTTCGGCGATGGCGATGTCGAACACCTGCCGCGGTCCTTCGGGCATGCGGAAGAGCAGGATGGCCAGGCACAGCAGGGCTCCGCCAATCATGATGATGGCCTGAATGGCCTCGGTCCAGATGACTCCCTTGATGCCGCCCAACATGGAGTAGACCAGTATGGCCAGGCAGGTGAGCACGATGACGGTGGGGAGGTGCCAGCCGAGCAGGATGTTCATGGGCAGCGCCAGGAGGAAGATGATGGTGCCGATGCGTGCCACCTCGGTCAGCAGGTAGCAGGTGGAAGCGTAGAGGCGTGCCCAGCGTCCGAAGCGCTTTTCAAGGAATGTGTAGGCCGACACGCTGGTCTGCTGGCGGTAGAAAGGCACGAACCACTTCACGGCCACCCATGCTGCAATGGGGATGGACAGCGCAAAGACATAGGCATTCCAGTTTCCGGCGTATGCCTTGCCGGGATAGCCCAGGTAGCTGATGCTGCTCACATAGGTGGAAAAGATGGACATGCCCACCACCCAGCCGGGAAGGTTCTTGCCGGCAGCGGTAAAGTCGTCGGCCGACATGCCGCGGCGGAAGAACGAACTGCCGTAGATTACCACGCCGAGCGTGCAGGCCAGGAAGATGACAAGGTCGACAATGTGCATCCTTCTCGAACAATTGGTTATTGTCTATTGCCTAATGTCAATTGTTTACTGGCTATTGGTTATTGTCTATTGTCCCACTACACGAGGTGTGCGATGAGTTCTTCGCGCTCGCCTGGGAGCATGTCTATCACCGGTATCTCCACCATGGTGTAGCACCCTGGCTGGAGCCGCATGGTGGCACGGGCCACATTGACCAGCACCTGTCCGGTCAGTGCCGGATTGTTGATGCTCATCTTGAACTGGAGGTGCTGGTTCTGGGTCTTGCCGCTGACGCCCTTGCGCACCAGGTCGACGCCGTGTCCCATGTCGCGGACATCGTCCACGCTCTCCACCTGGAACACATGGGTCTCGTCGGAGGCGAAGTAGGGGTCGGCCTTTATCTGTCGTGTCACCTCTTCGAGACTGGCTCCCTCTTCCAGTTCCACATAGACCATGCGGCGGTGGATGCCTTCGCCCAGCGGGATGGTCATGGAGAGGGCGTTGCGCACGCCTTCCTTGCCGCGCACGCAGACGCTGTGCCCCATCGACATGCCGGGACCGAAGTTGGTGTACGACAGTCCTTTGGGTGCCAGGCTCTGCATCAGGGTGCGCACAATGCTGTCACTGCCTGGATCCCAGCCGGCGGCTATCACGCTGACGGTGCCTGTTTCCTTGTTCAGCGGCATCAGTTCGCGACGGTAGTCGACAATACTGCCGTGGATGTCGAACGAGTCTACGGTGTTGATTCCCAGAGGGAGCATCTGTTTGGCGTACTCAGGGCAACTGCGGGTGGGGGTGGCCAGGATGGCCACATCCACATGGTCCAGTTCCCGGATGTCGGCCACCACCTTGTAGGGAGTCAGTTCCAGTGGTTTGTCCTGGGCACCCTGACGGCGCACGATGCCAGCTATCTCAAAGTCGGGAGCGGCCTCCAGAGCCTCTACTGCATACCGACCGATGTTGCCGTAGCCTACTACGGCGGCTCTGATTTTCTTCATATATAGGTTCTTAAGATTTGCTTCGCTCATATAAGCGGGCTGAGCCCGAGCGGTTTGGTTTTTCTTCGCAAAGATAAAAGTTTTCTTCAAAATAATCAATGTCCGCCGGCTTCTTTTCTTCTCCGATGGCGAAATCGGCAGAATGGCGGCTGGCAAGAACAGCATTTAACCCATTGTTTGCCAAAGGCTTGCATCGATTGCACACCAGAAGGTGCCTGTGCGTTTTCCGTTTGAGCCCCAAACACAATCCAAATGGAGCCCAAACGCATGCCAAAAGGAGCCCAAACGCAATGCATTTGGGGCTCAATTGGAAAACGGCTGTCTGAAGCATGTTGGCCGACTGTCCCGCAAGCGTTTTCAAAACATGGGAAATTGCCTGCCGAAAAACCGAATATTCGGCCGAAGAATTTGGTCGCACCATAAAAAAAGCGTACTTTTGCGACCGCCATATATAAATATGTACACAACTAACAACACAACAATATGAGTTTAAGAATTGTAGTGCTTGCCAAGCAAGTACCCGACACTCGGAATGTGGGAAAGGACGCGATGACAGCCGAAGGCACCGTGAACCGCGCTGCCCTTCCCGCCATTTTCAATCCCGAAGACCTTAATGCGCTCGAACAGGCACTCCGTCTGAAAGAGCAGCACCCGGGGACCACCGTGGGCATCCTGACCATGGGACCTCCCCGCGCCGGCGAAATCATCCGCCAGGGACTCTACCGCGGCTGCGACACCGGATGGCTGCTGACCGACCGCCTCTTTGCAGGTGCCGACACGCTGGCCACCAGCTACGCCCTTGCCACCGCCATCAAGAAAATCGGTAATGTAGACATCGTCATCGGAGGCAGGCAGGCCATCGACGGCGATACCGCACAGGTGGGCCCCCAAGTGGCACAGAAACTCGGACTGAACCAGGTGACCTATGCCGAGGAAATCCTCAAGGTGGAGGACGGCAAGGCCCTCATCCGCCGCATGATCGACGGCGGCGTGGAAACCGTAGAGGCACCCCTGCCCGTCGTCATCACCGTGAACGGAACGGCAGCGCCCTGCCGCCCGCAGAATGCCAGGCTAGTCATGAAGTACAAGTATGCCACCTGCCCCATGGAACGCACCCCCGACTGTCCACATGCCGAACTCTACGACGAACGCCCTTACCTCACCCTCAACCAGTGGTCAGTGGCCGATGTCGACGGTGACCCCGAACAGTGCGGACTCGCCGGAAGCCCCACAAAGGTAAAGGCAGTGAAGAACATCGTGTTCCAGGCAAAGGAGTCGAAGACGCTCACCGCCTCGGACTGCGATGTAGAAGGAATGATTAAAGAACTGTTGGAAGAAAAAATAATCGGATAAAGACAGCCTCTCCCCCGCTCCTCTCCCTGATGAGAGGGGAGCAGACACTCCTTTTCATGAAACGGGATTATCAAACGGCAACGCCAAACAGTTACCTCCTACTCAAAACTTTAGCACGGAAAAATCGTTCAAAGATGGGCTAAACCGAAACCATTCTATGGGAAAGGTTGCGAAAAATACCAGGACTAAAGTTCAGACGCCAGCACATTATAGGCGATTTCATAGTAGATTTCTTCAATAGCGACAGCCGACTCGTCATTGAAATAGACGGAGGATACCATCAAGAGCCTCAACAGCAGGAACTGGACAGGTTAAGGACACAATATCTGGAAGGGCAAGGATTTCATGAAATCCGATTTTCCAACAAGGAAGTGATTGAGCATCTGGAAGATGTAATAAACAAGATTATTAACAAAATAGATATTTACTTATGAGTGAAAATAACAAGCCGACAATTAATCCAAATGCGGAAGTAACCACTCCCCTCGCCTCTGGGAGAGGAGCCGGGGGTGAGGCCGTGTTTGTTTATGTTGAGATAGAAGGTACACAGGTACAGGAAGTATCTCAGGAGTTGCTCACCAAAGGACGCAAACTCGCCAACCAGCTCGGCGTTGAACTCCACGCCATCGTTGCAGGCTCCGGTATCAAGGGAAAGGTGGAAGACCAAATCCTACCATACGGCGTCGACAAGCTCTTCGTCTTCGACGCTGAGGGACTCTTCCCCTACACCTCCGCACCGCACACCGACATTGTCGTAAACCTCTTCAAGCAGGAAAAACCGCAGATTTGCCTGCTCGGTGCCACCGTCATCGGACGCGACCTCGGCCCCCGGGTGTCGTCATCGCTCACATCAGGACTCACCGCCGACTGTACGGAACTGGAAATCGGCGACTACGACGACAAGAAAACCGAAAAGCACTACGAGAACCTGCTCTATCAGATTCGCCCCGCCTTCGGAGGCAACATCGTGGCTACCATCGTCAATCCCGACCACCGTCCGCAGATGGCCACCGTCCGCTCCGGCGTGATGCAGAAAGCCCTCTACGAAGGAAAGGCCCGCGGCGAGGTGGTCTATCCCAATGTGGCCGACTATGTCTCGCCTGAAGCATTCGTAGTAAAGGTGCTCGACCATCATGTGGAAGCCGCCCGCCACAACCTCAAGGGCGCCCCCATCGTGGTGGCAGGAGGCTACGGCGTGGGCTCGAAAGAAGGGTTCGACCAACTCTTCCAACTGGCAAAGGTTCTACACGGAGAGGTGGGAGGCTCACGCGCTGCCGTCGACGCTGGGTGGATTGACCACGACCGGCAGATTGGACAGACCGGCATAACCGTGCATCCCAAGGTCTACATCGCCTGCGGTATCAGCGGACAGATACAGCATATTGCAGGTATGCAGGACTCGGGCATCATCATTTCGATAAATTCCGACCCTGATGCGCCCATCAACCGCATTGCCGACTATGTCATCGTGGGCACCGTCGAAGAGGTAGTACCGAAGTTAATCAAATACTATAAGCAGAACACCAAGTAACACACAAGACTATGTCAAACTATTATAGTGACCACAAAGAGATTGCGTTTCACCTGAGCCATCCGCTGATGAAGCGCATCGTGGAACTGAAGGAAAAAGGATTTGCCGACGCAAACACCTACCCCGAGGCTCCCGTCGATTTTGAAGATGCCATCGAGAACTACCGCCAGGTGCTGGATCTCACAGGCGACATCGCAGCGAACATCATTGCCCCGAACTCCGAGGCAGTCGACCTGGAAGGGCCGCACCTCGAGAACGGCCGCATGATCTATGCCTCCAAGACCTTCGAGAACATGGACGCCACCCGCAAGGCCGGACTCTACGGCGTGACCATGCCGCGCCGCTACGGCGGACTGAACCTGCCAAGCACCGTATTCTCCATGCTCAGCGAACTCATCTCGGCAGCCGACGCCAGCTTCCAGAACATCTGGTCGCTGCAGAGCTGCATTGAGACCCTCTACGAGTTCGGCTCCGAAGAGCAGCGCGAGAAGTACATTCCGCGCGTCTGCCAGGGCGAAACGATGTCGATGGACCTCACCGAACCCGATGCCGGCAGCGACCTCCAGCGCGTCATGCTCAAGGCCACCTTCGACGAAAAGGAAAACTGCTGGCGGCTGAACGGAGTGAAACGCTTCATCACCAACGGCGATTCCGACATTCACCTCGTGCTGGCACGCTCCGAAGAAGGTACGAAAGACGGCCGCGGACTCTCCATGTTCATCTACGACAAGCGGCAGGGCGGAGTGGATGTGCGCCACATCGAGCATAAACTGGGCATACACGGCTCACCCACCTGCGAACTTACCTACAAGAACGCCAAGGCAGAACTCTGCGGAAGCACCCGACTGGGACTCATAAAATATGTCATGGCTCTGATGAACGGAGCACGGTTGGGCATTGCAGCCCAGTCGACCGGACTCTCGCAGGAAGCCTACAACGAGGCACTTGCCTACGCCAAGGAGCGCGCACAGTTTGGACAGGAAATCATACACTTCCCCGCCGTCTACGACATGCTCAGCCGCATGAAGGCCAAACTCGATGCAGGACGCTCGCTCCTCTACCAGACCTCGCGCCTCGTCGATGTCTACAAGGCACTTGAGGACATTCAGCGCGACCGACCGCTCACCCTTGAGGAGAAGCAGGAACTGAAACAATACAGCCGCCTGGCCGACGCTTTCACACCGCTGGCAAAGGGTATGACCTCCGAATATGCCAACCAAAACGCCTACGACGGTGTTTCCATACACGGTGGCTCGGGCTTTATCATGGAATACAAGTGTCAGCGACTGATGCGCGATGCACGCATCTTCAGCATCTACGAGGGTACGACACAACTGCAGGTGGTAGCAGCCATCCGCTACATCACCAACGGCACCTACCTCAACATCATCCACGAAATGCTCGAAAGAGAGGTCGCCGCCGACCTGCAACCGCTCAAGGAGCGCGTAAAGGCTATGGTGGAGACCTACGAGCAGAGCATTAACCTGGTCAAGGAGAAGAACAACCAGGAGGTGCACGACTTCCTGGCACGCCGCCTCTACGACATGACCGGCGAGATTGTGATGTCGCTCCTGCTGCTCGACGATGCCACCAAGGCCCCCGAACTGTTCTCCAAGTCGGCTCATGTCTATCTGCAGATGGCCGAGGAGAATGTCACCGGCAAGGCTGCCTACATCAAGACATTCGACGAAAGCAACCTGGCAAACTTCAGGGCTGCCGAACAACCAAACGACTAAACGACCAAACGACTAAACGACTAAACGACCAAACGACTAAACGACTAAACGACCAAACCGCTCGCTGCTGCGCTCCTACGAGCTCGCGAGTCGGGAGAACCAAACAACCAAACAACCAAACAACCAAACAACCAAACAACCAAACAACCAAACGACTAAACAACCATGTCAACACTTACACTTGCAATCGTCGTAGTTTTCTGTATCGGCTACTTCTTCATTGCCATTGAAAGTCTTACAAAGGTGAACAAGGCAGCCACTGCCCTGCTCATGTTCGTGGCCTGCTGGACGCTGTTCATGATAGACCCATCACAATATCTGACCAATGCCATCGGTGCGGAGAAAGCACTGATAGTCAGTGCCGAGATTGAACGACACCTCGGCTCCACCAGCACCACGCTGTTCTTCCTCATGGGCGCCATGACCATCGTCGAACTCGTCGACCAGAACGGAGGATTCAACTTCGTGCGCGACACCTTGCAGACAAAATCGAAACGCGGACTGCTCTGGCGCATCGCTTTCATGACCTTCTTCCTCAGCGCCATCCTCGACAACCTGACCACCTCCATCGTGATGATCATGATCCTGCGCAAACTGGTCAGCGACAAGAAAGA